>CAYZOI010000006.1:12988-36739 GCA_964480145.1 uncultured Dehalococcoidaceae bacterium | reverse complement strand
GGAATGCGCTACGCCGAAGTTCCCGTTGGCGAGTTCAACCGGCCCACCGGCGTCGACATTGGCCCATCAGGCAACATTTACGTTGCCGATGGCTATGGCAACGCCGAAGTTCACAAATTCAGCAGCGACGGTAAATACCTGTTCTCATGGGGTGGACCGGGCACCGGACCAAGCCAGTTCCGCCTGCCCCATAACATCTGGGTGGATAAAAAGGAACGGGTCTGGATTCCTGACCGGGAAAACAGCCGCATTCAGATATTTGACAGCGAGGGCAAACTGCTCGATATGTGGACCGACCAGCTCCGCCCCACCGACCTTTTCATCGATGACGATGATATCGTCTATATCTCTGACCTGGCGGATAGGGTCCGCATTTACACAATCGACGGCAAACTGCTGTCCGAATGGGCCGCGGAAGGAATGGACCGGGAGAAGGCCTTATTCACCGCGCCCCACGCCATCGCCGTTGATTCTCAGGGCAGCATCTATGTTGGCGAAGTCGCCTACACCGGCTTCAAAATCGACAAAGGGCCGAGGGCGATTCAGAAATTTAGTCGGAAAGCCTAGAGACCTGTATCCGGCAGTGGTCGAAAGCGCATTGCGGACCATGCTCAATACTTCTTATACAGCAATCTAGCGAAAATTAATCTGCCTGAAAAAAGCCAGATTAAGGAGGAAGTAATATGATGAAAAGAGCCATGAGAATCAACCCCGACGATAATACCGCCACCGTCCTGAACGATATTGAGGCCGGAGAAACCATCAGCCTGGTCTCAAAGTCGGGTCCGGTTGGGGAAATGGCCGCCAGGCAGGCGGTACCATTCGGACATAAACTGGCCGTTGTTGATATCAAGAAGGGTGAAAAAATTCTGAAGTACGGGGAGGTAATCGGCCTGGCCACCCAGCCGATAAATAATGGTGAGTATGTTCACACCCATAACGTCGAAAGCGCTCTCCTTCCCGGCGCCAAGGAGGCGAAATAGTGGAATTTTTAGGTTATGAAAGGCCCGACGGTTCCGTTGGCGTACGCAACCATGTGGCTGTCATCTCAAGTGGCCGCTGTGCCAACGAAATGGCCGTCGCTATTGCTGATGCGGTGCAGGGCGCTGTGCCCATCATTCATACCCATCCCTGCGTCCGCCTCAAAGACGATAACGAACGGGCATTACGAACCCTAGCCGGTATGGGCAGCAACCCCAATGTAGCCGGCGCCATAGTAATCGGTGTTGGCTGTGAGAATCCCCCTCCTGCCCAGATTGCCGAAGAAATAGTCAAATCAAAAAAACCAGTCGAGGCCCTGGCCATTATGGGCAGCAACGGCTTCCAGGAAGTACTGGATAAGGGATTGACAACCGCCCGCCGCATGGTAGCCGAGGCGTCCCAGATGCAGAGGAAACCCTTCGCTTTGAGCCACCTCGCTTTGGGGGTAAAATGCGGGGCTTCAAATGCCACGTCGGGTATTTCCGGCAATGCCGTTACCGGACAGGTTTTTGACAGGTTGATTGCAGAGGGAGGTACCGCCATCTTCTCGGAGACAACCGAGGTCGTCGGGGCCACCCACTTGCTGGCCAAGAGAGCCATCACTAAGGAGGTAGCCAGTCGACTGGAGCAAATGGTGGAACGCATGGAGGCCAGGATTAAAGCCACTGGAGAGGACATCAGGGGTTCGCAACCTACCCGTGGTAATATTGCCGGAGGCCTGACCACCATCGAAGAGAAATCTCTGGGCGCCTTCGCCAAAACGGGCACCTCCCCTTTGCAGGGCGTTCTCGAATATGCGGAAAAGCCACAGGGAAAGGGATTATTCTTCATGGACGGTACCGCAATGACCGGCGAATTGATTGCCGGCGAAGCGGCCGCGGGCATCCAGATACATATCTATAATCTCGGTGGCGGTCTTACTTCCAGCTTCCGTTGCTTACCCGGTTGGGCAGGCGGACTTCCGATGCTCCCGGAGATAGTTATTGTCAGCAATCCGAGCCGGCCAAGAGATAGCCAGGAAAAAGATTGCTATGATATCTATGCCGACACCATAATTGAAGGCAAGGAATCTATTGACCAGGTAGCCGACCGATTCTTTCAGGAAATCATCGCTTCTGCCTCTGGCAAGTTGACCAAGCAGGAGATGCGTACCAATTATCGAGAGCTCCTGGTAATGTACACCACCGGCCCAATATTATAAGGCAAATGTGACAATGGATTTCGCTTGACATGGCACGACTCTTTATCGGAAGATAAGCTAACTCAACCGCACTGTAGATAAAAAAGGAGGTACAATTATGATTGTCAAGGTGCCGCAGTTCCCCTGGTACGGTGACACCGAGCTGGAGCTTGAGCTTCCCGATTCCTGGGAGGTGATTGTCCCCAGAATGGCGGGGGAGAAAGCCCCCAAATTGTCTGATGGGCAGATAAAGGACGCGCTCCGCAAGCCCATTGGGACACCGCGCCTTGCCGAGATGGCCAAAGGAAAAAAAGACGTATGCATTATCTTCGATGACCTCACCCGACCGACCAAAGCCGATAAGATTATCCCGCATGTTCTGGACGAGCTGCATGAGGGAGGCATCAAGGACGAGAACATCAGGTTTATCGCCGCCCTCGGTCTCCACGGCGCGATGAAACTCATGGACTTCCAGAAAAAGCTGGGTGAGGACATTCCCCAGAAGTACTTCGTCTTCAACCATAATCCATACGAAAACTGCACTTACCTGGGTGACACCTCGCGCGGCATTCCGGTCGAGGTGAACAGCGAGTTCATGGCCTGCGACCTGAAGATATCAATTGGCTCACTCGTACCCCATCCCAGCGCCGGTTTCGGCGGCGGCGGTAAGATGATTTTACCCGGCGTGTCGAGCACCAAGTCCATTGCCGCCAATCACGGCGGCCTGTGCACAATTTCCGAAACTGGCACTATGGTGCTGGATGGATGGGGCAGAGTGGATGATAACGTCCAGCGGCTGGACATGGAGGAAATCGCCCGCATGGCGGGGCTTGATTTCTCCATCAACGCCCTGGTGAACATCGACCGGGACACCATCGGACTCTACTGCGGCGACCTGGTTAAAGCCCAGCGTGAGGGCGTGAAAATGGGCCGCAAAGTCTACGCCTGCGAGGCGCCGAGTGATGCCGACATCGTCGTAGCCAATTGCTATGCCAAAGCCAATGAGGCGGCACTGGTGGCAGGGCTGGGCAGCAAAATACTCAAGGAATCCGGCGGCGACCTCGTCGTCATCGGTAACATCCCCGAGGGGCAGATATGCCACTACCTTGCCCGCAGCTTCGGCAAGACTATCGGCGGGCAGCTCTATGGAGCCCATAAGAAACTGCCGGCCCGGGTGAAGCGAATGTACGCCCTCGGTCCATATATTGACAAGGCCGGGCTCGACTGGATTGGCCCGATTGACCAGATTACCATACTTAACAGCTGGGCTGAGATACTGGCCGAACTGAAAAAGAACCACGGGGACAAGGCGAAAGCAGTGGTCGTACCCGACGGCTCGCTGCAGTACTTCCCGCACAGCGGCATGCCCAAAGGCCCTACCATTCCCGGCGACTAAATATCCCGAAATGAGATAAAAGGCAGGGTGCCGGCGAAAAATCAACCGACACCCTGCTTTATTTATGTCCCTTTTCAGCCTAGCCGGAGCAAACGTCACATTTCGGTACCGCTTCCGGAAAGTACTGGACGGTAGCATCCGGCACCACGGCTACTTTGGCCTTATTGCCATACCGTTTTTCAAGGTCTTGAACTACCTGCGGCCAGCTCCTTGCCCAGTTCACCATCTCATACGGGGCCACCCAGTCGGCGCCGACCTTATCCGGATATGGGGCTAAAATGGTCAGTTTCTTGGTGTTACCGGGCAGTGCGTTTTTACGGCACAACGGGCCCCACCCCAGGCCCCCGTAATTTTTACCAAAACTGCGGTCGAAGTAATGGTGTATCTGACCTTCCGGCGTCACCACCACCAGCACCATATCACCGCCACCGTTCTCTGCCAGCAGCGGGGATACCACCGGCGGCGCCAGCAGCATCTCATTCGCCTTGGAGAAGCAGTTGGCCACCACAACATCGGCATTGCGTACCATATCCGTAGCGTAGTGCTCTTTGGCGACCTCAACGCCTGCTTTATGTTCCTCAACCGGGTCACCCACGAAGAGCGCGGTGACCTCTCTTTTCAGATTGACGATGGCGTCCACTTTGACATCGAGTTTGGCCATCCGGGCAGCTTCGATAATGTCCTCAAGGATAACGTTTTCGCGCAGCTTGCCGATAGCCACCGAAGGGTCGAACACCAGCCGGTTATGGTTGGAAGCAATCGTCTGCATGGAGGCGACGCCAGGCAGGATTATCTTGCAGCCGCCGCCAAAGCCGTACGGATGCGGCACGATGGCACCGATACCTATTTTGAGGTCGCAGGCAACGAACTCGCTGTTAACCTCAATCGGTGTCCCGTATTTGCTCACGCCCAGGGGCGTGCAGTTCTCGTACGGATTATGGTTATAGAACAGGAACCGCGACATGACATCATCGCCCAACTTCTTCCGGAAATCTATGCCATTCATCGTGCCGTGCGCGCCGATGGCGGCGATGAACCTGATATTATCATCGCCAACTCCCGCCGCAGCCAGCTCTTCCAGAATGTACGGTATCAGCATCGCCGAAGGCGTCGGCCGGGAAAGGTCATCGAAGAGAATGGCCACCTCTTTTTTACCCCTGGCCAGCTCCTTTATCGTCCTGGTGCCAACGGGATTGGCGAAGGCTTTCCGTATTCCGGCGTCGGAGAGAGGTGGCGCGTCGTGCCCTTTCATTTCACAAAAAGTAACGTCCCACGACTCCGGGAAATCTACTTCCAGTTCCTCATCGCCGTACCAGGCCAGTACTGGCACCGTCTCTTTTTTTCGGTTGCTCATTCGTCTGCCTCCTTCTCCGCTTACACGAAGGTGAACATTCGACTTGGATTTTCAATCATTATGGTATCAATTAGCTCCTGAGACAGCCCCTTGATTTTCATCACTGGAACGGCATCCCTCAGGATATGCCCGTAGCCCCAGCCACCGTAGCGGCAGAGCGAGCTTTTGGTGTAATTATCGTGCGAAATGAATAGCTGCTTCTCAAAACCTTTATCGGCCAGCTCCTTTATCTCGTTGATGCGCTGGGCATCATTGGGAACATCCAGCACCCGGAAACGGGTGGGATAGTAGCCTTCCCTTCCGAACAGGTCATATTCAATTGTGCAGCCGGTCTTGGCCAGCTCAACGCGATTCGCCGGCTCTCGCACCGCGCGGTCACAGTGACTCATAACCACGCGGCTCAGGTCAGCGCCAGCTTTGTCCAGTACCTTGATGCACTCCATAGCCGCCATTTCATCCTGTCCGGGATGAATGTTGACGGCGGCGCCAGTCGCCTTCTGGGCGCGCCCCCCGGCGCGAACCACTTTCCGCTCATTGTCGGTGAAAGGCCAGGAGCAGCCAATCTCACCGATAAGACCGGCGTGTATCCCGGTATTACCAAAGCCCTCGAATATGTCCTTTATAAATTCCTCGGCTATTTCTTCCTCGCTTTTGGCGTACACATCGACGCCGGTCGCCGGATAAGAAGATTCCACATAGTAAGCGGTGCCCATAACGATATTCAAGCCGGTTACGCGGGCGATGCGGGCTACCGCTTTGGGGTCGGGATAGAGGCCTCTTACGGTCAACTCAACGATGGTTTCCCCACCCAGCGCCTTGTAACGCATGACCTCGTCTATCACCAGCTCCTCATCGAAAAGCTGAAGGTCATCCAGATTCTGGAAGGGATGGTAGCGTATCCACCACAGGGTATCGATGGTCACCGGGTGACGGGACCATTTTCGTTCTGTGGCCTCATCTGATGCATGGTACCAGGTAGTGGCATCGCAGATGAGGTGTTCATGTGGCAGTGTGATGCCCATCTCCGACGGCTCAATCAACCCCGATACCGTCTGTACCTTACCTTTTAGCTCTGCCTGTTTCACGTTTTTCCTCCCTTTGGTCTATATTATGGTTACGCTTTTTCTCTCACAGCATTCTCCGCAGCGATGCGGCCAAAGGCAATGCATTCCGCCAGGTTACCGCCGCCCGCAGGATAGAGCATGCCGAATATGGAACCGCACTCTCCGGCCGCATACAGGCCCGGAATAAACTCGCCGAACGGATTGAGCACCTGCGCCCGGCCGTTCCGCCTCGGGCCACCCAGCGTATTTGACCCGCCGGGAAATAACCCGATGGCGAAGAACGGTGGCTCATCCAGCGGCACGAGTTCAAGCGGGTTGCGGGCAAACTCGGAGTCGCCGCCCGCCTGGCAATGCCGGTTCCACGTATCAATGGTATTGGCCAGGTTTTCCGGAGGCATATTGAGGTTGGCGGCAAGCTCAGCAATCGTATCACCCTTCACAATCCACCTTTTTCGCAATTCTGTCAGGTTGTCCTGGCTCCATCTGTAAAGCCGGTGCGGTCCGGTGGGACCGCTCGACTGCTGGGCCAGCGGGCCATATTCCATGCGCCGTCGGTCAAAAATATGATAGCTGGGCACACGCGGATACTCCAGTTTGTAGGAGTCAAACCAGCCGCATTCATACGAAGCCGTATGTGGTTTCAATTCCTCGGTCATGTAGCGGCGACCATATTTATCAACGATAATGAAGCCGGCGGGTGCTTTTTCTTTTTCCGTTTTCATCGAGCGCTGGCTCCAGCCGCCGCCGCTGAAGTCTATGAAAACGCCCATGGGAAAATCCGGGAACTTGGCGCAGAGCCGCGCCGAAACGCAGTTCATATGCCAGAGGTCGGCACCGACCGCCTGGGCCATCCGGATACCATCGCCGGTATTGCCGGTGCCGCCGGCGAAGTACATCGGGTAGACGCGGAGGTACTGCAGCTTCATCGCCTC
Source organism: uncultured Dehalococcoidaceae bacterium (assembly GCA_964480145.1). Taxonomy (GTDB): domain Bacteria; phylum Chloroflexota; class Dehalococcoidia; order Dehalococcoidales; family RBG-16-60-22; genus E44-bin89. The sequence continues at coordinate 29,832 of CAYZOI010000006.1, read as the reverse complement.
GCTCTCCTCAAAGCCGCCGGTGCACAAAATAACCGCCCGGGTGGCCCGGATATTTACCTCGCGGGAAGCGTTCCCTCGACAGTCAGCCACCTTTACGCCGATTACCCGGCCCGTGTTATCGGTCAATAACCGCATGGCTGATACCTGATAACACACGTCTATCCTTCGCGAGGCGACCTGGTCATACATGAACTTCATCATGCGCAGGCCATTACCCTGGTATTTCCACAACTCCATGCTGTCAGCACCGGGAAGCTCTGGAAACTCGGCGACATTGGATAAAAACTTGATATTGCCGCCAAGTCGAAGTATCCAGTCCTTATTCTGGGCAGTATAGGTAATCCAGGCCTTCACGGTCTCCGCATCCGTCCACGGCAGCTCCGGCTGGCTGCCCACCTGGCACAGGGCCGTCATATACTCGGTAGCTCGCTTAACATTTGAGAGAGACAAAAACACTCCCATGGCGATGCTGCTGCAGGTGCAGTGCGTCTCGGCGGGTTGCTTCTCCAGAAGGATAACATGAGCACCCAGGTCATGGGCCGTCATCGCCGCCACCGCGCCGGAAAGCCCGTAACCGATAACAACGATTTCTGTTGTCTCGTCCCAGCGATAATTCTCCTCTGCTAACACAGCATGCTCCTTATGCCAGAATTACCAGTAAGAACCTATCCAGGTGGCCATTTGAGGTTGGGGTACCGGAGGCCGTTTGAGGATAAACTCCTCGTTGATGTCCGTGCCCAGGCCAGGGCCAGAGGGGATTTCCAGATAGCCATCCTTATACCTGATAGGCTCAGTGAGCATCTCGTTGTAAAGGTCAAGATACGGGTAGAAGAACTCCTGGAACTGCACGTTGGGTATGCTGGCATCAAGGTGTAAGCTGGCCAGCACGCAGAGGGGGCCGTTTGAGTTATGGGGCTGGACAGACACATAGTAGGCCTCAGCCATGGCCGCAATCTTTTTCAATTCCATAAAACCGCCCACGTGGCAGATGTCGGGTTGAATTATGCGCGCCGCCTGTTTTTCCAGTAAAACACGGAATTCCCAGCGGGTGAAGAGGCGCTCGCCGGTGGCCACGGGCAGGTTTATCGACCGCTGCACTTCAGCCATAGCATCGATGTTATCCGGCGGGATGGGTTCCTCGTAGAAGAAGGGGTCAAATGGCTCCAGTTTCTGTGCCATGCGGACGGCGCTGTGCATGTTGAAGCGACCGTGACATTCAACGAGTATGTCCACAGACGGCCCCACTGCCTCCCGCACCGCCCTGACGCAGGCGATGGCGTACTCCTCCTCTGACTTGGGAATGACCTGTCCTCCCTCACGGAATGGGTCCCATTTCATAGCCGTAAAGCCTTTACCCACCATTTTCAGGGCATTCTCGGCAATTGATTCCGGGGTATCCTCGGCGGTCACCTCGGTCACTATTTTCTGGAAGGCCCAGGCATTGGCATAGGCTCTCACCTTATCCCGGAGCTTACCACCAAGGAACTCGTAAATAGGTACGCCGAGCGCCTTCCCCTTGATGTCCCACAGCGCCTGCTCGATTGCGCTCAGTGCGCTGAGTATGATAACCCCACCGTGCCAGAAGGTGCTCTTGTAGATGGAATTCCAGATATATTCAATCTGGAAAGGGTCCTTGCCGATGAGGAAGTCCTTCAATGACTCGGCCGCCTTGGCTACCACGTCGTTGAAGCGTTCCAGGCTCGCTTCCCCCACCCCGGTAAGACCTTCATCGGTATATATTTTCACAAAAGTCCAGTTGGCGTGTGCGCCCTGGGTCTGGAAAACACGCAGGTCAGTTATTTTCACCAGCATACCTCCTGATTTAAATTAAAGACATCGGTAAAATGGGTTACAAGGATTATACTCTCCCTGCGGAAAAGTCTGCAAGGTCAACCTTGACCCTGTAAGCTACATTATGATAATCTTACTGTGGAATTCAACTCCAACTGTAATTTCGGAGGAGGTAAGATATGCCAGAAATGGATGCTGCCAAGCTGAAAGAAATCTACACCAATATGGTAAAAATTCGCTTTTTTGAGGAAAGGGCCATAATCGAGTACCGCAAAGGCCTGCCCGGCTTTGTCCATTCCTCAATCGGACAGGAAGCCGTCCCGGCAGGAGTTTGCGCCTTTCTCCGTGAAGATGACTATACCATCACGACGCACCGCGGCCACGGCGATATCATCGCCAAGGGTGCCCAGCTCGACCGGATGATGGCCGAACTCTTCGCCAAGAAGACCGGCTACTGCAAGGGCAAGGGCGGCTCCATGCACATCGCCGATGTATCACGCAACATCCTCGGTGCCACGGGCATCGTCGGTGACGGCCTTCCCATCGCCGCCGGCGTCGGCGCCGCTCTCAAGATGCAGAACCTCGATACCATCATGGTGGCTTTCTTCGGCGACGGGTCGACCAACTCGGGCGCCTTCCACGAAGGCATCGGGCTGGCGGCGGCATGGTCCCTGCCCGTGCTCTTCGTCTGCTCGAACAACCAGTACCAGCAGAGCACCCCCACCCGTGATTACACCCGCCTGACCGATATTGCCGACCGCGCCAAAGGATACGGAATTCCCGGAATCAGCGTTGACGGCAATGACGCCATTGCCGTTGCCGAGGTGGCCCGGGAAGCGATTTAGAAATGCCGCAAAGGTGAAGGCCCCATATTCATCGTCGCCAACACCTATCGTACCGTCGGCCACCACATGGGCGACCCCGGTACCAGCTACCGGCCCAAGGAAGAAGTCGAGGAATGGAAGAAAAAAGACCCTATCAAGCGCCTGCGCCAGCAGATGGTACAGAACAAGATGGCCACGGACGCTGAGCTTGATGAAATTGAAAACAGCGTGCTGCGGGAGCTGGATGAGGCGGTCAAGTTCGCCCAGGAAAGCCCCGAGCCTACGCCGGAAGAAGCACTGGAAGATATTTACGCCTGATATAAAAGGGGGGAAACATGCCAGAACTAACCGTTCGAGAATCACTGCGGGAAGCGTTGCGCGAAGAGATGAAGCGCGACCCCAAAGTTTTTATGCTGGGAGAGGAAATCGCCGAATACGGCGGTTCCTATAAGGTAAGCCAGGGACTGCTTGAGGAGTTCGGCCGCGACCGCATCAGGAACACCCCCCTGGCCGAGGCTGGCATCGCCGGTGCTGCGCTGGGCGCATCACTGGTCGGCATGAGGCCGGTGGCGGAAATCATGTATATAGACTTCTCTTTCATCGCCGCCGACCAGATTATCAACCAGATTGCCAAGCTGCGCTATATGACCGGCGGCATGGTCAAGGTACCGGTGGTCATCAGGACGCAGGGTGGCGGCGGGGTAGCCGCCGGGCCACACCACTCACAGTCATTGGAGGCTATCTTTGCCCATATCCCAGGCCTCTACGTGGTCATGCCATCCAATGCCTACGATGCCAAAGGCCTGCTCAAGAGCAGTATCAGAGAAGACAACCCGGTCATCTTCATCGAGCATAAGAAATTATATGGCGAAGCATGTGAGGTTCCCGCAAAAGAGTACACCATCCCGCTGGGCAAAGGCGAAATCAAGCGCGAAGGCAAGGACCTGAGCATCATCACCTACTCGCGCTGCGTGAATTTCGCCCTGGAAGCCGCCGAAGAGCTCGCCAAGGATGGCATCGATGTTGAGGTGGTCGACCTGAGAACGCTGAAGCCGCTTGACGAGGATATTATCCTGAGCTCGGTGCAGAAAACGAGCAAGGCGATGGTGGTCTACGAAGCCTGCCGCACCGGCGGCTTCGGCGCTGAGATTGCCGCCCTTATCGGTGAGAAGGCGTTTGATTACCTGGACGCCCCTATCAGGCGCGTGGCCTCGCTGGATTCACCGGTATCCTTTAACCCGGGTCAGGAGCAGTATATACTGGTCAATCCGGAAAAGATAAAAACGGCAGCCCGCGAGATGATGGGCAAATAGAAAATCAGAGCAATTCGATTTATAACGAGTGGAGGTACCAGCATGGCTGTGGCCGTTATCTTCCCCAAACTCGATGAGGCAATGACGAGCGGCAAAATCGTTCGGTGGCTGAAGAACGAGGGCGACCCCGTGGAAAAAGGGGAGATAATTCTGGAGATTGAGAGTGAAAAGACCTCTTTTGAGCTGGAAGCCGAGGCTTCGGGCATCTTGAGCAAGGTAATGGCGAAGGAAGGAGATGAGGTACCGATAGGCACCACCATCGCCTTCATTCTAAAGCCCGGTGAGGAAGCGCCCAGGGTCGAGACGCCGGTTACCGCCAAAGCGAAAGAAGAACCGCCAAAGGCCGAAGCAAAAGCGGAAGCGCCGAAACCAGCCAGTGAATCGAAGGAGATTAAAGCCTCACCACTGGCCAGAAATATCGCCAGAGAGAAAAACGTTGACTTAAGCCTGATAACGGGAACCGGACCGGGCGGCAGAATCACCAAAGAAGACGTGCTCAAGTTCGCTGAGGAAGGCGGGGCGGTTGCCGCACCGACTCCTCACGAAGCACCGGCAGAAAGAGAGGAGGAAGTCCTTCCTCTGTCCACCATGCGCGAGGTAATCGCCCGGCGCATGACGGAGAGCTTTCAGACGCCGCACTTCTACCTCACGGTAGAGGTTGACGCCCAGGAATTACAGAAAGTCCGCCAGCAGCTGCTGCCGGTAATAGAAAGTAAAACCGGAATCAGGCTGACACTGACCGACCTTGTTGTCAAGGTAGTGGCCAAGGCGCTGGAGAAGAACCCGGCCATCAACTGCTCCTATGCTGACGGTTCGGTAAAGCTGCTCAAGCGAATCGACATCGGCCTGGTCACTTCCATCGAAGGCGGTCTGATGGTGCCCGTCATCAGGAATGCCGGCACGAAATCCCTGGCGGAAATCGCGCAGGACCGTGCCGAACTGGTGCAGAAGGCAAGAGAGCACACCCTCACCAGGGAAGAGATGGCCGGCAGTACCTTTACCATCTCCAATATGGGAATGTATGATATTGACCAGTTCAGCGCCATTATACAGCCCCCTGAAGCAGCGATACTAGCCGTGGGGAGAATCACGGAAAAGGTCGTGGCCAGAAATGGCGAGATGGTCATCAGGCCGGTGATGAACCTTACCCTGTCCATTGACCACCGCGTTCTGGACGGCGCTCTCGGTGCGCAGTTTCTGCAAACCGTGAAAAACTACCTCGAACAGCCACTCAACCTGATTTCATAGCCAAGCCGGTTTACCAGCGGTTGCGATGGACCCTGGAAGCATCGTAACGGTTAGCCGGCGGTTTTTTCTCTGCGGGATAGCCGATTGATATAAAACACAGGGGTATCACGTGCCCGGGAAGACCGAGCAGTTTCTGCGCCGTTTTCGCTCTTTCTTCACGGGGGTAGACACCCAGCCACACCGCTCCCAGACCCCTAGCATGGGCGGCGATGAGAATATTCTGCGTTGCCGCCGAGCAGTCCTGAACCCAGTATCCGCTCATCGTCGCCAGGTTCTGGTCACCGCAGACAGCTATCGCCCAGGAAGCTTCTTTCAGCATGTGAGCGTAGGGGTGAAACTTGGGGATTTCATCGAGAATGCGGCGGTCATTGATAATGACGAACTGCCACGGCTGCTGATTGCTGGCCGAGGGAGCGCTCATTGCGGCTTCCATCAGCTCTGTGATTATTTCTTCCGGCACCGGCTCATCAGTATACCGGCGAATACTCCTCCGGGATAAAATGGCTTCCATAGCGTCCATATGATTGCTCCTTCAGTATCAGGATAGCCTGGCCTTAATCGCGGGCGGCGTCAATCTCTTTCTGGATGGCGGCGATTTGCTCCGGGCTGAGGTGGCGGAACCTTGTCTGAGTAGCTAAATACTCCGAGACCGGCCGCTGCCGTTTCGGCGTGTAGGTGGTGCGAAATTCGCCGTTCTCAAACTCGGTCAGATGCCACATGCCACTCTCTACTGCCATACGCCCGATTTCAATCGTCTCATCAGGAGGGAAACCCCAGCCCGTGGGGCATGGCGCGAGGACATGAATATAGGTGGGGCCGTTCACCTGGCTCGCCTTCACCACCTTCTCCATATAGTCCAGCGGATAAGAGGTACAGGCGGTGGCGGCATAAGGGATATCATGCGCCGCCACGATGCGCATCATGTCCTTCTTGGGCCTGTTTTCAAAGCACGGGCTCGGCGTGGTGCTGGTGGTTGCCCCGTACGGAGTCAGCCCGCTTCTCTGGATGCCGGTATTCATATACGCTTCATTATCATAACAGATGTAGATGAATTTGTTGCCGCAGTCAATCGCCCCCGAAAGCGCCTGAATGCCAATGTCCGCGGTGCCGCCATCACCGGAAAGACCAACGACATGGATATCCTCCCGACCCCGTCTCTTGAAGCCGGCGCTGATACCGGACAGAGCCGACGCAGTGGCGGCGAAGGCCATTACCGTGAACGGCACGAAGAACGGCGCCTGCGGGTAATAACACGATACGGTACTGATACAGTTGGCTGGCACCACGTAAACGCTGTTCTTACCGAGCGCTTTTATCGTAAGGCGCACCATCAGGACAGCCGCGCAGCCGGCACAGCCGTAGGAAGCCTGGTAGAATTCCTCTTTGGCTATATCCTTCAGTTTCATCGGTCAATAAACTCCAGGTGCGGTGTTGCTCCCCTATCCGCAGCCAGTGCCTTTTCCAGCATATATTTCATCCGCTCCGGCGGCACGTCCGCGCCACCCAGTCCACCGATAAAGTTGAGTATCGCCGGCGGTTCGGGCAGGCCGTAGAGAGCGGCTTTCATGTCCGTGGCCAGTGCGCCTTCATAACCCCAGGAGCAGTCACGGTCCAGCACCGCCGCCGCTTTTACCTTTGACATACTCTTCCTCAATGGCCCGACCGGGAAAGGTCGAAATGCCCTCACCTTGACCAGGCCAACGTTTTTACCTTCATCACGCATCTCATCGACCACCTCTCGAGCGGTTCCGGCGAATGCGCCCATGGCTACCAGGACCGCTTCCGCCCCATCACAGCGGTATTCTTCAACCAGGCCGCCGTAATGACGGCCAAAAATACGGGCAAACTCTTCGCCCACCTCTAAAATTATCTCCCCCGCCTTTTCGGCCGCTGCCTGCTGTTCCTCCCGCCAGCGTGCATAATGCTTGCCGAAGCCGCCCACGGATATGGAATAAGGGTTGTCCACATCCAGGGTAACCACCGGGTCATATCGAGGCAGGAAAGAGTCCACCGTTTTCTGGTCGGGGACCTGGACCAGCTCTTCGGTGTGCGACTGTATAAACGAATCGAGGCAAATCATCACCGGCAGCAGCACACGGTGGTCCTCAGCGATACGATAGGCCTGCAGCACCATATCCAGCGCTTCCTGCCCGGTCTCGGTGAATATCTGAATCCAGCCCGTATCCCGCTGCTGGATGGCGTCCTGCTGGTCGCCCCAGATACTCCAGGGCAGCGCCACCGAGCGGCAGACATTGACCAGAACCAGCGGATAGCGACCACCCGCAGCGTAGGCCAGCATCTCATGCATATACTCCAGTCCCTGAGATGAGGTAGAGGTAAAGGCACGCGCCCCGGCCATCCGCACGCCCATGCAGGCCGTCAGCGCCGAGTGTTCTGATTCAACTTTAATATAATCGGCATCCATCTCGCCATCGGCGATGTATTTGGCAATCTTCTCCACGATGCTGGTCTGCGGGGTAATGGGATAGGCAGCAACCACGTCAACACGTGCCAGCCGGGCCGCCTGAGCGACCGCCTCGTTGGCCGTGATGTATTTTCTAACCGACATTTCGGTAGCCATTATTTATCACCTTCCGGCTCGATCATCTCTATCGCCCCGGTGGGACATTCCCTGACGCAGATGCCACAGCCTTTACAGTCCTCAAAGTTGAAAGTGACTTTCCGGTTCGCCTCGTCCTGAGTTATGGCACCCTCCGGGCAGAAAACCCAGCAGAAGAGGCAGAAGGTGCATTTCCCCTTCAGAACGGGCTTGGCCGTGCTCCAACTCCCCATCCTGGTGGGTATGGTTCCGGCTTTCTGTACGGGTCCCGGGATTGACTTCTCCGTCTTCATTTTCCCCCGACTTTTTTGTAAGCCGCCTCAGCCGCCGCAATGTTACGGTCGACGACTTTCTCCGGCAGCGTGCTGGCAATGGCTTTCTTTATGGAATCCAGGCTCACCAGGCCGGTGGCACCGGCCAGCGCGCCGAGCATGGCGGTATTGACAATGGCCACCCCGATATTTTCCCGCGCTATTTCCGTGGCATCCACGGTGGTGACATCGAGAGAATCAGGTATTTTTTTCAACTGCGCTTTGGATTTACGCGTGTTTATCAGAATGCTGGCTCCATCCCGAGCGCCACTCGTTATGTCAACCACATCGAGGAGGGTATCATCAAGCACGATGATTGTGGAGGGGTTATAGATTTGACTGCGAGTCCGGATAGTATGGTCGCTGATGCGGGTGAATGCCTGAACCGGTGCCCCGCGACGCTCAGCGCCAAAGCTCGGGAACGAGACAGCGTACTTGCCCTCGTAAAGAGCCACCGCGCTGCCTAACATGCTGGCGCCGAGAACCGCCCCCTGCCCACCTCTCCCATGCCAGCGCACCTCTTCAAGGCGCCCTCTCTGATTCATTTCAGCCCATTATAGCACTAGTGCTGCTCACCCGCAAAAGGAAAAATCATGGAAGATACCAGGACCAAGTCCCGGTAGTGTTCATACAATCGGGCCGAGCGTATAGAGGCCGGGGAAGTTGCCATAGCCCAGTATCTCCGCCTTGGTCTGTTTGCCGGTGGCCACCGCCAATACTTCCTCATATATTCTCTGGCCGGTCGCTTGCAGGCCAGAACCTTTCACTGCTTTCATCTCGACGAGCATATCAATATGGTCGGGAAGGCGTTTGAAGGTAACCGGGTTCCCTGTCACCTTGATTACGGGAAGAAAAGGAAAGCCCTGCGGCACGCCCAAACCTGTTGAGAAGAGGGCAACCTGAACGCCCGCCGCCGCCAGCGCGGTGAGAAACTCCGGTTCACGTCCCGGAGAATCGACGATGAACAGGCCTTTGCCCTGGACGCACTCGCCGTAATTGTAAACGTCCTGAATTGGGCCGGTACCGCCCTTGACAATGGCGCCAAGCGATTTTTCTTCAATCGTGGTCAGCCCGCCGGCGATGTTGCCGGCACTGGGGTTGCCGCCACGCATATCGCCCCCGCTCGCCCTCGCCCGCTTCTCCATGTTATCAACGATTTTGAATATTTTATCGGCAACACTTTTGCTGACGGCACGCCGGGCCAGGATGTGCTCAGCCCCAAGAAACTCTGTGGTCTCGCCGAAGACGCACGTGCCCCCCTTATCCAGCACAATATCACAGGTGGCGCCAACCGCCGGGTTCGAGGCCAGCCCCGAGGTGGTATCCGAGCCGCCGCACTTGACCCCGATAACGAGGTGAGAATCGTCAAATTCCTGCTGCCTTATCTGAGAAGCCTCACTGACGAGCGCCTGAGCGATGAGCAGACCCTCATTCAAGGCAACCGTTGCCCCGGCTTTCTGAATGACCACCTTCTTCACCGGTCTGCCGGTAGCGGCAATCTCCCGCTCTACCCGGTCGGCATCAACCCCTTCACAGCCCAGGCTTACCAGCAGGACACCGGCCAGGTTCGGGTTCTGGCCAAGGGAGATAAGCGTACGGGTGGCGATTTCAAGGTCAGGCTGTAACTGACCGCAGCCCGCCTGATGCAGGAAAGGCGCCGTCCCTTTAATCTGCTGGGCAATCCAGTGAGCCACATCGTTGGCACAGCCCACGGTGGAGATGACGCCGACATAGTTGCGTACGCCCACGGACCCGTCCGGGCGCGGATAGCCTAGAAAGCCTATTTTGCACCTCCCTCAGCCCCGGTACTGCCCCTGGTGCTCACCACGTTATGCACATGCACGTAGTCGCCCGCATTGATGGCCGTGGTGGCCACGCCGATGGCTTCACCGTACTTGACTACCGGAGCGCCAGACTCAATATATGCCAGACTGAATTTATGGCCAAAGGGGACCTTCGACGTCAGTTTCACGGTCAGCAGTTTATCACCAGCATCAAGCTCAACACTGCTCCCCACTTCCAGGTCGGCCAGAGCCGTGGCTACATTGTCCTTATTATTGACTACGATTGCCTTCTCTGTTAACTCCATACAGCTTTCCTCGGTCGCCGCCAGCCATTATAGCAGACAGACCAGCAGATGCACAAATATATATCGCCCGACCATTAGAGATGACCAGGCGGTTAGAGCGGCTGGCGGAAACACTCGAAGCTTAAAGGGATATAAAGGTCGTCTATTCTTTTACTTGCCGCCCAGATATTCTTTCGTTCTCTGAGCCAGCCCGGTTAACAGCTCGTTCAGCTTCAGCGGCGGGATGTACACGCAGAATATCTTTAACGTTTCGGTCTCGCTCGTGTTCCGGCACTCATGCTCCACACCCTTGGGAGCGATGATGACCGAGTCCGTTTCCAGCTTGACCGCTTTGCCATCCATCAGGCACTCGCCGCGCCCGACAAAGTACATAATCTCGTCACTGTCCGGATGGGTGTGCTTACCGGTGCCACTTCCTGCCGGTATGTGCGAGAAAAGCACGGTGGCCGTTTCATAACCCGTCGTCTCGGGGCAGGCAATGAGCTTCAGGTATCGTTCAGTCGGTGGGCCCACCTTTGCCGCCGGAAATTCCCATCCACGATAGACCTGTACTGACATAGTGCCTCCTTTTTCCTTTTATTACAAATGCCAATTTATAATTGTATTATAACGCGCAAGATGTTTATAATAAAATTGGATGGTATAAACGCCATGAACAATAGCATCTTTATGATTCACGGCATGTGGAACGGTGGCTGGTGCTGGGATGAGTTCCGTAATTTTTTCGAGGGCAAAGGGTATAGCTGCTTCACGCCGACCCTGCGCTTCCATGATGTCGACCCGAAAGAACCACCCCCTCCCGAACTCGGTACCACCAGCCTGCTCGACTACGCCGCCGAACTGGAGAACGATATCAGGAAACTCAACCATCCGCCCGTTATCATGGGGCATTCTATGGGAGGGCTGCTGGCCCAGATTCTGGGCAGCCGTGGGCTGGCCAGAGCTTTAGTTCTGCTGGCGCCGGCGCCCCCAAGAGGCATTCTGGCGCTGCAACCGTCATCGTTCCGGGGAGTCTGTTCCTGCATAAAAAGGCGGGGTTTCTGGCGCAAACCATGCCGACAGACCTATAATGAAGCCGTTTACTCAACAATGAACCTGCTCCCCGCCGAGGAACGGAAAAAAACGTATGAGAAGCTTGTATTTGAGTCCGGGCGGGCAGTGTTTGAAATCGGCTTCTGGTTTCTGGACAGTAATAGAGCCTCAGAGGTCGATGTTTCCAAAGTCACCTGTCCTGTCCTAGTGATTGGTGGCACCCAGGACCGTCTCGTGCCGGCGTCTATAGTGCGGAAAACCGCGCGAAGATATCAAGGGGTGGCCACTTACCGTGAGTATGCCGACCACGCGCACAAGGTCATCACGGAACCAGGCTGGCAGGACATTGCCGAGGATATTGCTGGCTGGCTCAAAGCGGCATTGAAGGGGTACAATAAAGAAACCCAGCAGTGAGAAGGGAGCGTTATGGCACAAGATAATAAGGCAAAAGGTGCCGGCATACCCGCCGAGCGAGTTCTGGAAATGGCCGACCTCATCGAATACCAGGAAGGCTCGGTGGTCAGCCGGACTATAATCGACCAGCGAACCGGCACGCTAACGCTATTTGCATTTGCCACCGGGCAGGGATTGAGCGAGCATACAGCACCGTTTGATGCCCTCGTTTACCTTTTAGACGGTGAAGCTGATATCGCCATCGCCGGTCAGCCATACCGGCTACGCAAAGGGGAAATGATAATCATGCCCGCCAATAAACCACATGCCTTGAAAGCAATAGATAAATTCAAGATGCTGCTGGTTATGATACGACAATAACGCCTGAGGACACGGTAGAACCGCCAGGACTCTCTGTTGCCCCAATTCTGAGAGAGCTACTAAGAAGGCGTATCTGGTAAGTAGTCCGCCGGTTTTTTCTTGCTTATCTGTTTTGCCGTCGTTTCCGGCAGCGATTTGGTGAAAAAGACCCTTTTCGGCAATTTATAGTCTGCCATGCGGCTCTGACAGAAATTCCGTATCTCCTGCTCGGTGGCATCAAAGCCGCTCTTTAGCTGGACAACCGCGCCCACAATCTCACCACGCAGCTTGTCCGGAATGCCCACAACGGCCGCCTTATCCACTTTGTAATAGCTGCACAGCACTTTTTCAATGTCACCCGGCCAGATATTCTGGCCCTTCAGGATAATCATGTCCTTCTTCATGCCGGTGAGATAAAGATAATCGTCTTCATCAACATAACCCAGGTCGCCAGTCTGGAGCCACCCGTTTTTTATCTCCCTGGCGGTATCCTGAGGGTTATTGTAGTAGCCCTCCATGATAGGTCCCCGGACAACTATCTCACCAACCTGATTGGGGGGTAATATAGTGCCCTTATCACCTGCCGCCCGTATTTCCCATCCGGGTAAAGCCTTTCCCGATGAATCCGGTTTCCTCTTGTCGCCCGGGGGGTGATGAGTGATGTGAGATACCGACTCGGTAAGTCCCCAGACATCAAGGACATCGGCCCCGTAGTACTGCTTGAACTTCTCTATTATTTCAAGGGTCAGCGTGGCTCCACCGCTGCCCCATAACCGAACCGAGCTGGTGTCATATCTCAAACCCTCACGCTCGGCAACATTGATGGCCAGCGCGTAGATGTAGGGCACCCCGAGATACATGGTTCCTTTTTCACGCTCAATGGTTTCCAGAAAGCTGGATATCGACCGACCTGTACCCGGCACAATAACCACCGTGCTCCCTTTCTGAATGGAGCCCAGCATTACCGAAGCCAGCCCAAACATGTGGTACATGGGCAGCGCAAACATCATCATCCTGTCTTCTTCTGTCTGCTGAAACCCATCACCGGAAACAGTCGCCTCAAAAACCAGGCTCCGATGGGTAAGCACCGCCCCCCGGGGCTGTTTCGTCGGCCCGCTGGTGTAGGAAATAACACCGATGTCATCCGGTTCCAATTCAACATTCACCTCTGCCGCGGAACTGTTCGCCATTACCTCCCCGTAGCTGGGGAATTTCCCCTCATGCTTGGCGTCCAGGTCTATTACGTGCTGGATTGACTGAAACCGGGAAAGGAATGGCATCACAGGTTCCAGCAGGTCGCTTTCCGCCACCAAGACCTTCGGCTGACAGCTGCCAGTGACAAAGCCCAGCTCATTAACCTTGTAACGGATGTCCAGCGGTACCGGGATAGCGCCAGCCTTGATGGTGCCAAAGTAGACGTTTACGAATTCCGGGCTGTTAGCCATCAGAGTCGCCACGCGGTCACCTTTCCTCACCCCCATGTCAAGCAACGCATTGGCCACCTTGTTGGCAGCCTTGTCCAGCTCAGCGTAGCAAACACGGTGCTCGCCGCAGACAATAGCGGTCCTGTCGGCAAAATTCTCCGCCGCTACTTCAAGCATCTGTTTCAAGTTAGCTATCTGTTTCACCATAATGGGCCTCATGGGGAAGGGGGGACTCGAACCCCCACGTCTTGCGACACCAGATCCTAAGTCTGGCCCGTCTGCCAATTCCGGCACTTCCCCGGATTGTGGTATGAATACAGTACCTCTTCGTGAAAAAGGGCGACTGTTATCTAATACTATAGCATTTTGAACCTGCCCGCTCAATAAAACGAGCGTGTTATTTTGTCTGTTTTTCGTCGTTAAAATTGAATGACGCTCAGTTGAATTTTCAATTGAGGCCGCCGACCCTCTTGATGTAAAATACCTATAATAGAAGTTAAGGGGAGCCGCAGAAGTACTGGCAGGATATTACGGAACGACCCGGGAGCATTATCTTTATGTCAATCAAACAGAACGTGCAGCAGATACTAAATGAATTGCCAGAGGGGGTGCAGCTGGTAGCCGCATCCAAAACCAGAACCCCGGCCGAAATCCTGGAGGCAGTTGCTGCCGGTGTGCAGCTAATCGGTGAGAACTACATCCAGGAAGCGGAAAAGGCTTATGCGGTCGTCGGCCACCTGGCGACATGGCACTTCATCGGTCATTTGCAGCGAAACAAGGTGAAAAAAGCGGTCAGACTCTTTGACATGATTGAAACCGTGGACTCCCGTGAAATCGCCCGGGAGATTGACAAACGGTGCGCCGAAATCGGCAAGGTTATGCCCGTTCTAATCGAGGTGAATATAGGCGAGGAATTGCAAAAATCGGGCGCACTGCCGGAAGACACCGAACAACTGGTAAGGGATATTTCATCACTGCCCAACATCAGGGTGATGGGACTGATGACCATGGGACCGCTCTCGGAAAACCCGGAAGACTCCCGACCTTACTTTGTGGCCATGAAGAAATTATTTGACCGCATGAAAGAATCGAGCCTGCCCAACGTTGAGATGAAATATCTTTCCATGGGCATGACCAGTTCTTATCAGATTGCGCCTGAGGAGGGCGCCAACATCGTCAGGGTAGGCACCAAGATATTTGGAGAAAGAAAGTACCCGTGAAATAAGTAAACATCTTGTATTTTCTATTAATCAGTGTTATACTCTTACAAGAACTTAATTTGCCTTTATCAAGTGGGTTTCATCCCCACTTTTTTAATTATTGGCAATAATAATGGGGAGTTAGGTCAGAAATGAAAAGTGATTTTCTACTGGCAATAACTCAGCTTGCAGCGGAAAAGAATCTGCCCAGGGAGACGGTTCTGTCTGCGGTGGAAGCCGCACTGGTCTCCGCCTACCGCAGGGATAGTTTTACTCAAAACCAGGATGTTTCAGTTAAAATAAACCCCGCTAACGGTCGTGTTGAGGTCTGGGTGGACAAAACGGTGGTGGAACGACCGGCCGACACACGGCTTGAAGTATCGCTGGAAGAAGCGCGCCGGTTCAATTCAGATATTCAGATGGGCGACACTATCATAGTGGAGTCCACACCGCACGATGCGGGGCGTATCGCCGCCCAGACAGCCAAACAGGTCATTCTCCAGCGTCTCCATGAGGCCGAGCACAGCGCCATTCTGGAGGAGTACGCCGAAAAAGAAGACGAGGTTATCACCGGTGTGGTGCAGCGCATTGAACCCGGCCAGATTAACATTGACCTGGGGAGAACCGAAGCCGTACTGCCCGCCTCGGAACAGGTGCGCACGGAAAGATATCGAGTCGGCCAGCGCCTGAAAGTCTGCATCCTCCAGGTCCTGAAGACCACCAGGGGACCACGGGTAGTGGTATCACGTTCCCACCCTGACCTGCTCCGCCGCCTTCTGGAGCTGGAAGTGCCGGAGGTATATAACGGCTCTGTAGAGATTAAGTCCATCGCCCGTGAGGCCGGATACCGGAGCAAGGTAGCCGTGGCGGCGCGCCAGGAAGGAATTGACCCGGTGGGTTGCTGCGTTGGCCTGCGCGGCATCAGGATACAGAACGTCGTCAACGAACTGAACGGCGAGAAGATAGACGTTATCCAGTGGAGCCCCAATGTCACCGCATTTATCATCAACGCACTGAGTCCAGCCCAGATAATCGGCGTTGGCCTGAATGAAGAGGGAAATACCGCCACGGTGGTGGTTCCGGATAAACAGCTCTCCCTTGCCATCGGCAAGGAAGGACAGAATGCCCGGCTGGCGGCCAAGCTGACCGGCTGGCGAATTGACATCAAGAGTGCTTCTATTGCCGAGGCGGAAAAAGCGGCCGCCAAGCCGGCACCCGAAACTAAAGAGAAGGAAGCAGAGGTTGTAATCGCGGAAGAGCTGACGGCGGAAGCTCCGGAAATCCTGGAACCGGAAGCTGTCCCTGCGGAGCCAGTCGGGGAAGTAGTTGCCGAAAAGACCGAACCATCGCCAGCGGCGGAAGAGGTATTGGCCGAGCCGGTGGTCTTCTTTGAACCTAAAGTAGCGGAGGCGAAATCAGAGCTCAGATTCGCCGAGGATATCCTGGGACCCAGGCCGGATAAACAGCCAGATAAAGCCAAGAAGAAAAAGAAAAGGGTTTCCGCCAAAGAAGGTGCCGAGGACGGTATCAGGATGAAGAAACGACGGCGAGACGCTGATTTACCAAGTGAAGATGAAGAGTTCTAGCTCCCATTCTATTCCTACCAGACATATACCGCAGCGGACATGCCTTGGCTGTCGACAGGTAAGGGCAAAGCGTGAATTGATACGAATCGTCAATACGCCGACCGGAAATATAGAAGTTGATATTACCGGTAGAAAAGCAGGACGCGGCACCTATCTCTGTCCGACCCTGAAATGCTGGGAGGCGGGGCTGAAAAGCAATCGTCTGGACCATGCATTGCGCACCGGCCTCAGCACGAACAGCCGGGAGCAGCTGATGAAATACGCCGAAGAAAACCTGAAAGGAGAGACCAGTGCCCCGGGCGAAAAAACCAGCTAATACGGTCGAACCGGAAGCCGAAGAAGCAACCAAGGCGCCGGAGACTACCAAACAAGCCCAGGTGGAGCTTCCGCGTTCGCTAAGCGTGCGGCAACTGGCTGACCTCCTTCAGGTCAGTGCCATTGATATCATTAAACAGCTCATGCGGAAGGATATCATGGCCAATATCAACCAGATAGTTGATTATGATATTGCGTCAGAGATAGCCACCAACCTGGGCTATGAGACACGCCTGAAGTCGCGGACCGCTGAAGGAGCTGCCAGCGCTATCAGCGAGATAAGAAAGCGCCGCAAGCTACAGGTTGAAGAAACAGGAAACCTGCAACTGCGCCCCCCTGTGGTGACGGTCATGGGTCATGTTGACCATGGAAAGACACGGCTGCTTGACGCCATCCGCC
>CAYZOI010000006.1:0-12978 GCA_964480145.1 uncultured Dehalococcoidaceae bacterium | reverse complement strand
GGACACCGAAGCCGGTGCCATTACCCAACACATCGGCGCCTATCAGGTAACGGTAGACGACCAGAAAATCACCTTCCTGGACACTCCGGGGCATGAGGCGTTCACCGCCATGCGAGCCCATGGTGCCCAGATAACCGATATTATTATCCTGGTGGTGGCGGCGGATGACGGCGTAATGCCACAAACGCAGGAGGCAATCAACCATGCCCGCGCGGCGGAGGTACCCATTATCGTCGCCCTCAATAAAATCGACAAGCCGGAAGCGAACCAGGAACGGGTGAAGCAGCAGATGACGGAAGCGGGGCTGCTGATTGAGGAATGGGGAGGGGACGTCGTCTGCGCACCCATTTCCGCGAAAGAGAAAATAGGTATCCAGGAACTTCTGGAAAACCTCCTGGTTGTAGCCGAGATGGAAGAGCTTAAAGCCAATCCATCGGGACTGGCCTCTGGTGTGGTCGTTGAAGCTGAGATGGATAGAACTCGTGGCCCACTGGCTACCATACTGGTGAATAATGGTACTTTAAAGCCGGGTGATACCGTAGTCGTTGGCAGCACATCGGGCAGGGTCAGAGCCATGCTGAACGACCTGGGCAAACGGGTAAAGAAAGCCGGACCGGCTACGCCGGCGGTAATTATGGGCCTGAGCAGCGTGCCGCAGGCTGGAGACATACTGACCGCAGTGACCAGCGAACAGCAGGCACAGGCACTGCTGGAGAAGCACCGCCAGGAAATGGAAGAAAGAGCTTCAGTTTCTGCCAAGTCGGTAAGCCTGCATAACTTATACGATAGAATCAGCAGCGGCCAGGTCAAAGGGCTCAATATTATCCTGAAGGCGGATGTCCAGGGCAGTATCGGGCCGATTGAAGATTCTCTGGAGCGCCTGAGCACCGATGAACTACAGGTGAGAATACTCCACAGCGGCACCGGCAATGTATCCGAGAGTGACGTAATGCTGGCCACCGCTTCCAGCGGGCTCATCATTGGCTTCGGTGTTGACAGCGACGAAGGCGCCCGCCGACAGGCAAGCATAGAAAGGGTTGACATCCGCCATTACAATGTGATTTACAACGTTGTTGACGACGTGGAAAAGGCGCTCAAGGGCTTGCTGGAGCCTGAATTGGTCGAGGTCATTGAGGGGCGCGCCGAGGTTCGAGCCGTCTTCTCAGCGCCAAAAGGGGCGCAGGTGGCCGGTCTCTACGTTTTAGACGGTAAGGCCAGCCGTAACTCCTCAGTGAGGGTGCACCGCGGCGAGGAGATTATCAGTGATACCACCGTCAGCAGTCTGCGACGGTTCAAGGACGATGTCCGCGAAGTAGCCGCCGGCTATGAATGCGGCGTCGGCGTCAAAGACTTCCATGATTTTCAGGTTGGCGACGTGCTCGAATTTTACCGGATAGACAAAGCAGCCTAGTCCGGCAAGTATAAACTCCAGGAGCCTGTACCGTGTCTCATCGGATTGAACGTGTAAACCAGCTCATCCGTCAGGAAATCAGCGATTTACTGCGGCGCGAAGTTAAAGACCCGAGGCTCAGCCAGTTTATTGCGGTTACCGAGGTAGCAACTTCCCCTGACCTCAAGCAGGCCAGAGTTTATATCAGCTTCATCAGCGATAAGCAGCAAAAGCTGGATGCGCTTGACGCCCTCGCCGGTGCCTCACACTTTTTCCGCAAGGAAATGGCTAGAACGCTGAGGTTGCGGCGCATTCCCGAACTCAGCTTCCACTGGGATAACTCCATCGAGCGCGGTGCACGTATCATGAACCTCATCGATGATGTGAGCTCTTCGGACCGCTGAAAACTCTGGCTTCCTCGGTATACTCACCACAGCGCAATTGTAATCAAGGGAGCAACACTATGAAAAGATGGCTAATTATTGTCCTTCAGGCCGGTGCGTCTATCTTCTCATACCTGCTTTACTTCAATACCAGCATTCAATTATACGCGGTCGAAGCGGAGTTAAACTCCACACAGACACAACTGGATTCGGCCAAAACCGGGCTGGCAGCAACGAAAGGGGAGCTGGTTGCCTGGTAAAAAGAGGCGACCTTGTTTTCGAGGGCTGACTGTGAACGGAATACTGAATATTGACAAGCCCCGTGGCATGACCTCTTATCGCGTGGTCGCACTGGTGAAACGGCTCAGCGGCGAGCGCCGCGTCGGGCATGCCGGCACTCTCGACCCGCTGGCGACCGGTGTGCTGCCGGTCTGTCTCGGGCAGGCGACGCGCGTTGTCGAATTCCTCGCCGCTGCCCGCAAGACGTACCGGGCTGAGATTGAACTGGGAGTAACCACCGATACCTATGATGCCAGCGGTAGCATTATCCAGCAGGAAAACTCTGCCGGCATTCATAAGGAACAGGTGGAAAAAGCTCTGTCTTCCTTTCGCGGCGTTATCCAGCAGACACCGCCGATGTACAGCGCCCTAAAGCACCAAGGGAAGAAACTGTACGAGCTGGCCCGCGCTGGAATAACCGTCGAGCGGAAGAGCCGGCCCGTGACCATACACAGTCTGGAAATCGTTGACTTTCAGCCGCCGCTCGTTACCGTGGCAGTGGAATGCGGGAAAGGCACTTATATACGCTCGCTGGCCCATGACCTCGGGCAAATTCTGGGCTGCGGCGCCAGCCTGAAAAGCCTCATCCGCCAGCGCTACGGACCGTTTGATATCGCGGATGCGATAAGCGTACCCCAGCTTGAAGACGCCTTCCGACAGGGCCACTGGGAACACCTTGTTCACCCCATGGACTCCGTGCTCTCGGCATGGCCGGCGGTGGTGGTCGATGAGGCCACGGAGCAACTAATCAAAAACGGGGCGCTGATTGCCCTGCCACCGGAATCAGCAAAGGGGGACCGCTGTCGGGCCTATACTGCCGACGGGCATTTTCTGGGCGTGTTGCGCTCTGACCCGGAAAAAGGGCAGTGGCACCCGGAGAAGGTTTTTTCTAACAGTCGCCAGTAACCGTCAAGTCCAGACTGTGATAAACTCCGTCAGGTGAAATTACTTGACACCGCACGCCTAATAAAGGTATAGTGTCAACCGATGATATTAAGGGGGATAAACCTGATATGGGAAAAATAAACGTGGCCATCATCGGCGTTGGTAACTGCTCCTCGTCTCTTGTCCAGGGAGTCAGTTACTATGATAAAGCAAAGGCAAACGAATTTGTACCCGGCTTAATGCACGTGAATCTCGGCGGATACCATATCAGCGACATCAATTTCGTGGCCGCCATTGATATTGATAAAAACAAGGTGGGCAAAGACCTGGCCGAAGCTATCTATACGCTACCGAACAACACGTTTAAATTCTGCGAAGTACCACCTACGGGTGTTATCGTGCAACGCGGTATGACCCACGACGGTCTGGGCAAATACCTGTCACAGATGATACAGAAAGCTCCCGGCCCGACTGCCGATATCGTCAGTATCCTCAAGGAGACCAAGACCGATGTCGTCATCAACTACCTGCCGGTCGGCAGCGAAGAGGCAACCAAGTGGTATATCGAGCAGATACTGACGGCGGGCTGCGGTTTCATCAACTGTATCCCTGTGTTTATCGCCCGTGAGAAGTACTGGCAGAAACGCTTCGCCGAAAGAGGGCTCCCCGTTATAGGCGATGATATAAAATCGCAGGTCGGTGCCACCATTACCCACCGCGTGCTGACACGCCTGTTCCGGGACCGCGGCGTCAAACTGGAGCGCACCTACCAGATGAACTTCGGCGGCAATACCGACTTCTACAACATGCTGGAACGAGAACGCCTGGAGTCCAAAAAGATATCCAAGACCAACTCGGTTACCTCTCAGCTGGACTACAAGATGGACCCCAAGGATATCTACGTTGGCCCCAGTGATTACGTGCCCTGGCTGGAAGACCGCAAGTTCTGCTACATCAAAATGGAAGGCCGAACCTTCGGCGATGTGCCGCTAAACCTGGAGATGAAACTGGAGGTCTGGGACAGCCCCAACTCCGCCGGCGTGGTCATTGACGCTATCAGGTGCTGCAAGCTGGCCATGGACCGCGGACTTGTCGGAGAACTGGTCGAACCGTCCGCTTACTTCATGAAATCACCCCCTGTACAGTACACAGATGCGGAAGCGCACCAGATGGTGGAAAAGTTCATCGCTGACATGGTCAAAGCAGGCAAACCAGCCAAGTAAAGCTTCGTGAGGTTTCCGGACAGCAACGGGCAAAGCAAGGGGATTTTTTGGGTCTGAAGAATGGAAGGGAGCTCAGTTAGCATCGCCTCAGAAAAACAGCCGTTCAGGTCCCGGTTAGCCGAAGCCCGCAAAGTCGCTGCCTATCGCCTTTCCCAACCATTAGTACAGCTTCTGGCCCGGACAGGAATAACCCCCAACGCCCTGACCTGGTTTGGTCTGTTGCTTTCCTTCGGAGCGGCGGTGCTTATTGCTCTCGGGCAGCCCTTCATCGCCGGCTTTGTTGTCCTTATTTCCGGACTGTTCGACATGCTGGACGGGGCGCTAGCCCGCTTTATCGACAAGAGCACGAAATTTGGCAGCATCCTTGATTCAATTCTGGACCGCATGGGTGAGGCGGCCGTCCTGCTGGGTCTTTTAATATTCTTTGTCAAGTACCTCTCTGTGCCCGGCATACTTGTTGTCGGTTTCACATTGCCCGGCGCGCTGATGGTCAGCTACCTCCGGGCCCGGGCAGAAGCGGCGGGCCTGATTGGAGAGGTAGGCCTTTTCACCCGTACGGAAAGAATAATCATCATATCACTGGGGCTTTTTTTAAGCAGCATCAACTATGCGCTGATTATATCGCTGGGCATCATTGCCTTTTTCAGCTACGTGACCATCATCCAGAGGCTGCTCCACGTATGGCACCAGACAAAGGGAGATTAGTTTTCACATTATTTTCGGGAGGCTAGAATGCCAGTAATTGCGATTATCGGAGCTCAATGGGGAGACGAGGGAAAAGGAAAGATAGTTGACCTGCTTGCCGAGCAGGCAGATATGGTAATGCGTTTTTCCGGCGGGGACAATGCCGGGCACACCGTGGTCAACCAGCAAGGCGAGTTCGCCTTACACCTTGTCCCTTCCGGTATCTTTTCTCCCAAAGCCACCTCCGTGATTGGAAACGGCGTGGTGGTCAATCCCCGCGTTTTGCTCGACGAATTGGGCGCGCTCAAGCAGCGCGGCGTGGACACCTCGCGTTTTTTCATCAGTGACCGGGCTCATCTGGTAATGCCCTACCACATTCTTCTCGATGGACTGGAGGAAGAGGCACGGGGAGGTAAGGCTATCGGCACCACACGCAAGGGCATCGGCCCCGCCTTTGCCGATAAGGCCTCCCGCCTGGGCATCAGGACCAGCGACCTGCTGGACAAAGATGTTTTTCGCGAGCGGCTTCACGCTGTGCTCACCGGCAAGAACACGATATTGACCAAGGTCTATAATGCCGACCCGCTATCAGAGGACGAAGTATTCAGCGAATACTGCCGGTACGGCGAGATACTGGCTCCCCACATCTGCGACACCACCGCCCTGCTGGAAAAGGCGATAAATGACGGGAAAAATATAATGCTGGAAGGGGCCCAAGGGACTTTGCTGGACCCTGATTTCGGCACTTACCCTTACGCCACTTCATCTTCACCGCTGGCCGGAGGAGGCTGCCTGGGGGTTGGCCTGGGACCGACCAGGATAGACGATGTTCTGGGTATTTTCAAAGCATACTGCACCCGTGTCGGCGGCGGCCCTATGCCCACCGAGCTGCAGGATGAAATCGGCGGCTGCATTCGGGAACTGGCTCACGAATACGGCACCACCACCGGCCGACCGAGGCGCTGCGGCTGGTTCGATGCCGTTGCCTCCCGGTTCAGCACCCGCGTGAATGGCTACACC
This sequence comes from uncultured Dehalococcoidaceae bacterium, assembly GCA_964480145.1. Lineage (GTDB taxonomy): Bacteria > Chloroflexota > Dehalococcoidia > Dehalococcoidales > RBG-16-60-22 > E44-bin89. Next base: position 7,114 of record CAYZOI010000006.1, on the reverse strand, counting down.
CGGGCAATCGTTACCCGCCTCGATGTGCTCGATACAATGCCTGCCCTGAAAATATGCACCGCCTACGAGCTGAACGGCGAGAAAATCGATTATTTCCCGGCAAGTGCCGTCACACTGGAAAAGTGCCAGCCGATATACGAAGAACTGCCCGGCTGGCAGACTCCCATCAGTGATATCCGCGATTTTGCCAAGCTGCCACTGCAAGCCCGCCAGTACCTGGCAAGGCTTGAGGAGCTCATCGCCTGCCCCATCAGCGTCATATCGGTTGGCATGAGGCGCGAGCAGACCATCTTCAAGAGCCCTGTCTGGTAGAAGCAGCCGGAAAGAAAGCGTAGTCCTACTACCAAAAATGAGGCCTATTAAAATGGAGAAAAAAGAATCACCGGCAACGCAGGAAGAGTTCAACAAACTCGTTATCCGCTACCGCGATGTTCCCATTGTAGACCTGTTCCCCGGTGTAAAAAGCCACATCGTAGCCACCGAAAAAGTCACGCTCCAATTCCTCACCGAGGCTCCTAATTGCCAGAGTGCCATTCATCACCATGAAGCAGAACAAACCATGATTGTCACCGGAGGTGCCTGTGATATGACAGTCGATGGAAAACTGTACCACCTTGAGGAAGGTGATGTCATCATCCTCCCCTCAAACCTGGAACATGGAACCTACGTTTCCGATAGAGGGCTCCGCGCCATCGACGTCTTTTCCCCACCCAGGCAGGACATTGTGGCTAAACTGGAAGCGGCAAGGAAAAAAGCACAATCTTAATATCACAGAGGAGGGTTATTTAAATGGGAGAGAAAGAACCACTGGCAACTCAGGAAGAGTATGAAAAGCAGATAATATATCATGAAGACATTCCACCGGTAGAGCTGGTTCCCGGACAGGTCAGGGTACACCTTATTTCCGGCGAACGGGCGACGGCCATGTTCGCTACCTTTGAGCCCAATGCCGTTGGTCCCTTGCACAAGCACGAACACGAGCAAATCATGATTATCGCCGATGGAGAAGGTGAACTGGTGACCGGCGGGAAACGCTATCCGGTCAAAAAGGGCGACGTTACTGTCTTCGCCTCAAATCAGGAGCACGGCACCTACGCCTCCGATAAAGGAATCAAGACCATTGAGATATTTATCCCGGTGCGGCAGGAGTACATGGATAAGCTGGCCGCGCTCAAGAAGAGCCTGGGGAAATAACTAGACCATTAGAACTTGCTCGGCAAAGAAATCGCACCGCTTCCAATGGGTCAGTGATTGTTAATAACGACCCCCTCTGGCCATAATTACTTTCCTGCTGACACTTTGTAGCCCTTCCGGGTCAGGTAATTGCCCAGCAGGATTGACGTTATTACCACCAGCGGCAGCGAGACCAACCACCGTATAACGGTGAACTTGACACCCAGAAAAGAAGCTTCGAAAACGGTCATCGGGATGCGGCAGATAGCGGCGGCGCCGAGGTAGGTGAAAATAACGCTGAGCTTGGCCCCTTTACGATAAAGGGTGTAGGCCACCGGAAAGGCCAGATACAGCCCCCCCACCGTGGTGCTGGCAAGCAGTATCACCCAGAGATAGCCGCGAAAGTCCGAACCCTCGCCGAGGTGTCGCTCAACTGTCTCCCGTTTCACCCAGACCTCAAAGAGCCCGATTAAGATGAAAGCACCGGGTATTATCCCCAGCATAGCGGCGGAAAAAGTGATGAAATTCTGGCCGATTTCCTGCCCGGGATTGAACCCCGTCCACCAGGATACGACCAGAAAGACGAGATAGCCGGCAAAGAAAAGGATTTTGATGACAGTGCTTCTTTTCATTGGAAAATCTCCCCGAAGAAAAGGCCGATTACGACAGCCACCACCAGGGCAATGAAGAAGCTGATTATATTTCTGATAACGGTGACCTTCAGCCCAAAGTACGCTCTCTCTATGGGTACGGTGAGCACACCCACCATCATCAATGTAGTGGTAAAAGCAGCGACGACCATATAGGCCACTCCTTTTTGCACTAAAACGCCCGCCAGCGGGAAAGCAATGAAGCCGGGCATGAAGGTGACGGAACCCAGGAGAGACGCCAGAGCCACGGCCGTGAATTTATTATCGCTGCCGAGGTAACGTGAAATGACTTCATCCGGTATGAGGTAAAGGACAACGGAGATGAGAACAATCATGAGCAAAAATGCCGGGAGAATCATGACAAAGCGTCGGGCGGCGATTTTCAACGACCGGGCTGTTTTTTCACGACTGAAAATAAGTGAAACCAGCAGGGCTATCCCGGCGACAATATACAGATACATTTATTTAATGCAGCTTAATTCTACGGGTGACTGAAAGAAATACCCGAATTCACCTACAGCATTACGCTGATTACCTAAATCCTACACCGGCAGGTCTATGGTATAGCTCTTCAGCGTGTCTTTAATAATCTGCGCGGTCTTCTCATCTGGCTCGGTTAGTGGCAGTCGCGGCTTGCCCACGCGGAAACCGACCTGATTCACGGCGTACTTCACCGGTATGGGATTCGAAACCATAAACATGGCATTGACCAGGGGGAGAAGGTTTCGGTGAATGGCCGCCGCCTCGGCAATTTTCCCGCTGATGAAGTTGTCAATCATCTGCTTTATCTGTTTCCCTACCAGATGTGAAATCACGCTTATAATACCGTAGCCGCCAATGGCCATGATAGGAAAAGTATCCTGGTCATTGCCGCTCCAGACGAAGAAATCGTCGCCGGTCTCCTGAATGATTCTGGCGCTCTGCTCAAGGTTGCCACTCGCTTCCTTCACCCCGATGATATTGCCGATTTTGCTCAAACGAATAACGGTATCGGCGGTCATATTGACCACGGTGCGCGAGGGCACGTTGTACATGATACAGGGCAGGCTGGTGCTTTCCGCCACCGTCTTGAAATGCTGGTATAACCCCTCCTGAGTGGGCTTGTTATAATAAGGCACCACCAGCAGGCAGGCGTCAATGCCGATTTTCTCCGCTTCCCTAGTCGCCTCAACCGCTTCAGCGGTGCTGTTGCTCCCGGTGCCAGCGATAACGCTCCCTTTGCCACCGACTGCCTCCTTAATTTCCCGGAAAAGGCGGTACTCTTCCGCCCGTACCAGAGTGGGCGATTCTCCGGTGGTACCGACGACCAGCACGCCATCACTCCCCGAAGCAAGCAGGGCAAGCGCCAGCTTTTTAGCCTGTTCATAGTCCACCTCCCCCTTTTCATCGAAGGGGGTAACCATAGCCGTTATCAATCTTCCCAGTTCTTTCATTTTGTCACCTCTCGTGGTTTTATCCAGTCCCGCTTAATCATTTCCTCGGCAATCTGGACCGCATTCAGCGCCGCTCCCTTGCGCAGGTTGTCGGCGACAATCCACATAACCAGACCATTGGGATGCGAAATATCACGGCGGATACGGCCGACGAATACCTCATCAGTGCCGACCGCCATCCAGGCATGCGGATAGAGGCTGATGGCATTATCATCCAGTATCTTCACTCCCGGCGCCCCGGCAAGAATGCGCTCGACATCATCGGGCATCATTGGTGAAGAAAATTCCGCCCATACTGCCTCACTGTGCCCAATGAGTACCGGCACGCGCACACAGGTCGCCGACATAGCGATTTCACCGGCGTGCATTATCTTTTTGGTCTCCTCTTCCATCTTCCACTCTTCTTTGGTATAGCCATCGTCGAGAAAGACATCTATCTCGGGCAATACGTTAAAGGCGATCTGATGAGGGTAAACGTGGGGTATGGCTTTCTGCCCCTCAAGCACCTGCTTGCTCTGCACGTTCAGTTCCTCAATCGCAGCTACACCGGTACCGGAAACCGACTGGTAGGTGCTGACCACGATGCGCTTGATCGGGTTGACCTTGTGCAGGGGGTGCAGCGCCACGACCATCTGGATGGTGGAGCAGTTTGGATTGGCGATAATGCCCCTGTGCCATTCAATATCTTCCAGGTTGACCTCGGGGACCACCAGTGGCACGTTGGGCTCCATGCGCCAGGCAGCACTGTTGTCAATTACCACCGCGCCCGATTTCGCCGCCAGCGGTGAAAAATGGCGGCTTATCTCGGAGCCAGCCGAGAAAAGGGCTATATCTATCCCGTCAAATGAGTCAGGAGTGGTCTCCCCGACCTCGATTTCCTGCTGGTTGACCCACAGCTTCCTGCCCGCCGAACGGTCGGAGGCAAGCAGCCTGACGGATTTCATCGGGAAACTGCGCTGTACCAGAATCTTGATAAACTCCTGGCCAACCAGCCCGGTGGCACCAACAATAGCAATATTGTATTCCATCATTTATTCTCATAGCCCAAGCAGCGTGTCCAGGCCGTAAACCAGCTCCTCGCGTCTGACTATTTCTCTAATCGCCAGCATCACTCCGGGCATGTAACACTCCCGGTTAATGGTATCATGGCGTATGCTTAATGTCTGCCCCGACGCGCCCAGAATTACCTCCTGATGGGCCATTAGCCCGGGCAGGCGTACGCTGTGAAGTGTCACCCCCTCCACTGACTCCCCCCGACTCGCGGCCGCTTTGCCCTGCGGCTGGAGGAATGGCTTCCCTCTGGCTTCCGCCATCGCTCTGGCTGTCATCTGCGCCGTCCCCGATGGAGCATCCGCTTTCAGGTGATGGTGCAGTTCGATTATCTCCGCATAATCAAGGTATCTCGCTGCGATTTTTGCCAGGTGCATCATGAGGATAGCGCCAAGGGCAAAGTTCGGCGCCATCACCACACCAATCTTGTGCTCCGCAGCTAAGTGTTCAATTTCCTTTACCTCATCAGGTGAGAAGCCAGTGGTTCCAATGACCAGATTGACACCTTTTTCCGTAGCCAGTCGCACCGCCGGCATGGTCGCTTTGGCAATGCTGAAATCCACCATGACGTCGGGTTGACAGCGGGCCAGGATATCGCCAAGGTCAGTGGAGAAGGGAATCGAGCTGGAGCCATCAGGCAGGAGGAGTGAATCCTTTGCCGCTTTCATGTCCACCGCGCCTACCAGCTGCATGTCATTTTCACTGCAGACGGCCTTGACCACTTCCTGTCCTACTTTACCGGCAGCTCCGTGAACGATCACCCTGATTGGATTCATAGTCTTCTCCTTGCTGATGCAGAAGACTCTTAGCGACCCCGAAACGTATCTTTTTGCAGGGGTGGCCGGCGCCCGGACTGGTCACGTCGCCCGGAATACGAATCTCTATCCCTTTGGAATGGTCGGCTTGACCTGGAAGAATCTCTTTCTTGAGCACCAGAGGGTCGATAATCCTTTTCCAAGACTGCTCTGCGGGACAGGTTTATCCTTCCCATATTATCAACATTAATTGCCTTTACCGTGACCTCATCACCGACTTTAACCTCATCTTCAACCTTGCCCACCCGGTGGTCCGCCAGTTCACTGATGTGTACCAGCCCTTCTTTTCCGGGCAGAATTTCCACCATGGCACCGAAATCGAAAGTACGGGTCACCTTCCCGGTATAGATAGTGCCAATCTCAACATCCTTGGTCAAACTTTCAATGATTTTAATGGCTTTTTTAGCCGCTTCTTCATTGACCGCGCCGACCAGTACGGTACCACTGTCATCAATGTCAATGGTTGTCTTGGTCTCCTCGATTATCGACCGAATCGTCTTGCCGCCGGTGCCGATAACACTGCCAATCTTTTCCTGGTCAATGGTTATCTTGTACACCCGCGGCGCGTACGGGCTGACTTCGGGTCGGCTGGTACTTATGGCCTCGTTCATCCGGTCCAGAACATGCATCCGCGCATCGTGACTCTGCGCAATTACCTTCTCCAGAATCTCCAGACTGACACCTTTGAGCTTGATATCCATCTGCACGGCGGTAACGCCATCCCTGGTCCCAGCAATCTTGAAGTCCATGTCGCCGTAGGCGTCCTCCAGACCCTCGATGTCGGTTAGAACCTGGTATTCGCCATTATCGCCGGTGACAAGCCCCATGGCCATTCCGGATACGGCCTTTTTTATCGGTATGCCAGCGTCCATCAGCGCCATGCTCCCTGCGCAGACGCTCGCCATCGAGGTACTGCCACTGGAACTGAGAACCTCGGAGACAAGACGAATGGTATATGTGAAATCCTCGTCGCTGGGCAACACCGGTACCAGAGCTCTTTCTGCCAGTGCCCCGTGTCCGATTTCACGACGACCCGGCGACCCCAGACGTTTTACCTCACCGCTTGAGAAGGGCGGGAAATTGTAGTGGTGAATGAAGCGCTTCTTCTCTTCAATACCAAGGCCGTCAAGCTGCTGCTCCTGCCTTGTAGAACCTAAAGTGACAATGGTCAGCACCTGCGTCTGGCCCCTGCTGAAAAGAGCCGAGCCATGTGTCCTCGGTAGGAGTCCCACTTCCGCGCTGATCGCTCTGACTTCATCAAGGGCGCGACCATTGAGCCGTCTTCCGGCCAGTATGCCGCTCCTTATCTCATCCTTGGCCCTGGCCTCAAAGGCAGCCAGGATATTCTCGCTGGCGTAGGTTTCGCCCAGACTTTCCACCACCTTCTTCTTTAGCTCAGAGAATTTTCCCTCTCGGACTGATTTATCTGTTTCCGCCAGGACAACCGGCAATTCATCGCCGACGCTTGAAGCTACCGCCGAAGCGATTTCCGTGTCGACCTCCAGAACTGGTGCTTCCTCTTTCGGCTTGCCACAGGCTTGCTGCACCTGTTCCTGAAGCCGGATTATATCCTGGTTGGCTTCGAATCCAAACTGGATAGCCCTGGGCAGAATTTCTTCGGGAACCTCCTTGGCCCCGGCTTCCAGCATGACGATTGCCTTCGCAGTGCTGGCCACAACTATATCAAGTTGACTGTTTTCAAGCTCGGCCAGCGTGGGGTTCGGCACCAGTTCATCATTGATATAGCCCACGTGAACGGCGCTTACCGGGCCGTCAAAAGGCACCTCTGAGATGCACAGCGCCGCTGACGCACCGATTACCGCCAGCACATCAGGGTCATTTTCCTGATCAGCGGACAGCACGGTGGCCACAACCTGGATATCCCGGCGCCATTTTTTGGGCAAGAGCGGTCGTATCTGGCGGTCAATGAGGCGACAGGCTAGAATGGCCGCTTCGCTGGGGCGCCCCTCACGGCGGATGAAGCCGCCCGGGA
>CAYZOI010000005.1:36150-39650 GCA_964480145.1 uncultured Dehalococcoidaceae bacterium | reverse complement strand
TGATTATCCCATAAAAGTCTCACTTCGGGTGGTACAGTTTTTGGGGAGCAGGTCAGTATTGTAACCTTGGGAGCAGGTCACAGTCGCAACCGGAAAGCGGGGAGAATCTGGCTTAATTTGGAGCTATCAAAAAAACCATGCCTTGTATCGAATATATTGGCGTCCATGAAACGATGCATTTGCTGGAAAGAAAGCACGGTGAACGTGGTTTAGTTTAATAGTCGCCCTCATTGATATATAATTACGTCACAGATTCTATATTTCAAAACTTATTATATCTACAGGAGGATAGAGTGAAAATAAAAGCAATAAAAACGTTTCCTTACAGTGCTGGTTGGAGAGACATCCTCCTCGTCAAGGTTGAAACTGACGAGGGAATCTTTGGCTGGGGTGAGGCGGGACTAATGGGACGAATACGTGCATGTGAAGCTTCCGTCAAAGAAATAGAGACGTATTTCATCGGAAAAGACCCTTGTCAGATTGAGCTACATTGGAACACAATTTATCGTGACAGCTATTGGCGACCATCAGTTACACTTTTAAGCGCGCTTGCCGGGATAGAGATAGCCCTATGGGATATTCTGGGTAAGTGCTTAAACACGCCTGTTTATACCCTTCTTGGAGGAGCCTGCCATCCCCGAATTAAAGTCTATGACAATGCTTGGTGGACCGCCGCTAAGTCCACCGAGGACTACGCCGAGCTAGCACAGCAGTCAGTAGCTAAAGGCTTCAGGCACCTTAAATGGGATCCCTGGTGGTGGGATGATGGTGGTGTAGATATATATATTGACAAAGAACAATTGTATCGTGCTAAAGAATGCGTCAAGATGGTAAGAGAAGCTGTTGGAGATGATGTGGAGCTGCTTCTCGAAATGCATGGGCGCTTTAGTCCAGATGATGCGATAAGAGCTGCCTGTGATTTGGAAGAGTATAAGCCGTATTTTATTGAGGAACCTATACCTCCACATAGTAGTATTGATGCATTAGCCAGAGTTAAGGCTTCCACAAGAATTCCAGTCGCAGCTGGTGAGAGGTTCCATACTAGATGGGGATTTTGGGAGGTATTAGAGAAACAAGCGGTTTCTATTATCCAGCCCGACTTAATCTATTGTGGAGGTATTCTTGAGACCAAGAAGATTGCAGCAATGGCTCAGGTATTCCACATAGGTGTTGCACCTCATATATCAGAAGGACCCATTGACGTCGCTGCCCTGGTACATGTTAACGCTACTACACCCAATTTCCTAATTCAAGAGTTTTTCTATCCAGATATACCCATCACTTATGAGGAAATACTTCTAGAGCCTTTTCCTATTCCCAAGAATGGTTATATTGAGCTACCAACAAAACCAGGGCTTGGTGTCGAGGTTAATGAAAAAGCTTTAACCAAACGAGCCTTCAAATATCGACCTGGGCTTGAGTTAGGAACTTTTTGGAAGGGTGGTATAAGTAAATTCGGTAGACCAACAGTGAGATAAAGTAAGTAACAATAAACAAAAGGAGCGTATATGGAGAAAAACGTTACTTCCAGCCTAAAGAGAAGTATGTTATTATGACTATGTTCTCGAGGGTGCATAACCACGCCCCTCGATATAGCTATATCCAAGAACGAACAAACATGCCCAAGATAATATTAGGTAGGCATCTCCAAAAGTTAGTGACTATATCTTAAGAAGTAGTATCCTGTGTAGAGGTAGGTCAGTTATAATTCGCACAGAAAGCTCGTAAGTACTGAGAAAGGAGCAATAAAATGACATTCAGACCAAAGGCAAATCGAATTCTTTCGGTTTTGCAAAAAGGCGAAATCCCGCTTGGTATGCAGATATATACAGGAGATCCTTCAATGATCGAGATCCTCGCCTATACTGGCTTCGATTTCTACATGCTTGATATGGAGCACTCCAGAGTCAATGTAGAAACGATGGAGCACTGTATTCGTGCTGCTGATGCTGCGGGTATCACCACAGTCATCAGAGTAGCTGAAAATAACCCTAGCTACATTCGCCAATCAATAGAGGCAGGTGCTCAGGGCGTAATTGTCCCCCATGTCAAAAACAGAGAGGATGCTAAAAAGGCTGTAGATGCCGTTCGCTATCCACCCGAAGGCAAATGCGGTATTTGTCCAGTAATCAGAGCTTCAAATTTCTCGGCAGCAGCATGGGATGAATATTTAGAGCATTCTAGTCATCAGACAATGGTAATTCCCATCCTTGAAGATAAAGAGGCCTTTAATAATTTAGATGAAATATTTGCGGAGTTGAAACCTAGCGTAGATGCGGTATGGTTTGGGCGTGGAGACCTGGCACAGGACCTCACAGAACCGGGCAAGAAGGTAGATTGGGATCACCCGTTTATTATGGAGGCATTTGATAAAACCCTGGCTGTCTCAAATCAAACCAACATCCCGACCATGGCTATCCCTTGGCCAGTGCTTACTCCAGAGGCCGCGAAAGCAGCCCTAAGGAGAGGGGCCAAGATTATGCTCTATTCTATCGATCAAGCCCTCTTTTACAATCTCTGCCTCGATATCGTAAAGGCCATAAAGGGATAGTCTATCCCCGTATCGGACTAATGCGCAACGATGGCAATAAAAAGCTATTGCCATCGTTATTTTTGGACTATCTTCAGCTTCTCTTTACCTGTTTTAAGCGAATGATTTGGGTCGACGCACCGCCAAGACAGAGGGGATAGCCACGACATACAGACATGAGAAGATGATAAATGTCCAATAATACGTATTCGTAGTGCCGAACATATATCCGCTTGAGGGCCGGCGGCGGCGCCAATGGCCTGTAACAGTGATACCATGCCGATGATGACTCCATAGAAAGCAAAGCCAAAATTACGGCTGACCAGCATGGACACGGTGGGCAGCCAGCCTCCCGCTCCTAGCCCAAAAAGAAGCCCGGTTTTAATATCAGCGTGGAAGCTAAGAAAGTGGGTATTTCATGGCGAAGAGATTGACGGGAGGATAGACTAAAGTTATAAAAAATGTCATGATTATAGAATTACTGCTGAAGGGACAATATAATGAAGCTTGAGCTGCGCGGACGATTATCAGAAGCTACGTCAGCCTCCGGTATCTTTATCGTAAATGGGGCTTCTGGGAACAATCCTGGTATTACAGAACTGATAGACTCGATGGGGAAACACGGTCTGCTATTCTACAAATCGCCTTTGGCAGCGAGAAACCAGGGCCCAGCCGGCCTTCTTGCTTGCGATGATACTATAATCATAAAGGTAAATTGTCAGTGGGACGAGAGGGGAGGCACCAATACAGATTTACTAAAAGCCTTTATGCAAACCGTTGTGCAGCATCCAGATGGCTTCGTCGGAGAGATCATAGTAGCCGATAATGGACAAGCTCGTCGTGGCGTGACTGGCGCTGGTGGGAGTTTTAGTTACAGTAATAACAACGCAGAGGACACCACGCAATCGGTGCAGAATGTAGTCGATTCCATGTGTGGTTCATATCGTGTCTCAGCGTATCTATGGGACAA
>CAYZOI010000005.1:7400-36050 GCA_964480145.1 uncultured Dehalococcoidaceae bacterium | reverse complement strand
GACAAAGCTGAATCCCAGAACGGGTGCGATGGTGTCTTATCCAAAGTTCAAGACCAAATTTGGAACTGCTATCAGTTTCAAACGCGGAATTTGGGATCCTAGAGCCAAAACCTATGATGACAGCAGATTAAAGGTCATCAATATACCGGTGCTGAAATCTCACCGATTGTTCGGTGTTACGGGTTGTGTGAAGCATTACCTGGGGGTTTCTTCTGACCAGCTGACAGAAGGCCTGGGCGCAGATACGCATAGTACGGTTGGCACAGGTGGTATGGGAACGGAAATGGTTGGTACGAGGTTCCCCATTTTGAACATCATTGACGCGATTTGGATAAATGCCAATCCAGGCGAAGGACCGAGATCCTCTTATAACGTTGCTGTACAAACGAATGTAATTGCGGGGAGTACCGACCCTGTAGCCGTAGACTATTGGACAGCAAAATATATACTTCTGCAGGCGTCTCGAAACAAGGGCTACAGCGACACAACTTCAATGGACCCGGATAACTTGGAAGAGCGCTCCTTTGGGCAATGGCTCAGGTTATCGATGGATGAGATAAACCGGGCGGGTTACCCTACAACAGTTGACGAAAGCCACATGAATGTCTTTGTGGCTAACCTGTAACCACAAAGACAAACACCGTTTCGCGACGTGGGGCTTCTAGGTTATGTCCAAAATAGTTGAATTAACACTCCATCAGAATGTTACTTTCAGTCTAAAGGGAAGTGTGTTATTGTTCATATGTCATCTGAAAACATTACCTGCGAACGAACAAACATGCCTATGTTCGTGCAATGATATTTATGTAAAGTTTTAATTCCAGGGGGAACAAATATGCTCCCCTTTTTTTATGGGTACAGGCGGGATTTCCGGTATTAACGCAGGCGTTTTAACGTTTAGCCTTGCCAAACACTGGAGTGCTTGAGTAGAATGGAAGCCAGTATCATCTGTCGTTAAGGATTTGCCGCCAATGAATAATAAAACCTCTAAGGAACTAAAGTTTTACCTGAATGTACCCAATACCCTGACATTGTCACGCTGCGTGTTAGCCATACCCATCGCCCTGCTTTTATATCGAGGCACTGAAAGTTCAATCCTCCTGGCGGGTATCCTGCTGGTAATCGCTTCCCTGACGGACTGGCTGGATGGCTTTACGGCCCGCAGGCTGGGGCAAACGAGCGTGTTAGGGTCAATTCTGGATATAGTGGCCGACGAGATTCTCTTTATGCCGACCCTGATACTGGCCATAGGGGCCGGGCTGTTTTCAAGGACAGCCGCCCTGATGCCTTTGAACCCCTACCCCTACGCGGTGCCGGCACTTGCCGGGGGAGTTACGTTGCTGGTGGGCGTAGGCTTTTTCCTCTGGAAGCGGCGCGGCCGCGCGATTGAGTTTCCGACTCCTCCGGGGATAGCCAAGGTCACTTACTGTTTCTGGCTGGCACCGCTGATAGTGGCGGTTTTAAAGATAGGGCCGGACTGGCTGCTGGCCGGTCTGATGTATCTGGCGTTTATCACCACCGTGCTGAGTTTCTACACCTACCTGAAGAAGGGCGGCTACGTCTTTACCGACTGACCGCCGCCGTGCTTCCAGTAAAGATGTCTCTACCTCACCCCCTTTGTCCCCCTCTCCTGTAATTTCCAGGGCTGTTGAATCCCCCTTAATCCCCCTTTTGCAAAGGGGGAACCGAGCGTCTCCCTTTCGTAAAGGGAGATAGAGAGGGATTCTAACGGGGAAGGAAAATAAAAAAGAGGGGCGAAAGCCCCTCTCAGGCTGCCCATGTAGCTAAACGCAGCTTATAAAATGGCGGGAACTAAAGCCCGCGATTTTGGAGATATTCATAGAGTTCTTTCGGTGTTAATATTTTTATCTCTGCATTGAGTCCTTTATCTGCAAGATAATCACGCAGCTTGACACAAGCAAGATGTTCCCTGTCTGTTGTCAATAGAATCTCTATTTGCGGATTGGCTGCTGCTTCCAAAAAAATTTTATCATCATTGCGAAAACCTTTAATCCTTTCACGCAACTCTATTAATATCCTTTTCTCTTCAGGTGTAACGAAACGTACAGGAAATGTAAAAGGAAATATTGTTTTATTATATGAAGTGAATTGAAATTGATTAAATAAATCCAATAATTGCTTCTTCTTTAAAGGGTCAGGCGTTTTATCTAACTGAGCCTTTATCGATGGGTTTACGAAAACTTCTACAATACCTTTATCTATATAATCCAACTTTATTTTAGAAAGATATGACCTATCCTCTTCATATAGAGAGTCTTTGGTCTCACTTATATCTATCTCAAATATCCTGTTCACGATACTAGTATCTGCGAAAACATTAACCACTTCCATCTTTTTACCTCACTCTTACCAATACCCCCTCCAGCACCCCTCTCCACTCTTTCCCCAGCCTCCTCAGGTTCAGGGAAATCTGCGTGTGGCCCACCCGGACGCCGTCTTTAATCACCGGCTCAAATTTCTGGCGGTCGAAGGGGAGGCCCTCAAAGCGCCTGATTATAATCTGGCCGTGCTCGGTGGTGACGGACTCTATCCCCGCCTGCGAGGCCAGCAGCTTTATTCTCACCGCGTAGAGCAGGTTCCGCACTTCCCCGGGCAAAGCGCCAAAGCGGTCCTGAAACTCCTGCGCCAGCGGTTCAATGTGCTCTATCTCCTCCACCTTCACCAGCTTCTGGTACAGCCCCAGCCGTGTTTCGAGGTCGGGCACGTAGTCCCCGGGGATGTAGGCATCCAGCGGCAGGGCGATGGCCGGGGTGGGAAGATGGAGGGGCTTTTTCTCTTCCTTGACGCCCGCCAGCTTCGATTTTTGCGCCTCCACCGCCTCGGCGAGCAATCGACAGTACAGGTTAAAACCGATGGCGGTGATGTAGCCGCTCTGCTTGGTGCCCAAAAGCGTGCCCGCACCCCTTATCTCAAGGTCTTTCATGGCAATGTTGAACCCGGCGCCGAGCTCGGTGGCCTCGTAGATGGTGCGCAGGCGCTTCTGCGCCGTCGGCATCAGGCGTTTCTCCCGGTCATATAAAAAATAGGCATGGGCCAGGTTGGCGCCACGTCCCACCCGACCCCGCAGTTGGTAGAGCTGCGTCAGCCCGAACCTGTCCGCCTGGTTGACTATCAGGGTATTCACGTTGGGCATGTCCAGACCCGATTCGATAATCGTGGTGCAGACGAGCACGTCGCTCTCCCCTTGCGCGAAGTCGGCCATCACCTTCTCCAGCTCACCCTCCGGCATCTGCCCGTGAGCGATAACAAACCGTGCTTCCGGCACCAGCGGCCCGAGTTTCTGCGCCACCATGCCAATGCTCTGCACGCGGTTATGCACGAAAAAGACCCGGCCGTTTCTCTCCAGTTCGCGGAGGATGGCCTCGCGGATGAGCCTGTCGTTGTACTCGGCCACATAGGTCTTGATGGGCAGGCGCTCGTCGGGAGGCGTCTCCATGGTGCTCATATCCCTCACTCCCACCAGCGACATGTGCAGGGTGCGGGGGATGGGGGTGGCGCTCAAAGTGAGCACGTCAACCTCCCGGCGCATCTTCTTCAGGTACTCTTTGTGGTTGACGCCAAACCTCTGCTCCTCGTCAATAATCAACAGCCCGAGGTTTTTGAATTCAACGTCTTTCTGCAGCAGCCGGTGAGTGCCGATGCAGACATCCACCCGGCCGTTCTTCATCCCCTCGATTATCTCATCCTGCTCCCTCGGCGATTTAAAGCGACTCAGGGCTTCTACCCTCATCGGAAAAGCGTCAAGGCGCTCCCGGAACGTGGCATAGTGCTGCTGGGCCAGCACCGTGGTTGGCACCAGCACCGCCACCTGCCTGTTGTCCATCACCGCCTTGAAGGCAGCCCGGATGGCGACCTCCGTCTTGCCGTAGCCGACATCGCCGCAGACGAGGCGGTCCATCGGTTTCGCTTTCTCCATGTCCTCCTTGACATCGTGCTGCGCCTCCATCTGGTCGGGCGTCTCCACATACGGGAACGAGGCTTCCATCTCCTGCTGCCACAGCGTATCGCGGGCAAAGGCAAAGCCGGGCACCACTTCACGCGTCGCATAAAGGGCAAGTAGTTCCTGGGCAAGCTCTTCGGCGGCCTCTTTCGCCCGCTGCTTGGTGCGACTCCATTCCTGCGTACCCAGCCGACTCAGCACCGGCGGGCGGTCGCCCGCGCCTACGTAACGACTGACGCGGTCAATCTGGTCGGTGGGGACATAGAGGCGGTCGCCGGCCGCGTAGCGCAAAAGCAGGTATTCCCTTTCGCTGCCATCGCGGCGCAGTGTCCTGACCTCGGTAAACTTGCCAATGCCGTGCTCCACGTGCACCACGTAGTCGCCCGGCGCAATATCGACAAAGAGCTTCTGCCGCGGCACCGGCTGCTTTTTCACCTGCCGTCGCTGCTTGACGAAGCCAAAGATTTCGGCATCGGTGAACAGATAGGCCTCGCCATCCATCACCCAGCCCTCGTCGAGTGAGCCCTGGGTCAGCGTCAACGAGCCAGGTGATGCCGCCTGTTCGACCTCAGTGACCGGCGCCGCGATTATGTCCTCGTCTTCCAGCAATTCGGAGAGCCGGTTCGCCTGGTGACTGACGACTATTACTTTTCGTTTCTGCCCTAGTAGCTGCTTTACTCTCCGACAGAATGACGGTAACTGGCCGGCGTAGTTGGGAGCCGGCGCAAAGTTAAACCGGAACGATTCCTCTTCAGCGCCCCACGCAGTGAGGCCAAGACCTTCCCGGTTTTCGATTTTTCCCCCAAGTTCCTCCCACGTAAAATAAGGGCGGGGAAAATTGCGTGGCAATTCACCTCTTTCCCGCTTTTCCGCTCGCATCTGCTCGGCTTCACCATGCAGTTCTTCCATCGCCTGTTCAATGCTCTGCGGCTCATCGAGCAGCAAAAGCGCGTCCTTCGGCAGGTAGTCGATGAGGCTGTCCTGGTTAAACAGTGCCGAATAGAACCGGCTGTTATGGGGTGCCTGTCCTTCAAGCAGCATGGCTATTTCCTGCTCGTACTGCTCACGTATCTCCGTGTTGAGGTTCGCCAGGTCCAGGCTGTTCAGAGCGTTCTCCAGTTCCGACTTTTTGCCCTGCAGCGGCGCCAGCAACTCCGCGGCCGGTGTAACCGATATCGACTCTCTCTCTCCCCGGGAGCGCTGGTTTTCCGGGTCGAAAAACCGGATGCTTTCCACTGTATTGCCGAAGAACTCCAGCCTGGCGGGCAGTTCGCTGGTGGGCGGAAAGACATCAATGATGCCGCCACGATGACTCATCGTGCCGGGAACCTCGACCACGCCCTCTGTCTGGTAGCCAATGTCTGCCCAGCCGCGCAGGAGTCGATACGGCTCAATGTCCATGCCTACCTTTATCTCGCTGCAGGCAGCGGCGAAGTCCTGAAATGACGCCGTTTTCGTCATCAGTGCCGGGGCCGAGGCCACAACGAGAAATGGTTTTTCAGTTTCCACACCCTTTCCCTCACCGACCATCATTGAAAGCACTTTGACCCGTTCCAGCTCGGTGGTGGGATCGGATGTTAGCCGCTCATAAGGTAAAGCATCCGGCTCAGGGAAAGTCCTGACATCGGCACCGGTCCACGCGGAGAGCTGCTCGGACAGTTTCTTACCGTGCTCAGGCTGGGCAGTCACCACGAGAACCGGCCGCCGCCAGTGCCGGTACAGCGCCGCGATAAGATAGGGTTTGGCCGCATCGAGCGAAATAACCCCTCTACCTCGAACTTTATGCGGCCATGACGCCTGCAACCGGGCGAATGCCGGCATACTTTCAATCAAGCCCAGCAATCGAGTCAAGTTAAGTGTCATACAAGCTTCCTCAAATACCTCTAGGGCTCGTCTGCAACGACCAGCCCTGCAGATAATTCTAACACTGCCGAGCAGGCTTCTCAAATGCCCTTCCAGTCTTCTACAATCTCACTCATCTTGTCCCGCCCTGTTCAGGTTGCTATAATGGAACATATCTTTTCGGCGGGTGTGAGATGGGCAGGAATAATAAAACAAATATAAAATCGAGCAAGCCATGCTACCACCGGATTGTGGTCAAACTAGGCACCAGCCTGCTCACCAGCGGCAGCGATCGCCTGGACCGGGATATGATGTCCCGCCTGGTCGACCAGGTGGCACGATTGCACCAGCAAGGGGTGGAAATCATCGTTGTGTCCTCGGGAGCCATGGCCGCAGGCCGGCACCGCCTCAACCTGGCAAAAAAGATAAAGAGCATTCCCTTCAAGCAGGTGCTCTGCTCCGTGGGACAGAGCCACCTCATGCATATCTACGAGGAGCTTGTCGGCCAGTATGATATTCCTGTAGCCCAGGCGCTGCTCACCAAGGCTGACCTTTCTGACCGCTCCGGATACCTCAATGCCCGCAATACGCTGCTCGCCCTGCTCCAGCTCCGAGTGCTCTGCATTGTCAATGAAAACGACGTGGTGGCGGTCGATGAGATTGACGAGGCCAAGTTCGGGGACAACGATAACCTATCGGCCATGGTGGCCAATCTGGTCGATGCCGACCTTTTATTACTGTTAACGGATATCGCCGGCCTGCACACGGCCGACCCGCGGCGTGACCCGGAGGCCCGGCTCATCTCCGAGGTTGAGCACATTGATGCTGATATTGAAAGTCTGGCCGACCGGGCTGGCGCAATGGGCATCGGCGGTATGATTACCAAAATAGAGGCCGCCAAGCTGGCCACCGCCTCCGGCGTAACCGTGATTATCGCTGACGGGAGGGAGCCGGATATAATCCCGAGGCTGGTTGGCGGAGAGAAGATTGGCACCCGTTTTTTACCGACCACCACGAGGCTTGAGAGCCGCAAGCGCTGGATGTTGAGTAGTCTGTCCATTCGCGGTATACTGGTAGTTGATTCCGGGGCGGCGCTGGCACTGAAGAAACAAAACCGGAGCCTGCTCGCGGCCGGCATCAAGGAGGCAAAAGGAGAATTCGACCGCGGTGACCTGGTCGATATTTATGACGCCGAGGGCATGCACCTCGGCTGCGGTCTGGTAAATTACAGTTCCAGTGAGGTAAATATCATAAAGGGTGCACATTCTGGTAAAATTACCACGCTGCTCGGTATTGACTACGGACCAGAGGTGGTGCACCGGGATAACCTGGCTGTTCTTTAGGAGGTAGTAAAGTGACCACAGGCAAGCTCTACCAATCCAGCGACAACGAATTCATCACTGAAGTCAATTACAAGTTCCAGGATGAATCCGATACCGGCTGGTGGGGAGAACTCACCCTGACCGATTACAAACGACTTAAGGATAATGATATTTACATCATTGAACTTGATGACATGCGCCGCGGCAAATGTCGCCTGAGGAAGCGGGTAAACCGAGCGGTGAGCGGCATCCCACCCCGCTACGTATACCAGTTTACCGGCGTCAGCGCTTTAAATCCGCCTGAACCGGAATAACAGTACAGGCCATAATCCAACATATTCAGTTCATTGTTGCAACATTGAATCCCAATTTTGAAATAAATCACGGAGTTCCATTATGAAATCGGCCATTTCGGAACTGGAAGTCAAGGGAAAAGCCGCCAAAGAAGCCTCAAAGCGCCTGGCCTACCTTTCCACAGACGTCAAAAACAGGGCGCTGACTAATATCAGCCGTGACCTGCTGGCCAGGAAAGACGAGATACTGGCGGCCAATAAAGAGGACTATAAGGAATCAAAAGCGTCCGGCATGAGCGACCACATGCTTGACCGCCTGATGTTGAACGAGGGCCGCCTTGAGGCAATGGCCGGTGACGTGCTCAACATAGCCTCGTTACCCGACCCCGTTGGCGAGGTTTTCGACATGCGCACCCAGCCCAATGGCCTTCAAATCGGGAAGAAACGGGTGCCGCTGGGCGTCATCGGCGCCATTTATGAGAGCCGCCCTAACGTGACCATTGACATCTCCTCGCTCTGCCTGAAGTCCGGCAACACGGCGATTCTCAGGGGAGGTAAAGAGGCCATACGCTCAAACAGCGCCCTGGCCAGAGTGGTGCAGGACGCCGCCGTCAATGCCGGGATGCCTGACGGCACTATCCAGTTCGTGGAGAATACCGACCGGGCACTCGTCGACCACATGCTGACGATGAGCGACGCCATTGACCTGATTATACCGCGGGGCAGCGCCGGACTAATACGCTCCGTGGCCGAGAAGGCCCGTATGCCCGTGGTCACCGGCGGCATCGGTGTCTGCCATACCTACGTTGATAAAAGCGCCGATGTGGACAAGGCGGTGGCCATCGTCTACAACGCCAAGGTACAGCGCCCCACCGTCTGCAATGCTCTGGACACGCTGCTCGTGCACGCCGACATTGCCGGAGGTTACCTGCCCGTGATTGCTGCCGAACTGGCCAAGGCCGGTGTAGAAATGCACTGCGACCAGCGCTCTCTGGCAACCCTGAAAGCGCAATCCGGCCTGAAGCTCGTTCCGGCAACGGACGAGGACTGGGGCAGGGAATTTTTATCCCTGGTAGCCGCCATCCGAGTGGTTAATTCCCTCGATGAAGCTCTGGCACATATCGCGCGCTACGGGTCCGGCCATTCCGAAGCGATTTTAACCGGGGATTACCCCTCAGCCATGCGCTTCCTCAACGAAGTTGATGCCGCCTGCGTTTACGTGAATGCCAGCACCCGGTTCACCGATGGGGCACAGTTCGGTCTGGGAGCAGAGGTCGGCATCAGCACGCAGAAATTCCACGCTCGTGGACCTCTGGGATTGAAAGAACTGACTACATATAAGTGGATTATCCTGGGCAGCGGTCAGGTAAGAACGTAGATTTCACGCCCGCTTATTTTCCCCCAATGGCAACCTGCTGAACCTGGAAGAGCTGCTGAATCCCCACCTCGGCAAGGGAAATCAACTCGTCAATAATCTGCCTCGAGAACGGTTTGCCCTCAGCGGTGCCCTGCACTTCGACAAACTCGCCCTTTCTGGTCATGACCACATTGAAATCAACCGAGGCGCTGCTGTCTTCATCATAGCACAGGTCCAGCATCATATTGCTGTGCACAATGCCCACGCTGGTCGCCGCCACCGCGCTTTTGAGCGGCACCGAAGAGATGATTCCCATATCGGCCAGGCTGTGGAGAGCTTTATAAAGGGCGACATAGGCACCGGTAACGGCCGCGGTTCTCGTTCCGCCGTCAGCCTGAATAACATCGCAATCGACAGTCAAAGTCCGTTCCCCCAGAGAAGCGAGGTCGGTTACTGCTCTCAGAGAGCGCCCGATAAAGCGCTGGATTTCCTGATTCCTGCCCCCTACCCTTCCCATCGCGGAATCGCGCGGGGTACGGGTCAACGTGGCCCGGGGCAGCATGGCATATTCCGCTGTAATCCACCCCGTCCCGCTGTTTCTCAGGAATCCGGGCACCCGGTCTTCCACGCTGACCGAGCACAGTACCCGGGTCTTGCCCAGCTCAATCAGCGCCGAGCCCTCGGCAAAGAGTAAAAAACCGGGAGCGATGTTTACCGGTCGGAGTTCATTATAGGCACGTCCGTCGGCTCTCTTCACCTGAAGCCTCCAAATCCACTAATAATATGTCAGAGTATAACATCGCTGACTAATATTGACAATCTAAACAGGATTTGGGGCGCAGGCCGTATAACAATTCTGGGCGGGTGGGTGGGTAGAAAATTAGAAGAGGGGCTAACGCCCCTCTTAAACACCCCTTCTATACCTTTATTCAGTCTATTGCAGATTTAACAGATACTCTTTAAGCCACCTCAGAGCGGCCTCCGCAGCGTCCCGTTTGTTCTGCTCGCGACTGCCGGTGAAGTTATGCTGCCGGCTGTACGTTTTGTCTTTAACGGACAGCCCAAGGTAGAACAGGCCTGCCGGCTTTTCTTGAGTAGCCCCACCCGGCCCGGCAACCCCCGTATCGGCAAGGCACACATCCACCGCCAGCAGCTTCCGGCCCCCCTCCGCCATCTCCCCAGCCACCTGAGCGCTTACGGCGCCATAACGGTCTATGGTCGCCTCATTCACGCCAACTATCCGTGCCTTCGCCTCGTTGCTGTAGGCGGTGACCGAACCCTTGTAATAATCGGAACTGCCCGGCACATTGGTTATCCGATGGGAGATGAGCCCGCCGGTGGCCGATTCCACCAACCCCAGCGTCATATTTTTCTTGCGCAGTAAATCGCCGATTTCCTGTTCAATGATGGACATAGCGTCTGTTTTTAAATCGATACCCTCCGCTAAACCAGTCAGCCACTTCGGCTCTTAAAGTTCAGCGTCGATAATCCAGGTTTTACATAGCTCACTGCTTTGCTCTCACCATCAATACTGGCACCTTTCCAGCGCGCAATACTTTATCGGTAACGCTGCCAAAAGCCCAACGGCTAACACCAGCCCGCCCGTGCGTTGACATAGCCACCAGGTCAGCGTTGACCTCTTCTTCAGTCTTGATAATCTCTTCCGCAGAGGCGCTTCCCGCCGCAACCTTACAGCTCACGATAGCCCCTTTACTCTTTAGAGAGTCACCAGCCTTGGTAAGATAGTCAACGGCCTCATTTTTCATCTGCTCCAGCTCGCTCTCATGATATGGGACCTTAACAGTGCCCGCACCACCCCTAATGTCTACATCGTGTGTCAGCGTGGTAATCACATGGAAGAGGATTACTTCCACCTTCTTTCCTGGTGACAATCTGGAGACCAGCTCTTCGACGTAACGCAGGGCAACCTCCCCTACTTTAGAACCATCCAGCGGAATCAGTATTCTTTCAGACATTTTTTTGCCTCCTTCTTTCCCAATTCGACTGGTTTAAATTATAGTCCCATTTATTTAATTGTCAATAGGCTAGGTGATGTTTCTTTCCCTTCCCACTCTGCCATTTTTTCTGAATTCTCGTTGTGTATTTCAAAATTATGTAATAAACTAGGCTTAACGGATAAAAATACATCAGGAGGATAAGCAATGGGTCTATCAGCTGTTATTCTGGGCATCATTGGTACGCTCAGTGCCGCAATGGGCATTGTGACCGCCGTCGATGTAATTGCACCAATTATGCCCCAATTTACCTGGACTTTCTGGTTCTCGCTTTCGGGGCTTTTAGTTCTGGGCGCTATCGCCTTCAGCGTCGGCCGCGGCTATTATGAATAACATGTATCCCTCCTGACGAAACGTATTGAGAAAAAATGCGAGGTTTCAGGCTATGAGTATGATACATGGTGACGATTACCGGAAGAGCCTGCGCCAGGTCAAGCCGGAGATTTACTACATGGGGGAAAAAATCGATAGCGTGGCAGACCACCCCGCCTTTATCCCCCATATAAATGCCGCCGCCCTGACCTATGATATGGCGTGGGCGCCCGAATTTGAGGAGCTGCTGACCACCAAATCCCACCTGACGGGAGAGAAAATCAACCTTTTCACCCATGTGCACCACAGCACCGAAGACCTGATACAGAAGGTGAAAGCCCTCCGCGCCCTGGGGCAGCAGACGGGAAGCTGCTTTGCGCGCTGCGTCGGCCACGATGCGTTGAACGCCATCTACTCGGTAACCTTTGACATGGATAAAAAGAACGGCACCGAGTACCATACGAGGTTTGTCAATTTCCTCAAAGAAGTACAGAAAGAGGACCGGTTCATTTCCGGAGCCATGACCGACCCGAAAGGCGACCGCAGCCTCTCGCCCAGCCAGCAGGCTGACCCTGACCAGTATGTCCGTGTCATTGAAAAGAAAAAGGACGGCATCGTGATACGTGGTGCCAAAGCGCATATCACCGGCGCCGTCAATGCCCTCGGCCATCTGGTAATGCCGACCACCTCGCTGAAGGAGGCGGATGCCGACTACGCCGTGTGTTGTTATGTGCCAGTTGATGCCCCCGGACTGGTCCATATCTTCGGCCGTCAGACCAACGACGACCGGAAATGCGGCGGCTGCACGATGGACCAGGGCAACCCGGAATACGGTATCGTCGGCGGGGAGGCGCTGGTTGTCTTTGAAGATGTCTTCGTTCCCTGGGAACAGGTATTCATGTGCGGCGAGTACGACTTTGCCTTTGAGCTTGTCGAGCGTTTCGCCACCGCCCACCGGCAGAACTACGGCGGCTGCAAGGTAGGTCTGTCCGATGTTTTAACCGGCGCCACGTACGCGCTGGCCGAGGTGCAGGGTACGGCGAACGCCTCGCATATCAGAGACAAGCTGGTGGAGATGGTGCACCTTGCCGAGACACTCTACTGCTGCTCCATCGCCTGCTCCTGCCAGGGCTATGCCCTGCCGGCGGGCAACTTCATGGCCGACCCTCTTCTCGCCAATATCACCAAGCTCAATGTCACCCAATATATTTATGAGATGGCCAGGCTCGCCCAGGATGTGGCCGGCGGTCTGCTGGCGACGATGCCCTCAGAATTCGACTGGGGCGATAGCAAGGTCGGCAAATATGTGGACAAGTACAACAAAGGGGTCACCGATGTGCCCGCCGAGACCAGGATGCGCCTGCTGAGGCTGATAGAGGGCATGACCTGCGGCACCGCCCTCGTGGAATCGATGCACGGCGCCGGTTCGCCGCAGGCGCAGAGGATTATGATTATGCGGCGCTCAAACTGGGAGCGCAAGAAGCGGCTGGCCCAGAAGCTGGCTAAAATCGGAGAGCAGCCCAAACTGGTGTGAACAACCGAGAATGAAGGTGGCAGTCAAATACTGCGGCTCATGTAATCCGGAGATTGAGCTTGCCGATACCGGCCATAAGATAGAAGAGGCGCTTCAGGAAGCGCCTGATATCGATGTTGTTTCACGAAGAAGCAAAGCCATAGACGTTATGGTCATCCTGTGTGGCTGCCCCAGAGCTTGCGGCGATAAGAAACGCATCAGGAAAAGGGCCGGTCACTGCATTGTCGTCGCCGGCGAATCGGTCGACCTTGTACCCGTCGCGGAAAAAGATTTACCATCTCAGGTAATACAAAAGGTCAAATCCCTTTCCTCTACCAAAAGCTAGCTCAGGCCCCGTAATCCGGTGCCGGCCCAACGAGCTCGCCGCCGTCAACGACGATGACTTCCCCGGTAACATAGCTGGAGGCATCGGAGGCGAGAAAAAGCGCCGCCCCGGCAATGTCCTCAGGCACCCCGATATAGCCCAGCGCCTTGCTCTTTGCCGCCACCTCACTCTTCACCGGGTCCTTCCACAGCGCCTCACTCAGCCTGGTCTTGACCACGCCCGGAGCGATTGCGTTCACCCTGATTTTGTGCTGTCCCCACTCCTTGGCCAGGACCCGTGTGAGCATAATCAGGCCGGCCTTGGTCACGCTGTAAAAGCCAAGCTCGCTGGGAGCTATGCCCATAATCGAGGCGATATTAACAATACTGCCACCACCCTGCTCTTTCATCACGCCGGCGACCAGCTGGCTCAGTAAAAATGGCCCTTTGAGGTTGACGTTCATGGTCGCGTCCCAGGCCCATTCTTCGGCCTCCAGCAGTGGCCCGGCGTACGGATTGGTGCCGGCGTTGTTGACCAGGATGTCTATTTTTCCCCACTCCCCTTTTATCCTGTCCACCAGAGCCTTTGACTCCTCGCCCCTGGCGATATGGCTGGCCACCGCCATATTTTTCACGCCCTTTTGCTTGAGTTCCTCGGCCACTGCTTCCAGGTCAGGGAGCTTGCGACTGCTGATGGCAACATCGGCGCCGGCATCAGCAAAGGCCAGCGCAATGGCGCGGCCAATACCCCGGCTGCCTCCGGTGACCAGCGCCACTTTACCTTCCAGTGAAAATCGGGACAGGTTCATACCCGCTACTCCCCTTTTTGTCTAGCGCGCTTCTTCCGGCGGCGCCACCAGGTGAAGTACAGTATCACGCCGATTACTATCCACACCGGGCTGAAAATGCCGAGCCAGATGATAATATTCGCCAGCGCCCGCCCGAAAGTGACGAGCCCGCTCCAGGCACCGTCAACGATGCTGCCGGCACTCCAGCCGGGCAGTACCGTGATGTATTCACTCCTCTTTTCCGTATCCTGATTGCCGCGGTCGTCGGTGACCGTCAGGCTAACGGTATAGGTTCCCTTTGCTTTATATTGATGCCTTGGATTGTTATCGGTGCTGGTAGTGCCATCGCCAAAGTCCCACTCGTAGCTGTAAGGTCGGATGCCGCCGCCCACATCACTGTCAAAACGAATCTCCTCCCCCTCTTTCGCCGTTACCTTACTGGCGCTTAACCATACCTCCAGCTTGGACTGCTCCAGCATGACCTGGATGAGCGACATTGCCGAGGTTCGCTCCAGGTACTGCATGCGCCCCTTGGTCCGCTCGATATCTTGCTGTACTCTGGACAGCTCGCGCTGGACGTTGAGGATGTCCTCCACCTTTACCGCTTTCTACATGAGTTTCAGTAACTGCGCCTCGGTGGCTTCCAGGTTGCGGAGCGTCGCCTCAAGGTCCACGTATTCCTCGGTAACGTCCTGTGCTGACGTGGTCTCGGAGTTCACCTCCACGGCCATGCTGCGCAGTATGCTCATGGCATAATCGAAATCCGCTGACGGCACACGTATGGTAATCTGCCCGACAACGCGTTCACCCTCTTTCCAGCTGCTGGAGTTAACCACGTACCCCTGCTGGTTCTGCGCCAGCCCGGTGATTTTATCTATGGTATCGCGGACATCGTCCACCACCAGCTGCATGTTGGCGGTGCGTATTATCATGCGGTCGGCGTCAATAGACGTATCATTTCCGTTCACCGGTGTTGGTGCCGGCGCCATGGGCGGTGTCTCTACAACCACCTCACCGGGTATCCCTTTAGATGGTGCCGCCGGTATTACTATAGACGGAGCCGGGGCTGGAGCAGGTGCGGGTGCCGGGGCCGGCGATGGGGCTAGCGCTGGTGCCGCACAGGCAAGCAACGCCGCGGCCAGCATTACTAAAGTCGAAATTATCAATAACCTTTTCATAAAAACCTCTGGCTGCTCTATTCAACCTATAAAACGAAATTGAGCGCAAAAAGTTATTGTTTAGGGAAAGCATCCCAGCTGACAGCTGCTTATTTTGACTGATAGTCGATTGGCGGCATCGCCGACATCACGGGGGCTGACCTTCAGTTCCTTGGCAATCTTGAAAGCGACGGCGCAGGGTAACCTGCCGTCCACCAGCGATGACTTTATCTTTTCTTCCAGTTTGTCTTCCACGGGGTACTCCTCCATCTTTATAATCTAAATTTATATTACCACGTTTTTTTGTTTTGATAACACATTAGCCGGCGCTTTTTCAGGTATCACATCACTCCATAACCGGGAGCATTTCACTCAAGATGAGTCGCAGATTGCCGATGTAGTCCTTGGCCAGCGGGTCAATCAGCACCACTCTGCCGCCGATTGCCTCAGCGACAACCTCAGCGCTCTTCGGGTTAAATTGCGGCTCGGCAAAGATAACCCTGATATCATGCGCTTTTGCCTGTTCGATGAGGCGCACCAGGCTGGCAGCGGTCGGCTCCTTCCCTTCTTCTTCGATGGTTATCATGTCCAGGTTATATTCGCTGGCGAAATAGCCGAACGCCGGGTGGTAGACCATAAATCGCCGATTTTTCACCCCGGCCAGGCCGTCTCTCATTTTACGGTCGATTTCAGTCAGCTGCTGCAGATAGTCGTCCCTGTTTTGCTCGTAATAGCTCCTGTTTTCCGGGTTCACTTCAATCAGTCCATCGCAGATGTTACGCACCATTATCCGCGCATTCAGCGGAGACATCCAGATATGAGGGTCCATACGGCTGTGATTTTCGTGTTCTTTCTCACGTTCGCCTTCTGCCTCTGTTTCCTGAAACTCTGCCCCTTTCGAGCAATCCACCACTGTCATTCCTTTATTGGTCGCAATCAGTTTGTCCAGCCAGACAAGCTCGAATTCTACCCCCGAGCCCACCTTGGCATACATTTCCGCCTCAGCCAGTGCCGTCATCTGCACTGGTTTGGGCTCATAGGTATGAGGGCTTGCCCCCGGCGGCACCAGAACCGTCACGCTGACCTTCACCCCTCCCACATTTTCCACAAACTCGGCCTGCGGCAGAACCGTTACCACCACCCCCACCCTGTCGTCCGCCTCCCTTTCAGGGGCACAGGACAAGGCAGTAAGCATCAGCCCGGTCGACAATATACAAGCGATAAGGATTTTCATTTTCTTGTGTAATAGTTCCCTGCTCATTTCACCCCGTAATCATTATTATTATAACCTCTTTCAATCTGAAATGCCTTGCTGGAATTGAGCGATGATTTTAGCTTGATATTAACGCGGAAACTTTAAACAGTGTGAAAATAACAGTAAAATAGAGACATCCTTTATGAAATAAGAGAGATAGCAATGATTGCAGTAATTGATTACGGTGCCGGAAACCTGCGCAGCGTGGCCAATGCCATCACTACACTGGGCTATCAGCCAAAGATAACCAGCCGTGCCGGTGACGTACAAAAGGCACAGGTGGTTATTCTGCCCGGCGTTGGTGCTGCCGGAGATACCATGGAAAGCCTCCGGAACCTGGGACTGGTAGACCCGATAAAGCAGTTCATCGCCGACAACCGGCCTTTCTTCGGTGTCTGTGTCGGGCTGCAGGTGCTCTTCGCCAGCACCGAGGAAGGCGGCGGACATGACTGTCTCGGGGTCATCGCCGGCCGGGTGAAAAAACTGCCCAGCGGACAGAAAGTACCCCATATGGGGTGGAACCAGGTAAAGCAGCGCGTGAGCCACCCGGTATTTGAAGGCATTCCTGATGAAGCGAATTTTTACTTCGTGCACAGCTATTACGGCGAGCCAGAGGACAAATCTCTGGTAGCTGGCGAAACAGAATACGGAGTCACCATGGGCAGCGTTATTGCGTGTGGTAACCTGCTGGCGACGCAGTTCCACCCGGAAAAAAGCGGCGGGTTCGGGCTGAAAATGTACGATAATTTTTTCCGGCGCGCTCTGTCTGGAAAAAGTCTGTAATCGGTAAGAAAGGCGAAATGGCTAACGGCGAGGAGATGATTTCCTATGCTCACTAAGCGCATTATTCCCTGCCTCGATGTCAAAGACGGGCGGGTAGTCAAGGGGACGAGCTTCATCCAGTTGCGTGACGCCGGCGACCCCGTGGAGTTGGCTGCCTTCTATTACCAGCAGGCCGCTGATGAATTGGTCTTTCTCGATATCAGCGCCACGCCGGAGGGCCGTGATACGCTGGTGGACGTGGTAGAGCGCATCTCGGAGCGGGTGTTTATCCCGCTTACCGTAGGCGGTGGCCTGCGCACCACCGATGACATGCGCCGCCTGCTGAAAGCGGGTGCGGATAAGGTTTCCATCAACACGGCGGCGGTTCTTACCCCGGAGTTGATACCGGAGGGAGCTGAAAAATTCGGCAGCCAGTGCATCGTCGTGGCTATAGATGCCAAGCGCCTGGAGAACAATCTCAATCCCAGGTGGGAGGTCTATACGCACAGTGGCCACCAGCCATCAGGTATGGACGCAGTTGATTGGGCAGTGCGTGCCGTTGAAATGGGGGCGGGTGAAATACTGCTGACCAGCATTGACGCCGATGGCCACCGCGCCGGCTATGACACAGACCTCACCTGCGCTATCTCTGAAGTCGTTACCGTGCCGGTTATCGCCAGCGGCGGGGCCGGGTCACTGGAAGACCTCTACCACGCGCTCGTTGCCGGCAAGGCAGATGCCGTGCTGGCAGCCAGTATTTTCCATTACGGCACTTACTCTATCCTGGAGACCAAGAGGTATCTGGTGAAAAAAGGAATACCAATAAGAATTGAGGGGTGAAGTTCAGCCAACTCTACTACTAACTTATGGTATAATTACAGCAAGTTGTTATTACTTCAGGGCGCAGGAGGGACTAATGGCTGATAAGAGAAAAACCGATGCAAAAGAACGCGTGCTCAACATGGTTAAAGAGCATGATATCAAATTCATCCGGCTGTGGTTCACCGATATCCTCGGTTTCCTGAAGAACTTCGCCATAACGGTCGAAGAGCTGGAGGGCGCTCTCGAGGAAGGAATGGGCTTTGACGGCTCCTCAATTGAGGGCTTTGCCAGAATCGATGAAAGCGATATGATAGCGCTGCCTGACCCCGACACCTTTTGTATGCTGCCCTGGCGGTCCCAGGAGCACACTGCCGTGGCGCGCATGTTCTGCGATGTCCTTCAACCGGGCGGCGAGCCATTTGAGGGTGACCCGCGATATGTCCTGAAGCGGAACCTGAAGCGGGCGTCGGACCTGGGCTATATTTACTACGTGGGGCCGGAACTCGAGTTTTTCTATTTCCGCGACTCCCAGGGCACAGAATTCCTGGACCGGGGAGGTTATTTTGACCTGACACCGCGGGATGCCGCCACCGACATGAGAAAAGATACCGTCCTTACCCTTAAAGAAATGGGTATCGACGTGGAGTATTCTCATCATGAGGTCGCCCCTAGCCAGCACGAAATTGACATGAGGTACACGGACGCCATGACCATGGCGGACAACGTGATGACCTACCGTCTGGTAGTCAAAGAGGTAGCCCTTAAATATGGCGTCTACGCCACCTTCATGCCCAAGCCGGTGTTCGGCGAGAACGGTAACGGCATGCATACGCACCAGTCACTTTTCACCGGTGACCGGAATGCCTTCTTTGACCCCAAAGACCCCTATCACCTCTCCAAGGCGGGCAAGTGTTTTATCGCCGGTCTGCTGAAGCATGCCCCCGAGATTACCGCCGTCACCAACCAGTGGGTCAATTCCTACAAACGTCTTGTCCCCGGCTATGAGGCGCCGGTCTATCTCTCCTGGGCACGGCGCAACCGGTCCGACCTGGTCCGCGTCCCCGGGTACCGACCCGGTCGGGAGAAGGCCACCAGAGTTGAGTTCCGCTCCCCTGACCCGGCCTGCAACCCATACCTCGCTTTCAGCGTAATGCTTGCCGCCGGGCTGAAAGGCATCGAAAAAGGGTACGAGATACCGGAACCAATCGAAGAGAACGTCTACACGATGGGCGAAGAGGAGAGACTGCGGAGGGGCATTGGCGTCCTGCCTGCCAGCCTGCTGGAAGCTATCCTGCTTACCGAAAAAAGTGAACTGGTGAGAGAAGCACTCGGCGACCATGTCTTCGAAGCGTTCATCGAGAACAAAAAGATCGAATGGGACCAGTATCGGACCCAGGTAACGGAGTATGAGCTGAACAGGTACCTGCCGATTCTGTGATTTTGTCTCCCGGCTGTCTACTAAGGCAAAGGGATAAGCACGCACCGATTCCGCGTTGGTATGGCCCCAGAACAACCCGGCCGCTTGCTTTTAGTTACTGACCAGCTTGAAATGATATAATAGCAATAGTCTATCTGACAAAAGGGAGTCGACATGGCACAGGCATCGACTTTTGAAACGGAAAGAAAAGTAATCGCCATCCTCAAGGTCTTGAGCGAGTCTACGGAGCCGCTCGGGTCAATTCATATTGCCCGGGAACTGGAGCGACACGGCATTTCCCTGAGCGAAAGGGCGGTCAGGTATCACCTCAGGATAACCGATGAGCGCGGCTACACGCAGCCAATGGGCCACGATGGCCGGATGCTGACCGAACACGGCCTTGAAGAACTCAAGATAGCGCTTGCCCCGGAGCAGGTCGGCTTCATCCACGAAAAACTTGAGTTGCTCGCTTTCCACACCACGTTTGACCCGAAAACCCGTGCCGGACAGGTTCCTATAAACACCTCAATCATTGACCAGGCCAAATTTAAGAAAGCAGTGGATGCCATGAGCGAAGCCTTCCGTGCCGGACTTGGTGTCAGCGACCTTGTTGCCACTGCGTCTGAAGGGGAGAAACTGGGTTCGGTGGTCGTTCCCAAGGGAAAGATTGGGCTGGCCACTGTTTGCAGCGTGGTTATCAACGGTGTTCTGCTAAAAGCGGGCATTCCCACAGAATCAAGGTTTGGCGGCGTGCTTGAATTAAGAGACTCCAAAGCAAGGCGTTTTGTGGCCATTATCAACTACGCCGGCACCTCGCTGGACCCATCTGAGCAGTATATCCGGGCCAAAATGACCACGGTTAACGAAGCCGCCCGAACCGGACGTGGTAAAATCTTGGCCAACTTCCGCGAGATACCGGCCCCAGCAAGGTCAATTGCCCAGGAAGCCATTGATGCCCTCAAGGAATCAGGGATACACGGTGTCCACGCGATGGGAAACACCAGCGAACCCGTCTGCCAGATTGCCATTAGTATGAACCGGGTTGGTATGGTGTTGCTTGGCGGTTTGAATCCGGTGGCAGCAGCGGTTGAGGCCGGCATTGAAATTGAAAACATCGCCGAAAGCGGCATGATTGAATTCAGCCAGCTGGCCAGTTTCTGGAAATTAAAAGCATGAGCTATTTTGATGAGCTGGATAAAATATGGGGGAAGGCCAGTTCCGGTTCGAACCAGCCCCTGAAAAGCATGATGAGGCCTGGCCATACCAGAAGATGGCTGATTGCCATTGGGGCGTTCATTGTTCTGTTTATCGTTGCCTCCATCAGCAAAGGCATCTATACCGAATGGCTCTGGTTTGATAGCCTTGGATTCAGCAGTGTCTACTCTACCATACTGACCACCAGAATCTGGCTCTTTTTTATGGGTGCTTCTATTTTCCTGGGCCTGCTTTTGGCCAACCTCTTTCTGGTACGGCGGCTATCGCCGCCTACTGGAGGCAATATACTTACCGGCCAAGGATTGCTGGTGGTACGCCGTGCCGTTGACATTGGCATCCTCACCATGGCAAGCTTTATCAGCTTCATTTTCGGCCTCGTTACTTCCGGTCAATGGGAAATGGTGCTGCGCTTTGCCCACGCCACCGACTTTAACGTCACCGAGCCACTGCTGGGAAGAGACGTGGGCTTTTACCTTTTTAGCCTGCCTTTCTACCATTTTATACAGGGATGGTTGCTCTGGGCAGCTGTGCTCATTCTACTTTTCACGGGAACCTTATATATTTTGAATATTGGCTCCAACCGTGCCAGCTTCAACCGGCGGATTAAAGGACACCTCTCAGCACTCGGCGCCGCCATCTTCTTTCTCATCGCCTGGAGCTATCGATTGAATATTTTCGACCTTCTTTATTCGGAACGCGGTGTCATTTTTGGCCCCGGTTATACCGATGCTCACGCCCAACTGCTGGCATGGCGACTCCTTGTTGCCACCACTATTACCTGCGGTCTGCTCGTGATAATCGGCGTCTTCCGCCGTGGCCGGCGCTGGCTTTACGGACCACTTGTTTTATGGATTGCCCTCGCCATTATTCTCGGCAGCATTTATCCGTCCATTATGCAGAGATTTCAGGTGGAACCAAGCGAGCTGGCACGGGAAAAATTTTATATCAGGAATAGCATTCAGCTCACTCGCCTGGCTTTTGGCCTTGACCGCATTGAGGAAAGGGATTTTCCCATTGAACTTGCCCCGAGTGAAGATGACATTTCCCGTAATAGCGCCACCATAAACAACATCAGATTATGGGATTACCGACCCATCAAGGACACGTACAACCAGATACAGTCCATCAGGCTGTACTATGATTTTACCGATATCGATGTTGACCGATATCTGATTGAGGGTAGTTACCGCCAGGTGCTCCTCGGCGCGCGGGAGCTTTCTCCAGAAAAACTTGCCTCCCAGGCGCAGACCTGGGTGAACCGCCGACTGCAATTCACGCACGGTTACGGCGTCACTATGAGCCCCACCAACGAGGTTACGGAGCAGGGGCTCCCCAATCTATTGATTCAGGATGTACCGCCGATTGGCAGCATAAAAATAGAGAGACCGGAAATCTACTTTGGCGAAAAAACAGATGATTATGTCATCGTCAACACCGGGATTGCCGAATTCGATTATCCCAAAGGAGATACCAATGTCTACACCCGTTATGAAGCAGAAGGCGGTATCAGGCTTAGCTCATTTCTACACAAGCTGGCCTTTTCCTGGCAGCTTGGCGATATTAACATACTGATCAGCGATGAGCTTTCCGAAAGGAGTCAACTCCTGCACCGCCGCAACATCCAGGAGAGAGTGAATACCATCGCTCCTTTCCTTAAGCTCGATAGTGACCCATATATTGTCATCGATGACGGCCAGCTTTACTGGATACAGGATGCCTACACGATTTCTGACCTGTACCCCTATTCCCAGCCCAACGCCAGCGGTATAAATTATGTCCGTAACAGTGTCAAGGTGATCATCAATGCCTACGATGGTTCCGTTACGTTTTACCTCATTAACCCTGAAGATGCGATAGTAAATACGTACGCCTCCATGTTCCCGGCCCTGTTCCGACCGATTGACGAAATGCCGGAATCACTCCGGGAACACCTGCGCTATCCTCTTGACCTTTTCCGGGTTCAGGCCTCTGTCTACCAGACCTACCACATGACCGATCCGCGCGTCTTTTACAACAAGGAGGACCTCTGGAGTGTTCCCGTGGAAACTTATGCCGATTCCGAACGCAGCCTGGAGCCGTACTACGTGATTATGAGGCTGCCAGGTGAAGAGCAGGAGGAATTTGTGCTCATGCTCCCCTTCACGCCCGCGCAAAAAGACAACATGATAACATGGCTGGCCGCCCGCAGCGATGGTGACAAGTATGGCAAACTCATTGCTTACAACTTCCCTAAAGACAAGCTGGTCTATGGTCCGAGGCAGATTGAAGCCAGAATTGACCAGGACCCAACTATTTCCGAGCAACTCACTCTATGGGGTCAGAAGGGGTCAACGGTAATCCGTGGCAACTTATTGGTTATACCAATTGAGGAATCAATACTCTATGTGGAGCCCGTCTACCTCCGAGCTGAGAGAGGTCAGCTGCCGGAATTGAAAAGAGTGGTGGTGGCCAGCGGCGACCTGATTGTGATGGAAGAGACCCTTGCGGAGAGCCTGAATGCCATCTACGCCGGCCTGCCCACTGAAGAACTGCCGTCATCTGCCCCGGAAACAACGGAAAAGCCGGATAAGCTGGCGGAACTGGCCCAGCTGGCGCAGAAGCACTACGACAAGGCACAGGACTACCTCAAGGAAGGCAACTGGACCGGCTGGGGAGAAGAACTGGGCAAAATGGCAGAAGTTCTGCGCCAGCTGGTAGAACTCACGAGACGCCAGCAATAGGCGAAGTAAAGCGGTTCACCTACCCGCCTTCTAATTAGCGCCGATTATCTATCCAGCTATAATTCCAAAGGATATTTATAAGCTATTGCAAGTTGACATTTATGCGATTAGTATATATAGGATAACAAAATATTATTTCATACGAGGTAGTTATGGTACAGAAGCGAGAACTCATTAAAGGCAACTCCGACTCCCTGCTTCTCTGCTTGCTGGCACAGCAGTCCATGTATGGTTACCAGATTATCAAGGAACTGGAGGAAAGGAGTCAGGGCTACTTTCAATTCAAGGAAGGTACATTGTATCCGGCGCTTCATCGCCTGGAAAAGGCGGGCTTGATTCTTGGTAAATGGCAGATGCTGTCCAACGGCCGGCCCAGACGATACTACCACCTTACGGCCAAAGGACACACCAAGCTCTCCACCGAGAGAGTCCAGTGGCAGGATTTCATCAACGCGGTGAACTTGATATTGCAGCCGGCAGAAATTTAAACGGGTAGAGCCATGACCACAGCGTTAAATCACTACCTGGAAATCATCCGGAACAACCTGAGGATTGACCTTGCTGAAGAAAAGGAGGTCATCAGCGAACTGGAGACGCATATTGAAGATAAGCTCCAGGAGCTAAAAGAATGCGGCCTTTCCGAAGAAGAAGCGGAAAGCACCTGTCTCGGGCTGCTGGGCTCCGCCAGGGTAATCGCCAGGCAGATATATGAAGCTCACAGCCAAGGCAGCTGGGGGCAGGCCTTTTTAGCCGCCATGCCACACTTGCTTTTCGCGGCACTGTTTGCCCTCAACTGGTGGCACCACATCGGCTGGCTGTCCATTATTCTGGTCATGGTCATCGGCACGTCCATTTACGGATGGTGGCACGGCAAACCGGCCTGGGTTTTCCCATGGCTGGGTTACTCTCTGGTTCCGGTGGCTGCCTTCGGGCTCATCCTGCTCTATCTACCCAAGGAGTGGTCTCTCCTGACCGTCCCGTTTTACTTCCTGTTTGCCCTGTGGTGGCTGTTCTGTATCGTGGTTCAGACAGCAAAGAGAGACTGGCCGTTCAGTTCTTTAATGCTGCTCCCCTTGCCAATTATCACTGGCTGGTTCTTGACCCTAGTACCGGATGCGAAAATAACCGCTCAGACTATGTATGGAGCGCGTCAACTATTTCGCCCCCTGGATTGCGCTGAGCTTTCTTATCCTAGCTTTGACTATAGCCGCTTTTATTCGCTTACGTCAGCGATGGCTGCGCATCGCCTTGCTAATCATTTCCGGGCTGCTGACGCTGACCACCGTGGTCTATTACGTTGGCGGCAAGCTCGATGTACAAACCTTCGCCGGACTCATCCTGGTAATGTGGGGGCTTTTCCTGATTCCGCCTCTCCTGGAGCGGTGGCTCAGGAAGAGCCGGCGAATATTCAAACGCCATGTTTTTTTCTCTCCACGCTATCAGTGACCTGGAACCAATCTCATCGATTTTTATGTAGAATTGCGGTCCGGAAAGTGAGCAAATGGTAGTAAACGCCACGATAGCAATAGTTATCGCCTACCTGCTTGGCTCCATACCCTTCGCTTACATCGCCGGAAAACTGCTTAAAGGCATTGACATCAGGCAGATCGGCGGCGGCAATATGGGCGCCGTGAATACAGCCCGGGAAATAGGGCTGGTGCCGGGACTCCTGGTGCTCGTCGCCGATATAGCCAAGGGGTCGCTGGCGGTAATCATTGCCCTCCGACTGGACCTGTCACTGATACTGGTCTTCGGTGCCGGCTTTGCCGCCGTTTTGGGACATAACTGGCCCGTGTTTCTGAAGTTCAGGGGAGGTAAAGGAGCGGCAACTACCATCGGGGTTCTGTTCGCACTGGTCCCACTGGAGTTCGCCATCAGCCTGGCCTTTATACTGGCCATTATCGTTGTTACCAGCAATGTCCGTCTGGCGGTCGTCGTCGGGCTGGCCGTATTGCCGTTTATCATCTGGCAGATAAATGGTTCCGGGATGCTTATCACCTACTCAGCAGTAATGTTTCTCTTTCTTTGCGCCAGGTCACTGTCGGATACCAGAGAGGCCATGGCAGGAGTCAGTGATAAGAGAAGCCTCATTTTCGACCGTGAGTATCACTTCTGGCAGTCCAGGAAAAGCAAATGAATAAAGTAGCCGTGGTAACCGACACTACCGCCTGCATCCCTCAAGAGAAGGTAGCACGTTACGACATTGAGGTCGTGCCGGTCCAGCTTATTTTCGAGGATAAAGCTTACCGCGACGGCATTGACATCAGCGCTGCCGAGTTTTACGCACGGCTCCGTAAATCATCCAAACCGCCGACCACCTCCAGCTCTTCACCCGAGCTGTACTTTGGGGCTTTCCAGAAAGCCCGCCAGAGAGCGGAAAGCATTCTCTGCATCACCGAGCCGTCCAATTTCAGCGCCATGTACAATTCGGCAACAATAGCCAAGGAGGAGATGTCAAAAAGGTCGCCTGACGTGAACATAGAAGTGCTCGACTGTACCACCGCTGCCGCCGGGCAGGGGCTGGTAGCGCTGGCTGCCGCTGAGGCGGCGACAACAGGCAAGAACCTGAAAGAAGTGAAAGAGACGGCGGAGCAGGTCATGGAGCGGGTAAACCTGTTCGCCACGCTGGACACGCTCCATTATCTGGCAAAAAGCGGGCGTGTGCCGCAGGCGGCGGCACTGGTCAACTCGATTCTGCAAATCAAACCCGTTTTTACCCTGAATCATGCCAGTGCCCATACGGTCGCGCTGCCACGCACCATCAAAAGTGCCATGAAGCGCATTCTGAAGTTGATGGAGCAGAGTGTGACGCCAGGAGAGGCCCTCCACGCAACGGTGATGCACGCCGATGCTATTGATAACGCCATCGTTTTAAGAAATCGCATTGCCTCGCAATTCAATTGCTCCGAACTCTTTATCACCGAATTCACACCGGTAATGGGTGTCCACACCGGGCCCGGACTCCTCGGCGTTGCCTTCTACAATGAAAGCTCCTTATAACTGCCAGAGATCGCTAAAAATAACCGCCGAGTCCTACCGACCATCTGGCGCAATCGTGAAAAACATTCTATAATCAGGGTGTGACCGAGACACAGGTTGTTAGCGACACAGAACAGCTTCTGGAAAGCCTGGAGCAACTCCCCGAGCCGGTGGTCAAGCCAGCTTTCATTGTTGTCAGCGGTCTGCCCGGAACCGGCAAATCATATTTCTGCCGCCGGCTGGCGGAGAGAATCCCCGTTATCATCCTGGAAAGTGACGTGATGCGTAAGGCGCTGTTCCCATCGCCTACCTATAGCATGACGGAAAGCGCCCGTCTGTTCCAGGCCATTCATCACCTCATCGAGCATCTGTTAAAAAAAGGCATACCCCTTGTCCTTGACGCCACCAATCTCTCGGAGCGAAACCGTGAGCGCCTTTATCATATTGCTTACCAGCTCGACGCCAGGCTGGTCATAGTGCGTGTGGAAGCGCCGCCCGAGGTGGTGCAGGAACGACTCAGGAACCGTGCGGACGGCACCGGTTCGGAGGAAGACCAATCAGAAGCTGACTGGGCGGTGTTCCAGAGGATGCAAACCTCGGTACAGCAAATCCGTCGCCACCACTTTGCCGTTGATACTTCCCGGGACATCGCGCCGGTCCTGGACAAGGTTGTTAGAGAGGTAAACCGATGAAAGGAGATATAAAGTATGGAGATTAAAGTCATTGCCGGTGATATTGCCGGCATTGAGGCTGACGCTATTCTCGTGAACCACTTCGAAGGTATGGAAAGCCCTGACGGGGAAGCGGCCGCGGTGGACAGGGCACTCGGTGGCGCCGTCTCACAGCTCATCAAGCAGGGTGAAATAAAAGGGAAACCGAACGAGATAACGATGCTGCACAGCTTCGGCAAGCTGCCGGCCGCCCGCGTGGTGGTGGTCGGGCTGGGCAAAAAGTCGGACCTCTCCGTCAATAAGGTGCGGGGGGCGGTGGCCGAGACCTGCCGCTGGCTGCGCGCCAGGGAAATAAGCACCATCGCCACCGTTCCGCAGGGAGCAAATATAAACAAAATCGGTCCCGGTGATGCCGCTCAGGCCATTGCCGAAGGCGCTCTGCTCGGGACCTATACGTTCCGCAAGCACATGACCAATAAAGAGGACAAGCCCGGTGAAATCAAACGGCTCTCCATTGTGGGCGCCAGCCGGTTGAAAGCGCAGCTTGGAAAGGGCGCCGACAAGGGGCGGATTATTTCCGAGGCGACCAACCTTGCCCGCGACATGGTCAATGAACCCGCCAATTACATGACGCCCACCGATATGGCAGAAACGGCTGCCAGACTGGCCCGGGAGCAGGGATTGGAAATAACCATACTTGACCTTGAGCAGATGAAAAAGCTGGGCATGGGCGGGATGCTGGGCGTTTCCCGGGGAAGCCGTCAGCCACCGAAATTCGTGGTACTGAACTATAAAGGCGGCACGGCGAAAGAACCGGATATCGCCCTGGTGGGCAAGGGAATCACCTTTGACTCCGGCGGCATTTCCATAAAACCATCGGAGAAACTTGAGGAAATGAAAGGAGACATGGCGGGAGGCGCGGCGGTCATCGCCGCGATGGTGGCTATCTCCCAGCTCAAGCCCAAAATAAACGTGATGGCGCTCATCCCGGCAACGGAGAACCTGCCCGACGGCAACGCGCTCAAGCCGGGGGATGTCCTCACCGCCATGAACGGCAAGACGATGGAGATAATCTCCACCGACGCCGAAGGGAGGCTGATACTGGCCGATGCCTTGAGTTATGCCAAAAAACACGGCGCCGGGAAAATGGTTGACGCCGCCACGCTGACCGGTGCCTGCCGCATCGCGCTGGGTGATATCTGCACCGGCGCCTTCGGCAACAACCAGGAGCTAATGAACTGCGTTATTGCTGCGGGCAATGAAGCCGGTGAGCTCATCTGGCCAATGCCGATGTTTGACGAATACGGGGAGCAGAACAAGAGCGATGTGGCCGATGTTAAAAACGTCGGCGGCAGGTTAGCCGGAGCCATTACCGCCGCCAAATTTTTGGCCGAATTTGTCGATGACACCCCCTGGGTACACCTGGATATCGCCGGCACCAGCCTGACCGATAAAGAGCGCGGCTACCAGATAAAGGGGGCTACCGGTGTGCCGGTACGGACACTGGTCAATCTGGTTGTCTCCCTGGCACAGAAGTCGTCAAAATAGACTCAAACAGGAGGTATAAAATGAAGATAAAGTGGCTGGGACACGCATCTTTCCTCATCACCTCGGACAGCGGGGTGAGAATTATCACCGACCCTTATGAGCCAAACGACAAACTCCTCTACGGGGCAATCGATGAGTCCGCCGATATCGCTACCGTAAGCCATGACCATTTCGACCACGGCAATGTTGCCGCCGTACAGGGTGCTCCCCAGGCGGTA
This sequence comes from uncultured Dehalococcoidaceae bacterium, assembly GCA_964480145.1. Taxonomy (GTDB): domain Bacteria; phylum Chloroflexota; class Dehalococcoidia; order Dehalococcoidales; family RBG-16-60-22; genus E44-bin89. The sequence goes on along the minus strand of CAYZOI010000005.1, from coordinate 7,559 downwards.
AAGGGCGATGCCGAAATCAAAGGTATTAAATTCAAGGGCATTGCCACTTCCCACGACGCCAGCGGGGGGAAGGACCGGGGCAGCAATACCATATTCTGCTTTGAGGTCGATGGGGTAAAAGTATGCCATCTCGGCGACCTGGGCCACGAACTGACCGCC
>CAYZOI010000005.1:0-7390 GCA_964480145.1 uncultured Dehalococcoidaceae bacterium | reverse complement strand
GCTGTGGACGTGCTCCTGTTGCCGGTGGGCGGCTTTTTTACCATTGATGCCACCGTTGCCGGCCGGGTTGCCGAGCAATTAAAACCCAAAGTGGTCATCCCGATGCACTTCAAGAACAACAAGTGTGACTTCCCGATAGCCGGCGTGGAGGAATTTCTGCGCGGCAAGAGTGATACCAGTCAACCCGATGCCAGTGAAGTCGAGTTCAGGGCCGGAGAGATGCCCCCGGCCACTCAAATTATCGTGCTGAAGCCAGCACTGTAAAGGGGAAACGAGGCGGAAGTCAGCTTCCACCTCTAGACGTATGCCGACGCGCGTGGTAAAATAAGTCAGGGGAAGAGGCTGCAGAGATTGCTTTATTACATTGGAAATTAGCAGCATTGTTCTTGCCGGAGGCAATAGTTTACGCTTAGGGCACGATAAGGTTTTTGAAACCGTTGGCGACCGAAGTTTGCTGGACCTGGTAATAGACCGGGTAACCCCCCTCTCCCGGGAGACCATACTGGTAACCACCAGCAATAATGCCCTGGTTAAATCTGATAAATATTCCGGGTTAAAGGCAGTGACCGATGTTTATCCGGGTAAAGGTCCACTGGGTGGTGTTTACACTGGATTGATAACCTCAAGTTCATTCTATAACCTTGTCGTCGCCTCGGATATGCCTTTCTTGAATCCGGCATTGTTGCGCCATATGATGGAGGTTTTGGCCGATTTCGACCTTGTGGTACCCAGAGTTGGTGACCTGGTGGAACCGTTGCATGCCATTTATACCAAGAACTGTCTGGAACCCATGGAGCGTCTGCTGAAGCAGGATAAATTACCGATACACCGGCTTTTCCCGATGGTCAGGACAAGATACGTAGAAGCCGACGAAATTGAGCCATTCGACCCCGAACACCTGAGCTTTTTTAATATCAACACCCGGGCCGACCTTCTCAGGGCAGGAGAAATCGCCAGAGGAATGAAATGATGATAAGCGTTGAAGAGGCTTTAGAAAAAGTACTCGGCTGTGTAGACATACTTGAAGCCGAGGAAGCTCCACTTCTGGAATCAATGGGCCAGGTACTGGCTGAAGACATCATCTCCCATATAGATATACCGCCACTGGACAACGCCGCTATGGACGGCTACGCCCTGAAAGCCAATGATACGCTTGGCGCCAGCGGCCAGTCGCCACGTATTCTGCGCGTTATCGACACTGTTATCGCTGGTTCCATTTCCCAGCATGAGGTTACTCCAGGCACAGCCATCCGCATTATGACCGGCGCGCCGGTGCCCGGAGGCGCCGATAGCGTTATTCGCTTTGAAGACACGGACGAAGCCCAGCGCCAGGGTTCAGACACCGGCGAAATAGGGATTTTATGTGAAGTTAAACACGGCCTGAATATTCGGCGTGCCGGAGAGGATATCGCCCGGGGAGCAACCGTACTGAAAAAAGGCACCGTTCTCAGGCCCGCTGAGGTCGGTGTGCTGGCTTCGCTGGGCATGAGCAAGGTGAATGTTATCCGCCGCCCGGTGGTGGCGGTCCTGGCCACCGGCAACGAGCTCGTTCACATTGACCAACCGCTGCCCCCCGGCAAGATATACAACAGCAACACGTACAGTATCGCCTCTCTGGTCAAACGCTATGGCGGTGTCCCTAAAATAATTGGCATCGCCTTTGACAGCGAGGCATCGCTGCTGGATAAACTTCGCCACGGCCTTGACGCCGATATGCTGATTACCAGCGGCGGCGTATCCGCCGGTGATTATGATGTGGTAAAAGACGTCCTGGCCAGCGAAGGTGAAATAACCTTCTCGACGGTGCGCATGAAGCCGGGCAAGCCGCTGGCATTCGGCACGCTCAAGGGGGTAGACCAAAATGGAAACCCGCGAAGAGTGCCCCACCTCGGGCTCCCCGGCAACCCGGTCAGCTCCATGGTCACCTTCGAGCTGTTCGCCCGTCCGGCAATGCTGAAGATGATGGGGAAAAAGAACCTGGCCAAGCCGGTGGTTGAAGCCGTGCTGGAAGAGCCCGTGGTCAATACCGACGGCCGTCGTCTTTATATTCGGGCGATTGTCACCAAGAGTGACGGCCAGTACCACGTCCACATTACCGGGCCCCAGGGCTCAGGGATTCTCACTTCGATGAGCCTGGCCAACGGGCTGGTGGTTGTTCCCGAAGACACGACAGGTGCTAAAGCCGGCGAGACAGTCAAGGTTATCTTGCTGGGCTGGGATGACGAGGATGATATTTAATTGACGGGTACCGGACATGCCTTTTATTGTCTCTATTGTAGGAAAGTCAGACTCGGGCAAGACGACCCTGCTTGAAGCCCTGATAAAGGTTCTCAGGCAGCGTGGCCACCGCATAGCCATTATCAAACACGCGGCTGATGCCTTTGAGCTTGATGCGCCAAACAAAGATAGCTGGCGCTTCAGTCAGGCGGGCAGTGAGGTATCAGCGATAAGCTCAAAAGACAGGCTGGTCGTCATCCGACGTCTGGAAAACGACCCGGACCCGCAGGCTCTGGCTCAGTACGCCGGAGCGGATTGCGACCTTGTTCTTACGGAAGGATTTAAACAGTATCCCTACCCCAAGATTGAAATCATTCGTGGCGACCAGGGGTCCGACCTGGTCAGCCCTCCAGAGCAATTGTTGGCAATTGTCACCGATAAACCACTCGATGTCAATGTGCCGCAGTTCACCAGCGAGGCAGTCGCTGAAATTGCCGATTTAATTGAGCAGAAATACCTGGCCAGCACGTCAGATAGCGTTGACCTGTATGTTGATGGCAAATACGTACCACTGGATGGGGCAGGCAGAAATTTGCTGCTCAGGACTCTGGTGGCCATAGTCTCAGGATTGAAAAACATCGACCGGTTGCCAAGGTTGAGCATCTTTATGAGGAGGAAATCTTGATATTCGAGGCCGATGATTTCACGTTTAAACCGCCGACCGTGGTCTCAAGGGCGCGCCGGGTTTTAATTAAGCCAAACGCCTCACATATGGATGCCTACCCGGTTTCAACGAGCAAAGGCATGCTGGCAACGCTCATCAAAGGTATTCGCCGGGTCAGTGACGCCGATATCCTTATTCTGGATGGTACGCCCGATGGCGAACCGATTTATCCGGTATATCAAGCCCTGGGTTATGACTTCCCACGGGTATTGACCATGGATGTCAAAGACTGTGTCTGGGTTGAAGTGGATAATCCCCTCCCCAAGCCCCTGGCCATACCCACGTTCTGGATACCTAACGTCATCCTTTCCAGCGATTACCTGATATCCATAGCTCCTCTGAAAATAATCAAAGGCAGCTGCCGTCTCAGCATCATGAACCTTCTTTCGTTGCTGCCATACAGCAAGTACCATGATGAGGCTTTAAATGGCTGGGGTACGTTATACAATCTAGACATTGATAGAGTCATCGCCGACCTCTATTTCACCCTTCCCTTCGACCTGGGAATTATCGAAGCCCGAAATAAGCTGGTCGGTGAAGATGACACCTTTCGTAGCGAGGTTGAAGAATATGGTAAGATATTTATCGGCGAGCCTTACGAGGTAGACCGTGAAGTGTGCGAAACGCTTGGACTGAAGACACCATATCTGGACCTGATTAAAACAGCGAAAGTAGAATTTGAGGCATAGATAGGCTCTTCCGGACGGCATGACAAAAGACGATATTATTATCGACCAATTTAGCACGCGCTGGTCCATTGACCCGGACTGGTATCCGCAGCGCGGTCGTTCTATTTCCACTTTGCTTCGGAGCTGTCTTTGTGAAGGCTGCCGCAAAAAGCTGAATGGAGAGGGTGGCCAGACTTCCGATTCTGAGCTTCTCAAGCGAGTCAGAGAATGCTGCAGTCGCAGCGCTGATTTTATCACCGGTCAGACACCCGTTCTGGAAAGCATATTCCGGTTCTTTATCGCCATCGGCAACGAGCCAATGACCGTTGAGGAACTGGGAAAACAGCTGAGCGAACGACGCGGCGGCGATATCTCCCGCACATCAGCGGAGGTCCTGCTCCGCCTGCTGAAGCATGACCGGCACTACGGATTTCACCCGGTGGCTGATTAATATCTGACTCTGAACCCTGAGTGGCCACCCGTATACTCAGACCAGCTGATTTCCACCCTGTCCACTATAGCGGTCGGCGGCCCCGTTTTGAGATGTCCTACCAGCTTATTCACCTGTTCCCGTTCGCCCTCCGCCATCACTTCCACAGCATCAGAGGGCAGATTACGCACGTAACCCACCAGACCGAGCTGCTGCGCATGCTCCGCTACAAAAGTACGAAAAAATACTCCCTGGACTCGACCGTAAACAATAGCGCGAACGGAAACCGGGTTTTCCATCACCAACCATAATCCTGTTTAAATATGCAGAGAAATCCGTCCATCAAGGCGGTTTAAACCAGAGCGCTGTGCTCGTTCAATCGCTGCCGAGAATTCCTCTCTGGTTATCGGGCGCGATATCTGCGGGTAGTCAAAAGCGTGGTAACAGGGGTGATACTGAGCCATGACATTCAGGTAGGTGTTGTGAGAAATTTCTGCGGCGATGAATTTGACCACACCCTCAGTCCCCGCCAGTTCATCGGGCAGGATGAGGTGACGCACCAGCAATCCCCGCGCGGCCACACCCGACTCGTCAATCTGTAAGTCGCCTACCTGGCGGTGCATCTCCTTCACTGCTGCCCGGTTCACCTGAGGGTACTTTTCCACATCGGAGAACTTCTCGCCGACTTCTTCCACGGAGTACTTCATATCCGGCATGTAGATATCGACTATGCCGTCCAGCAACTCCAGTGTTTCCAGCGAATCGTAGCCACCGGTGTTATACACGATGGGCAGTTGCAGACCTTTTCCTGCCGCTATCTCAAGCGCCTCCAGAATGAACGGCACCACATGTGTTGGGCTCACCAGATTGATATTATGACAACCTTTCGACTGCAGGGAAAGCATCATGCCGGCCAGTTCTTTGTTGTCCACAGCACTGCCCTCGCCAAGCTGGCTGATGTCATAGTTCTGGCAGAAAACGCAGTGCAGGTTGCAGTAGGCGAAGAATATGGTTCCCGAGCCACACCGTCCAACCAGAGGCGACTCTTCCCCAAAGTGCGGCCCAAAACTGGACACGATTACCTCATTGGTCGTATGGCAATGACCGCTTTCACCGTTCCGGCGATCGACCCCGCAGTTGCGGGCGCAGAGATGGCACCGAGCAAGAAATGACCGGGCTTTTTCCACCCTGGTTCCGAGTTCTCCGGTTCGGCAAAGGTGCTGGTAAGCAGCTACTCTTCCTCCCCATCCACTCCTTCCCGTTTCTTTTTCCCCTTCCCGATTACTTCCACCTGCGCCGATGGCTGTATGATAATTATCGGTGCAATTTTTTTAGTATCCTTTTTTGATTTCTTTGACTCCCTGTGTCGATAATCTCGTTTCCCCATCGCTGACCCTCTGCTTTAAATAGTGTACTACTATATCGATATCTAATTGCAGTTTAACAAAGAGCTATCAAGGTGTAAAGTTGCGGTTAAACCGCTCCAGGGCCTCGCGGGCCGCTTTCGTCTCGGCCAGTTTTTTACTTTTACCAGCCCCCCTCCCCAGCACTTTATCTCCAATCATTACCTCAACGGTGAATAGTTTATCATGATCCGGCCCGGCGGACCTTACTGTCCGGTAGGATGGCGACGAGCGATATTCCGACTGCATCATTTCCTGCAGTTGCGACTTATAATCGACGCCTTTTCCCCGACCTGCCACCTCCCGAAGTTCTCCGGCAAGCCATCTCACCACCAGTTCTCGTGTGACCACCAGACCCCGGTCAAGATAAATAGCCGCGATTACCGCTTCCAGTGCGCCAGAGAGGTTAGCCGGTTTCTGCCGTCCGCCGCCTGCCTCTTCGCCCTTTCCCAGATAAAGGTAATCTCCAAGCTTCAGGCTCCTAGCTATCTGCGCCAGCGTCTCCCGCCTCACCAGAGCCGAGCGGATTCTGGTCATTTCGCCTTCAGTCAGGTCGGGGAAATCCTGATACAGCTTCTCCGCCACAATGAAACCCAGCACAGCATCGCCGAGAAACTCCAGCCTCTCATTGGAAGCCCGCACAGTTCCGGGGTATTCGTTCAGATAGGAACTGTGAATCAGGGCTTGCTCCAGCAACGAAGGATTTATCAACCTTACGTTCAGTGATTCCTGCAGCGAATCTATATCATACACCGCCTTTACACCCACTTCCATTTCCCAAATTCATATTCGCAGATTACTTCCTCGTCCTGAATTATTGTATTATGCTGCTTCTTACTTTACAATCGGTCTATCAAACGTCTGGTCATTTTAGCTTATCGTAATACTTATAGTTTAAGAGGAAATCACTACAATTCAGGGCTTTGTCAGGATTTGCGCTTTCTGCTGGCAAGTGATGCGAATATACCGAAAAAGCAAAGGACGGTGAAGATTGTTAACGCTATTCTCGTGCTTATCAAAAAGCTCGAAAAATACATGGGTGTGATTTCTACCCTGCCCATGTAGACAGCAATAATCAGCATGGCTATTCCCATGCTGAATGTCATCCCAACCTGACGCATTGTGGCCAGTGTTGCCGAGGCCACCCCATAGAATCTGCTATCAACGGAACTCATTACTGCATTTGTATTTGGAGAAGAAAAAAAAAGCAAAACCGAATCCCAATATTACCAGGCTGGTCAAGATGAAGACGAGTGACGTATCTTTCGTCAAAAAAATTAAAAGTCCGAGTCCTATGGTTGTAAACCCCATGCCCATTGAAGCAAGCATTCTCGGTTCAATCTTATCGGAGAGCCTGCCGGCAACCGGAGAAAATATCGCCTGGACTGCCGGCATAGCCACCAGGATTATACCGGCTTCCTGAGCACTCATCCCCTTGACGGACTGCAGATAAAGACTCAGGATAAAAGTTACTGCAAATGTGGCACTGTAATTGATGAATGCCGCTAGGTTAGAAAAAGCGAATACGGTATTAGTTCTAAATAGCCCCACATCTAAAACAGGACTTTTTACCTTCGTTTCCCACCACAAAAACCCCACAGTGGCAAACACACCAATAATTATTACCCATACACCTGACGTTGCGGGTAGAAGAGACAGGCCATACAGCAACGCTACGACTGCGACGCCATAGATTTAATGGGTAGTGTAAAATCTTTTGTGTGAAATTGAGGAGGGGTTGAAAAAAGGGGCGCTTTCCTACAAGGTTTTATTGAGAGAAATAAAACAAACAGGAAGGAGAAGCGCCCGTGAAAGTCGAAATCAGTGTAGCAGAGGTAGTCCAGATTTTCAAGGAAATCCAGGAGCAGCCGGGGAAGATTTTGGAGATGGTCAAAGCGGATATGCCCCAGGCAGTGGGAGGATATCTCAGCGAGATAATGAGGCTGGA
>CAYZOI010000004.1:40697-44395 GCA_964480145.1 uncultured Dehalococcoidaceae bacterium | reverse complement strand
TCCATCAATATTGGAATCTCCATGCCAATATTATACTACTACTGAAAGCCAGTAACCAAAACAAAGGTTCGGCAGTTATTGAGAATTGTGTACCTCTGTCGGCCTCACACATATCTTGGATATGCAACAGACTTGCATTTTGTCACATTTAACATACTCAACATTCTAGTAGATTGTTGCGTCAGCCTTCTCAATGTTCTTAAGAATCTGCTCTGGGGTGTAAGACTTTCTGACCATCTATGGCTCCCTTTCTTATTTTCCAGTCTAACATGAAACTGGACTCCTTTTCGGGGGGCAGGTCAATCTTGGTTACACACTCCAAATCTATATTCCGCGGTCACGCGTTGCTTTTGAGATTTTTGAAAGATAAGTCCGCGCTTTTTGAAGTGTCTCGGGATTCTTGCAAAAACAGAACCGAATTATAAATTGTCCGTAGCTGGGGTCAGAATAAAACGAACTTCCCGGCACTGTAGCGATTCCAACATTCTTTACCAGGAAATAGGCAAGCTCCAGAGAATTCTGCAATTGATGTTGTCGTATGAGGTCAGCACATTCGCACATTATGTAGTAAGCCCCGGCTGGCTTATAAGGGTGTAAATCGGTTTCCAAGAGAGAGCCACACAGGGTATCCCGGGCATTCTGATAGAACTCCGTTAGCCATCGATAGTATTCTTCACCCAGCGACAGTGCAAAAGCGGCACCTGCCTGCAAAGGTGCCGCCGCGCCCACAGTTAAGAAATCGTGGACCTTTCTTATTTCTCTGGTTATTCTGTCGCTGGCAATGACCCAGCCGACCCGCCAACCGGTCAGAGAATATGTTTTCGAGATTGAATTTATGGTAATAGACCGCTCTTCCATCTCAGGAAAGGAGGCAATCGATAGGTGCCGGTGGCCATCATACAGAATATGTTCATATATCTCATCAGCAACCGCGATGGCGTCATTTTTAATACAAAGCTCGGCAATGAAACGAAGTTCTTTTTCGCTGAATACTTTCCCGGTGGGGTTATTCGGGGTATTAATGACGATGGCCTTGGTTTTAGAGTTAAAAATGCTTTCAAGCTCGTTGAAATCAAAGGACCAATCAGGCGGGCTCAATCGAATGTATCGCGGCGTTGCTCCCGAAAGAAGACAATCCGGGCCGTAATTTTCATAGAACGGCTCGAAAATTATGACCTCATCCCCGGGGTTGATAATTGCCTTGAGAGATGCCATCATGCCTTCTGTCGCCCCACAGGTTACGGTGATATTCTTACGCGGGTCGGCTTTAATGTGATTGTAACGGAGAGTTTTCGCGGCAATGGCTTCGCGGAGCGAGACAGTCCCCCAGGTGATGGCATACTGGTTCATATCTTTATTTATGGCTTCGATGGCGGCTTGTTTGATAGATTCGGGTGCGGGGAAATCGGGAAAGCCTTGCGCCAGGTTTATACTGCCCGGGTGCTCTAATGCCACTCGTGTCATATCCCTTATGATGCTCTCGGTAAATTGTTCGGTTATCTTAGATAAGTCCATTTACTTTCCACCGCGGCTTTAATAAAAATAGCCCATGAACAGGCTATTACTAATAAGACTACATAGGCCGTCCCGCATTTGTCAATATCAGGTTCCGGTTAACTGGCTAAACGAAACAAGCAATTGCGACCAGAGCTTCAAAATCTGGACTTTTATGACTTGAACAAAATCAGGGGTCGTACAACTGACCTAGAATCCGATGCCGTATACGTCACTGTTGACAATATCGGGCGCTCCGCTACAATGCATACCGTGGTGCCTTTACCATTCCTTACTACGCACCAACCCCTGTTATGACCTTATGCAGTACTTGTTCCAGCTCCGAGGTTCTGTAGGGTTTGACAACCACACCCTTAAAGCCGTATTTCACAAAGTCAGTCATTATGGGGTCAGTGGAGTAACCGCTGGAGACAATAGCTTTAACATCAGGGTCTATTTCAAGCAGTTTCTTAATCGTTTCTTTACCGCCCATGCCTCCGGGAACAGTCAGGTCCAGAATGACGGCAGCAAAGGGCTGCCCGGTCTCTTTGGCATTGGCGTATTTTTTGATTGTTTCCGCCCCGACGCTGGCCAGTTCTACCTCATATCCGATGCCAGTTAGCTCGGAGCGCAATAAATCCCTGACCACTTCTTCATCGTCCATCACCAGTACCCTGCCTGCGCCAGCAACGCAGGCTTCGGCGGCAACCTCCTCTACTGCCGGTATCGGTTCCATGGAGGCGGGGAGATAGACCTGTAACGTTGTGCCGACACCCAGCTTGGACTCGATGGTGATATGTCCGCCATGCTTTTTTATGATGGAGTGGACAGTGGACAAGCCCAGCCCGCTCCCCTTTTGCTTTGTGGTGAAATAGGGGTCAAATATCCGGAGCAGATGCTCTTCCGGTATCCCAACGCCGTGGTCCTCGATGGTTATCTGCACGTAGTTGCCCCTGGCCAGCGGTAGGGTGGTTCTCTTTCCGATGATAGTGTTCCTGACGCCTATGTTTAGTGTCCCACCTTCAGGCATAGCCTGGTCGGCGTTGAGCACCAGGTTGCTGATGACCTGGCCTATCTGACCTTCATCAGCTTCGACCGGCCAGACGTCATCCGGTAGAGATAACTCGCACCTGACGTCAGACCCTCTTAGAGCTAAGCTGATTGAATCTTCTAATATCCCTATAATGGAAGTAGTTATTTTGATTGGTGTGCCACCGCTGGAGAAGGTAAGCAGTTGCTGGGTCAGGTCCTTTGCCCGCAGGGATGCTTTTTCTGCCTCTACCAGCCGGTTAGAAGCCTTGGCTATCTCTCCAGATTCCAGGCCCCTCCGGGCCAGGCTGATATTACCCATTATTCCGGTCAGTATGTTATTAAAGTCGTGAGCGATGCCTCCCGCCAGAACGCCTACTGATTCCAGTTTGGCAATTTTCAGGCGCTCCTCTTCCCGTAACTCATACTCTGCCTGTAGCTCTATATTACGGAGGGCAAAGGAAATGTCTGTGGCGACTTCCTTGAAAAGCACAACCTCGTCTCTCTCCAGAGTCATACCTTTTGGAACTGAAGCGCACAGTATACCGTAGACCTTCCCCGCGTATTCCAGCCGGATGGTCAACCCTCCTCTGCCGCTGAATTCAGGGGATAACGGGCAACTGAGTACACATGGAATAAGGGTCTTCGGTTATTACTACCTGTGACCGCCGTATTGCCTTCTGGCCGCAGGCAGGCAGCTTTCCTTCCTTCAGTTGCTCCAGCAGGGGTGAGAAGTCCTTGCCGAGGCCGTCTTCAGCATACGCTACCAGCTTCCGGGAATCGTCCAGAAGGGCGACCCAGACATCATAGCAACACTGACCCTCTACCAGATTGTTGCAGACGCCCTGGAGCAGCCGGTCACGGTTCTTTTCCCGCGTTATCAGCTGGTTTATATTGCGGATGGAGCGGAGGGTGAGGTTCAGGTGATTGATTTTTTCCTCCGCCTGCTTGCGCTCGGCCTCAAATGACTCCAGTTCAGCAACCCTTCGACGCATTTCCGCAAGCTCACCAATCAATTGCTCTTTCGTCTTATCTTTATTCATTTTCATCCGGGCACCTCCTTTCTGAGAGGTGGCGTTGCCAATTTGCCTCAAAGAAAAAGGACACCAGTCACCGCTCTTGTGTAAATTAATCCCCGGTGGCCCCAGCGCCCTTGCACTATATCAGCACCCCCC
>CAYZOI010000004.1:0-40687 GCA_964480145.1 uncultured Dehalococcoidaceae bacterium | reverse complement strand
GGCAAATTGGCCCCAAGTAAAACGTCCCCCCTCCCCCCCCTTTGGGTAAATAACCCCCCGGGGCCCCCCCCCCCCCCCCCAAAAAACCCCCCCCCCCCCCCCCAACAAGTTCTCAAGGGGTTTTACTATAAACCAATTATCTCATATACCCGTATCAATATGTCAAATATTTCGCCAATTGGCAAAAATGGATATTCCTGAAGATTGAAAAATAATTACCGGGACGTGGTTTATCAGGCGAGCGAAGCGGTATCCTGATAGCTCGGGGCCTGTGTTCGCCAGCCTGTCTGCGCACTGAGAAATGAAGCAAAGGCGAGAGCGGCCTTTGCCTCGCCGTGGGTGGCGAAGACGCAACGGGGCGGCGTACGCATGTCAGATAGCCAGGCTAAAAGACCTTCGCGGTCGGCATGAGCGGAAAATCCATCTACCTTGTCGATACGCGCCCGTACCGGATAGGTCTGCCCGAATAGCCGGACTTCTCTAATTCCGTCCAGAAGTAGTCTGCCCAGCGTTCCCTCCGCCTGATAGCCAATGAACAGGACGGTGTTCTCGGGTTGAGAAATGTTATTCACCAGATGGTGCTTTATACGGCCACCTGTCACCATGCCGCTGCCAGCTATTATTACGGCGCTCCCCTTTATAAAGTTGATTGCTTTTGACTCCTCCGCAGTCTGCACCATCTTCAGGTTGTCAAAGCCGAAAGGTGAATTCCCCTGGCGTAAGTGCTGCATCATCTCGCTGTCGAAGAGTTCAGCATGGCGCTTGAAGACCTCGGTGATGCGTATTGCCATGGGACTGTCCAGGAAAATGGTTACCGGCGGGATTTCGTCGCGCAGGAAGAGGTCGTTCAAATGGTAGAGCAGTTCCTGGCTGCGTTCTAACGCAAAGCTGGGCACAACGATGTTGCCACCTGCCTTTATAGTCTCGTTGATGCAGTCACGCAGCTGTACCTGAATGTCAATGTTCTTGTGCTCGGCGTGGGTGCGGTTACCATAAGTCGATTCGATGACTACATAATCTGCCTCATGGAAAATGGCCGGGTCATTTATAATCGGACGGTCCGGTTCGCCAACATCACCGGAGAAAAGAATACGACGCTTCTCCCCGTCCATGGTTATATTAATGGCGATAGTCGCCGAGCCAAGCACGTGGCCGGCATCGTAGAAGCATCCATCAACGCCGTCTTTCACCCGGATACAGCTATCATATTCTACAGCCTCGAAATGAGGTACAACCGCTTCCGCATCCCGGGTCGTATATAGAGGCACTTCCGGGTACGGCCCACGGCGCCCCTCGCGCCGGTGGCGCTTCGCCTTGTAGGCCGCGTCTTCTTCCTGCAGGTGTGCCGAATCAAGCAGTATGATTTGGGCTATCTCAGCGGTTGCCTGCGTGCAGAATATCTTGCCCCGGTAGCCATCACGCACCAGCTTGGGTAACAGGCCGCAGTGGTCCAGGTGGGCATGAGTCAGAAAGACAGCATCGATTTCATCGGGTCGGAAAGCAAACGGATTCCAGTTCCGGTACTGATATTTGCGTTCCTGATACAGCCCGCAGTCAACCAGCACGCGGGCATCGTCAACCTCCAGAAGATAGCAGGAGCCGGTGACGTTGCGCGCCGCACCCAAAAATGTAAGTTTAGCCCGCATATATTATTATATCCTTACCTCACGATATGTCTCAAGTATGCCTGTTCCAACCGCCGTCCGGTGAAGCATATATATATTAATGTTCAGCTTCCCAGTACCTCTTTGGTGGCAAGGCCTATCCGGGCAAAATTGTCCACTACGGTGGCTCCGGCTGCGGCCAGCGATTCCATTTTATTCGAAGCTTTGCTGGCATTACCGCTGATGATGGCTCCGGCGTGCCCCATCCTTCTTCCCGGTGGCGCCGAAATCCCGGCGATGTAAGTAATCACCGGCTTGGTCATCTGCTTGCGGATAAATTCCGCAGCCTCCTGCTCACCGGTGCCTCCGATTTCACCTATGAGCACCACGGCCTTTGTCTCCGGGTCCTGCTGGAAAAGCTGCAAAATAGCCACAAAACTGCTGCCTGGTAAGGGGTCGCCGCCCAGTCCCACGCACGTGGACTGTCCCAGACCCTGTTCGGTCAACTGGGCGACCACTTCATAGGTCAACGTTCCGCTACGCGATACCACTCCTACGTTCCCCGGTTTATGAATGTAACCGGGCATGATGCCTATTTTGCATTTGGCCGGCGGGGAAATGACTCCGGGGCAGTTAGGTCCAATGAGAGTGGTGTTCGTGCCGCGGAGATAATGGTGCAGTTTAAGTTCATCCAGCGCCGGGATATGTTCGGTGATGCAGGCAACCAGTCTGATACCCGCATCCGCGGCTTCTATAATGGCATCAAAAGCAAAAGCGGCCGGGACAAAAATCAGGCTGGTATTGGCTCCGGTTTCGTCCCTTGCCTGTTCCACGCTGTTGAAAACAGGCACCTCTTCCTCCCATCTGGTGCCTCCTTTTCCGGGCGTTACACCTGCCACCACGTTGGTGCCGTACTCGATACACTTCCGGGTGTGGAAGGAGGCTTCTCTGCCGGTAATGCCCTGAACAAGCAGCTTGGTATCGTTATCAACCAGTATCATTTTCGTTCCCCGGCATCTCTATCTGGCGCGCCCTCTCCCAGCTTTGCCATTGAGACGGCCGTTTCGGCCGCCTTCACCAGATCTGCCTCAAAGGTTATATTCAGCCCGGACTCTTCCAGGATTTGCATCGCTTCCTTGAGGTTGGTGCCATTCATTCTGACAATAAACGGAATCTTTACTCCCCTTTCTTTGAGCACCCATACCAGGGCTTTCGCCACCGCATCGCATCTCTGGATGCCGCCGAACACGTTTATCCAGGCGGCCTTGACCTTGGGGTCAGCAAGAAGAATCTTGAGAGCACTGGCAACCTGTTCTTCATTGGCGCCTCCTCCTAAATCCAGGAAGTTGGCCGGCTCGCCCCCCGCCAGCTTTATCAGGTCCATGGTGGCCATGGCTAGGCCGGCGCCATTGACCAGGCAGCCTACATCGCCGCCTATCTTAACGTAGTTCAGGCCAATATCACCCGCTGCCACCTCTGACGGGTCCTCCTGGGAGCTATCCCGCAGTTGGGCCACGTCCTGGTGTCGGGGCAGGGCATTATCGTCAAAATTGACCTTAACGTCAAGCGCCAGCAACTTTCCATCCTTGAGAACGACCAGCGGATTGATTTCTACCAGAGAGCATTCCTTTTCCATAAATAACCGGTAAATACCCGCCATCATCTCTGTGGCTGGCCGGACGCTTTCACCGGGCAGGTTAAGTCGATAGGACAGCATCCGTGCCTGGTTGGGCATAAGGCCGGTGACCAGGTTAACCTGCTGTTTAAGAATTTTCTGAGGACTTTTCGCGGCTATATCCTCGATTTCCACGCCTCCAGCCTCACTGGCCATCATGACCGGAGCACGGGTCGATGTGTCTAGCAGCATACCGAGGTAAAGCTCTTTCTCCGCCTGAATTGCTTCCTCTACCAGTACCGCGTTCACCGGCAGTCCGTCTGGTCCTGTCTGGTGAGTGGTGAGCCTGGTGCCAAGCAGGTCTCGGGCGATTCGCTCTGCTTCCGCCGGTGTTTCCGCGACCTTTATGCCTCCGGCTTTGCCCCTGCCTCCGGCATGGATTTGGGCCTTTAGGACCGCCCGCCCACCGAGCTGTTGGGCAGCTTCTCTGGCTTCACCGGCCGTTTTCGCTACCCTGCCTTGAGGTACCGGCACCCCGTAACCGGAAAGGAGTTCTTTTGCCTGATATTCGTGGATTTTTATTTGCGTGCCCCCTGGGATATGGTACTCGTTATGCCGCCATCGACAACCAGATTCGCTCCCGTTATATACTTGGCCTCATCTGAAGCCAGGTACAAGACAGCGTAGGCAATGTCCCAGGCATCGCCCTGCTTGCCGGTAGGGGACATGGCATCACGCTGTTTCCACATCTCGTCAACCTTTCCATCCCAGGCATCGGTATAGTAGCGAGCAATCCTCGGGGTCTTCATCAGCCCGGGCGATACCGCGTTAACCCGAATCCCTTTCTGAGCATACTGAATGGCGACCTCCCGGGTGAGTGCGAGCACCCCGGCCTTTGACACCGCATAAGCAAGCATCGGTTTCGGTTCTGCCCTTATGGCGACGATAGAAGCTATATTAATTATGGAACCGCTTCCCTGCTTCTCCATATGGGGCAGGGTGTACTTGCAGGTCAGGAACATGCTTTTCAGGTTGACATTCAGGACCCGGTCCCAGTTTTCTTCGCTGGTTTCAACCGGCCCGCCGTGCGCCCCCAGAGCGACGTTGTTATCCAGTATGTCAATTCTGCCGTAAGTCTGGATACATTTCTCCACCAGGCTCTGGCAGTCACTGGCTTTGGACACATCAGCCTGGAAGACAAAGCTGTCTCCACCTTCCTCATCGATGGCGTGCTTGGTCTCTTCAGCCGCCTCCGGGTTCAAATCAACCAGCATGACCCGGGCACCCTCTCTGGCGAGAAGAATAGCTGTCGCCTTGCCGATGCCTATACCGGCGGTGATTGAGCCAGCACCGGTGACAATGGCCACTTTCCCTTTAACGCGCTCTCCCAACGTTTATCCTCCGTATTTCTGGTGAGAAAATGTGTAGAGATGCTGTCCCGGTCGGTAAATCGCTGGTAGTGTAGCATCTCCACTCCTGACTGTCAAACTCACCTCTTTTTCAATTATTAAGTTAACACTGGATGAAAAAAGATAATTTTATACTTGAATTTATCGCCTGTTTTCGGCTAAATTGTATAGGCATTGCGATAAACCGATAATAAAAACATTAAATTATCGGGTAGAAGGAGGAAAAGCAGTGAAAATCGCGCGTTTTCAGTGGCAGGGCAAGGTGACCTGGGGAATTGTCGAAGGTGAGGACATTTATGCCCTCAAGGGCGACATCTACCAGGAATTCGAGAAGGGGGCGAAGTTGTGTCAGCTGGGAGATGTGAAACTATTAGCCCCGATTGACCCCAGCATCACCATTGCCTGCGGCATGAACTACATGGACCATATCAAGGAGATGGGCTGGGAGCCACCCAAGGAGCCGGCGCTGTTCTTCAAACCAAGAAATACTATCGTTGGGCCGGATGATGACGTCGTCTACCTGAAAGCATCTGAGGATTTACGCTACGAGGGTGAGTTATGCTGTGTTATCAAACGCGAGGCCAAAGATGTGCCGGAAGACAAAGCACTGGATTATGTCCTCGGCTATACTTGCGGCAATGATGTGACTGCCTATGACCTTAATGCAAAGGACGGGCGCCTGACGAGGGCGAAAGCCTTTGATACCTCCGGGCCGGTGGGTCCCTTTCTGGTAACCGGGCTCGACCCTCATAACCTGAAGATAAAGAGTCGACTCAACGGCAAGGCCCAGCAGGACAACAACACCGGGCTTACCGTTTTTGGAGTTGAGAAACTGGTCAGCTACATATCGGCTTTTCTGACACTGCAGCCCGGCGACATGATCTGGACGGGAACACCCCCGGGTGGCGCCTGCCCGGTAAAGGTCGGCGATGTTATGGAAGTGGAGATTGAGGGTATCGGCACCCTCAGAAACAGGATAGTGGCACCGTAATGTAGGGGTAACCGCCTGGAAAATATTGAAACGGTGGATTTTTCGCGAAAAATATAGTAAGTTATATTATAATATAAGAAAAGGTTAGGCAGGGGCGCCCTGTCGCGAGTCAGGGCTTAAATGGAAGGCAAGTCGGTGCAAAACCGACGCGGCCGCGCCGCTGTGAGTGATGGTTGAGCCATCACAAGTCAGAACGCCAGCCCTTGTTATCCTACATTGCTCCGCGAGGAGGGGTAGGAATTTTTATTTCCCCTCGCTGGAGCGAGGGTTTTTGTTTTTTAAGACTGATAAGGAGAGAACGAGATGAAGATAAAGTGGCTGAAAATGGCGATGCTCTGTATAGCTCTGGTCACGATAACGGGTCTGACGGCGGCCTGTACTCAAATTACCGGTGAAGAACCAGCGGCGCCTCCTGCTGGAGGAGATGCGTTTCCTCTGGAAATAGTCGACCAGGCGGGCAGGGCAGTCAGGATAGAGAAATCGCCGGAAAAGATAATATCACTGGCGCCGAGCAATACTGAAATCCTGTACGCCCTCGGGCTGGAAGACAGATTGGTGGGCGTCACTGAATACTGTGATTACCCTGAGGCAGCCAGGCAGAAACCGAAGGTAGGGGGGTTTTCCACGGTTGATATCGAGAAAGTAGTGGACATTGAACCAGACCTGATATTCGCGACTAACATTCACAAGGATGAAATAACACCGCGACTGGAAGGGCTTGGCTTAACCGTAGTTACTCTGGACCCGACAAATCTGGCAGAGGTGGTGGAGGCAATCAGTTTGATGGGAAGGGTTACAGGAAAAAGAGAGGCGGCGTCTCATATAACCGCGGAAATGGAGAGCCGGGTTAAGGTGATTACGGATAAAACGGCGGCGCTGACCGAGGAACAGAAACCACGGGTTCTTTATATTCTGTGGCATGACCCGCTGATGACAGTGGGTAAGGAAGCGCGCATCCATGAGCTAATTCATACGGCCGGAGGTATGAACATTGCGCGGGACCTGGCCGAGGAATATCCCAAAATCAGTATGGAAGCCGTGATTATGGCCAACCCCCAGGTCATTATCGCCGGCAGCGGTCATGGAAGCGGGCAGGATGTCCCCGTTCTGTTTGCCCTGACGGAATCGAGATTGGCTGAAGTGGAAGCCCGATTGTATAACCGGGTATATGAGATAGATTCAGACCTGACCAGCCGTCCCGGGCCAAGGGTTGTAGAAGGTCTGAAACAGCTTGCGGAATTCATCCATCCCGAACTGTTTGAGGGGTCCAGATGAACAATTCTCCGCCGGTGCATTTGCTTCACTGGCGCGGCCGGATATATGGCATCGCCGGCCTGATTATCCTGCTGGCAGTGGTCGCGGCTTTTGCGACCACGGTTGGGAGCGTCAAGATACCGTTCTTAACCACCGGCACCATTCTGCTTTCCAAGCTGCCGCTGGTTGAGATAGCGCCCGAGTGGGCGAGCACATTGGAGACGATTGTCATTGATATCCGGTTGCCCAGAGTCATGCTGGCGGGACTGGTGGGTGCCGCACTGGCGGCGGCCGGCGCCACCTATCAGGGACTCTTTCGAAACCCACTTGCGGACCCGTATCTAATCGGGGTAGCTCAGGGGGCCGCGCTGGGCGCGGTAATCGGATTCCTGCTGCCTTCTGGCTGGCACGCTCTGGGGTTTGGTATAATCCCTCTGCTCGCCTTCACCGGCGCGCTCATCAGCACCACCGTCGTCTATCTGCTGGCCCGCGTCGGCAAGGCGCTGCCCGTGACGACGCTCATACTGGCCGGGGTGGCACTGGGAGCGCTATTATCCTCAATCGTTTCCTACCTCATCATTTCCAGCGGTGACAAATTGCACAGTATCATGTTCTGGCTAATGGGCAGCTTTTCCCTGAGCCAGTGGTCAGAGGCGATAATGGTATTGCCCTATATGCTGGTGGGCCTGGTTGTCCTTTTGCTTTACGCTCGCTCGTTGAATTTGATGCAGCTTGATGAGGAGCAGGCCCAGCAGCTCGGCATCAATGTGGAAAGGCTGAAGCTCATCTTACTCGGTGCGGCCACGCTGATAACGGCGGCGGCGGTCTCCTTTGTGGGCATTATCGGATTCGTTGGCATCATCATCCCCCATGCGGTGCGCCTGATATGGGGTGCCGACTACCGCTTTCTGCTCCCCTTGTCGATTCTAACCGGGGCGATATTTCTTATTCTGGCCGACATACTGGCGCGCACCGTGCTGGCGCCGGTCGAGATACCGATTGGTGTCATCACGGCTATTTGTGGAGCCCCCTTCTTCCTGTACCTGTTGCGGCGTCGGAAGCGGGTGATTTTCTGAGGCGGATATGATAACGATAGAAATGCAGAATGTATCGCTTGGCTACAATCACAGGACTGTCCTGCAAGACGTCAGCCTGCGGGCAAAGCCGGGGGAGATAGTGGGGCTGATTGGCCCGAATGGCTGCGGGAAGTCCACCATGATACGGGCGTTAAGCCGCATCATTTCCCCGTTTTCAGGACGGATTCTCGTCGATGGTCAGGATATAACCAGGTTATCCAGGCAACAGCTGGCGCACTTAATCGGGGTGGTACCCCAGATGCCGCTACTGCCCAGCGCCTTTACCGCTTTTGAGATAGTGCTCATGGGCCGCAATCCACATCTTGGTTTCCTGCAATATGAAGGGCCGAAGGAAATCGCCATCACCTGGCAGGCTATGGAGAAGACGGGCACGCAATCTCTTGCCGAGCGGAGAGTAAGCGAGCTTTCCGGAGGGGAAATACAGGGTTTGCTCATCGCCCGTGTTCTGGCCCAGGAAACGAAAGCGATTCTTCTGGATGAGCCAACGGCAAATCTGGACATTGGTCGACAGGTTGAAATACTCGGCCTGATAAGGAATCTGTGCTCCGATAAAAATATGACGGTGCTTGCCGCCCTCCATGACCTGAATCTGGCGGCGCAATATTGTGACCGACTGGTTATGCTTAACGAAGGTAGAATATACGCCGAGGGAACACCATGGGAGGTTATTAACGAGCGAAATATCGCTGAAGTCTATGGGGCCGGGAACAGTGTCTACTCTCACCCGGGGAACGGCCTGCCCTGCGTTTTGCTCAAGGCAGATAACGGCAGACTCCCCGGACCTGTTGATATTAATAAGAAGGATTTTAGTCCAGGTTAAATGGAAATTCTATTCATATTGTTTCTGGCAATAATAATCGATTTTGTTTTCGGCGACCCGTCGGATGCCGTCCACCCGGTGGCGTGGATGGGCCGGGTGGTTTCATGTCTGAGAAAAGGATTAAAAAGCCGGTCCAGTGTCGTTCAATTCATCTACGGTATGGGTATGGTGCTTTTCGTCATGGGGCTGTTTGCTGTGCCCGTTTACTTTGGACTGCAGTATCTGAGCAACTTCAACACCGCGGCCTACATCGTGGCCGGGGCGGTAATTTTAAAGCTGTCCTTTTCTGTAAAAGGGCTGCGGCGAGCCGCGCTGGTAACAAAGGGGCATTTACTGCAGGACAGGCTGGATGAAGCCCGTTTTGAGCTTAGGGCGCTCGTCAGTCGCGATACCGGGAAATTGACCCGTCCCAAGATAATATCGGCGGCAGTGGAATCGGTGGCGGAAAATATCAGTGACAGTTTTGTGGCGCCCCTGTTCTACTTTCTGCTTTTCGGTGTTCCCGGGGCGGTTGCCTACCGGGTGGTCAATACCCTGGATGCTATAATAGGTTATCATGGTGAATATGAGTACCTGGGCAAGTTCGCTGGCCGACTGGATGACGTGCTCAATTTTATCCCGGCCAGGTTGACGGCGCTGTTTGTGGTTCTGGCGGCTTACCTGGCCCGAAAAAACGGACGGAGGTCCTGGCAGGTGGCGCTCCGCGAGCACAGCAGGACGGCAAGCCCGAACGCCGGCTGGCCGATGGCAGCGATGGCGGGAGCTTTGAACATAAAACTGGAGAAGACCGGACAATATGAACTGGGAGAAGCACTGACCGCTCTTCGACCGGCAACAATTGACGGTGCGCTGAAACTGATGTATATCGCCGCAGCTTTATGGATAGTGACCTGTGGCTTGGCAGGAGGTATTTATCTTGTCCTTGCGACCTAGACCCGAAGTACGGAACGTGGAGGCATGCCCCCACGGCGGGATAAATTACGCTGAACTGAAAGGCAGCGGTATCTCTCCCGAGACCCTGCTCGATTTCAGCGTTTGTACCAACCCCTTCATGCCGCCGCCGGAGATAAAAAAAATGCCGCTCGGCGATTTTGCCATCGACCGATACCCTGATTCAGAAGCGGCTGGACTGAGACAGAGGCTGGCCGATAAATTAAAGGTCCAGCCTGATAATATCATAGTCGGCGGCGGCAGCACGGAGCTTATCCGCCTCATTGCCCTGGCCTATTTCGATAAGGACGACAGCGTTGTGATACCTGAGCCCACCTATGGCGAGTATGAACTGGCCAGTCGCATTGCCGGAGCCAGAGTGGTCAAGCACCGCTTGAGAACGGAAGATGGTTTTGCCCTCCGAACTGACGAATTGGGCAACCTTATCAGCCAGTGCCAGCCAAGGGCGGTTTTCATCTGCAATCCCAACAACCCCACGGGTAAATATCTATCACGGCAGGAAGTGGAGTCGGTTTTGACGACAATCGGAGACGGCTTGCTCGTTCTTGACGAAGCCTATCTTTCTTTCGTGGAGCAAAGCTGGGCGGCTATCGAGTTAATTCATAAGGGTAACGTTATATTGCTGCGCTCTATGACCAAGGATTACGCCTTAGTCGGCCTGCGCCTCGGGTATGCCGTAGCCGGTGAAGAGATAATCAGCACGCTGCGGAAGGTCTGTCCACCGTGGAACGTAAATATCATTGCCCAGCAGGTCGGGACCCGGGTTCTGGAGCACGAAACGGCTCTGAACGAGAGCAAGCAGAAACTAAACGAGGCGAAGCAGTTCCTCTGGAAGGGGCTGTCTCAGCTCGGCCTGCCGCCGGTGCCGTCGGACACCCATTTTTTTCTGGTCAAAGTAGGCAACGCTGAGGTATTCCGTGCCCGATTGCTCAAGCGCAGCATCCAGGTGCGGGACTGTGCGTCTTTCGGTTTTCCGGAATACGTACGCATTGCGGCACGCGCCCTGCCGGAATGTCGAAAATTGATGGCTGCCGTGAAAGAAATGAAGGATAGAGGCGAACTTATGTCACCAGCGTGACTGTTGGGAGAGAAACCATGACAGAATTGATAAACAGCACCATTGAAAAAATCGAGTCGCTTGACCAAATGGCGATGGAGAAGGCACGGGACAGGCAGGACAGGCTGACCAAGCCACCGGGGAGCCTGGGTCGTCTGGAGGAACTATCCATTCAGCTGGCAGGCATTCAGGGCAAGTCACCCCCGCGGATTAGGGAGAAAGCGGTTATGGTGATGGCCGGCGACCATGGTGTGGTGGCGGAGAAAATTGGAAACTGGCCGCAGGAGGTAACCGCTCAGATGGTGGCCAACTTTCTGCGGGGTGGGGCAGGTATAAATGTCGTTGCCCGGCACGTGGGAGCGAGAGTTATCGTCGTTGATATGGGAGTCGCCACCGAAATTGGTCAGGATGCCAACCTGATATCACGGAAGGTTGACTCTGGTACACAGAACATGGCGCGCGGCCCGGCGATGACTGCGGAACAGGCATCGAAGGCAGTGGAGACCGGGATAGAACTGGTGGCAAAGGAGGCAGACAGGGGGCTGGATATTGTGGGCACGGGTGATATGGGCATCGGGAACACCACGGCCAGCAGTGCCATCTGTGCCGTTATGACGGGCAAACCGGTGACTGAGGTAACCGGTCTTGGCACCGGCTTAACTGATGAGCAGTTGAAGCATAAAATAGCCGTAATTGAGCGGGCTATCTCGGTGAACCGGCCTGAGCCAGAAAATCCCATGGAAGTGCTGGCAAAGGTAGGCGGATTTGAAATCGGGGGGCTGGTTGGGGTAATGCTGGGAGCCGCCGCGAGACGCGTTCCGGTGGTTATAGACGGCTTTATTTCGGGTGCGGCGGCACTTATTGCCAGCGCCCTGTCGCCCGGAGTAAAAGACCATCTCATTGCCGCTCACCTTTCGGCGGAATCGGGACACCGGATATTGCTCGAGCACCTGGGGTTAGAACCGTTACTGAGCCTGAACATGCGCCTGGGGGAAGGCACCGGCGCCGCGCTGGGGATATTTCTGGCCGAGGTAGCTGCCGGGATTCTGGCCGATATGGCCACCTTCGGTGAAGCTGGAGTATCGGAAGGAGACGGGTAGGCCAATGACCAGGTTTTTCGCTGCGTTGCAGTTTCTGACCATAATCGCCATACCGTGGCGACGTGAGATACAGGCGGATGAGGTCGGACGCTCTGCCGGTTACTTCCCGGTGGTCGGGCTTATCATCGGGCTCATTCTGGTCGGTTTGAACTGGCTGCTCGGGATTCTATTACCACCGATGGTGGTGAACGCACTGCTGATTGCTTTTCTGGCGGTTATCAGCGGGGCCATACACCTCGATGGCTTCGCCGATACCTGTGATGGATTGGGCGGTCACAAAACGGCGGAAGACAGGTGGCAGGTGATGCGCGATAGCCGGGCCGGAGCCTTCGGTATCGTCGGGATTGTCCTGCTTCTCCTGGTAAAATACGTTTCGCTATCCAGCATTCCGGAAATTTTGCTGATAATGACGCTCATATTGATGCCGGTCACAGGCCGCTGGGCGATGGCCTATGCATTGTTCGCCTATCCCTATGCCCGCGACGCTGGCCTGGGGAAGGCTTTCAAACAGGGAACCACATGGCCAAGGTTCACCCTGGCAACGGTTATCGCGGTAGTCATAGCGGCAGTAATCGCGCAGTTAGTCGGCCTGGTCGTCCTGTTTTTCGGCTGGGTGGTCACGCTGGTGACAGCCGCTTATTTCAAGAGAAAATTCAAGGGACTCACCGGTGATAACTACGGTGCTATAAACGAGGTGGCTGAAGTAAGCGTGTTAATTTTCATCATCATATTGGCCAAGTTCGGGCTGACCTGAGAGAGGAGAATAATGAGTCAGGTTTTTGTATCGTGGAGTGGAGGCAAGGAAAGCAGCCTTGCCGGTTACCGGGCGAGAAAAGACGGGCTGGAAATATGCTATCTGGCCAATATGGTCACTGAAGACGGGGCACGCTCGCGCACTCACGGGCTGTCGGCCGAGATACTCAGATTGCAGTCACAGGCGATGGGCATTCCACTGGTGCAGCGGCAGGCTACCTGGCAGAGCTATGAAGTCGAATTCAAGAAAATGGTCAATGAACTAAAGAAAGAGGGTATTGAGGGTGGCGTCTTCGGGGATATTGACCTTGATGAGCATCGGGAGTGGGTGGAAAGGGTGTGTCGGGAGGTCGGTATAACGGCACATCAGCCAGTCTGGGGTGAAAGCCAGGACGATATATTGAAAGATTTTATAAATTCTGGGTTCAAGGCGGTTATCGTTGCCACGAGGGCTGATTTTCTTGGCGAGGAGTGGCTGGGGCGAAGCCTGGACATGGACTTTTTCAACGAGATAAAAGAACTGGGTAAGACCAAAGGCATTACGCCCTGCGGTGAAGCCGGGGAATACCATACCCTGGTGATTGATGGCCCCCTGTTCCGGGAGAGAATGGAAATAACGGAAGCCAAAAAGGTATTCCGGGACAAGCACTGGTTTCTGGAAATATTGAGTGCGGAGTTGAGAGCGAAGTAATCATGGGGAAAGCTACCCTGATAGTTGGTGGGGCGCGCAGCGGTAAAAGTCACTACGCGATGGAACTGGCCCGGAAAGCTTCGGGGCCGGTGCTTTTTGTGGCCACGGCAGAGGCTCTGGATGAAGAGATGCGGCAGCGCATTGAGGAACACAAGAGAACAAGGCCAGCCGCGTGGCGGACACTGGAAGTGCCGACCCATGTTGGAGATGGTGTCCGACAGGAAATAGGCGATGCTCAGGTGGTGATTATCGATTGCATCACTCTCCTGGTGAATAATATTTTAAGTCAGCATTACCCTCTGGATAACAGGCAGAAAGAGACTGATATTGTTGAGCAAGCCGTCGCGGATGAAATCAGCGCGCTGATAGAATGTTTCCATAAAGTCGAGGCCAGCTTCATAATGGTGAGCAATGACGTTGGTTCAGGGATAGTGCCCGCCGATGGAATGAGCCGCCTGTACCGTGATTTGCTGGGCAAGGCCAATCAAATGCTGGCGCAGCGTGCCGATGAAGTGATTATGATGGTGGCCGGAATACCGCTACCGTTGAAAAGCGACGACTCAGGCCAGTGAATAAAACGTGGCCGTCGGCGCGGTATGAAAACCGGCACCGTTTCCCAGAGATGACTACCTGACGAAGAACCCTATTCGGACCTGAGAGCTTCAATTGGGTTAAGGCGTGAGGCATTCCATGCGGGATAAAAGCCGAAGAACAGACCAATGCCTACCGATACCGAAACCGCCAGGATAACTATATCAGCAGTAACCACAGTCGTTATCGCACCGGTGCTGGAGATGATATATGAGACCGCCCAGCCCACGATAACGCCGATGATGCCGCCGGTAAAAGTCAGAAAAGCCGCCTCGATGAGAAACTGAGTCCATATGTCTCGCTCCCTAGCTCCCAGTGCCTTGCGGATGCCTATCTCCCGCGTCCTCTCCAGTACTGACACCAGCATGATGTTCATCACGCCGATACCCCCCACCAGTAACGAGATGGCGGCGATAGCTCCCAGAAGAAGGGTCATGGTGCCGATGGCTTCGGAGAGCGTGCTGGCTATCTCCTCCATGGACATAATGTTAAAATCATCGTCGTCATTGGGGCTGAGCTGGTGGCGGGTACGGAGGAGGCTGGTGATTTCGACAACGACGTAATCTGCCTGTTCCTCGTCGCTTACCGATAATGCGATGGATGATACCAGGCGCTCTCCCTGAGCCGTCCGCGGCTGGGCAACCGTCTGCTGCATAGCGGTCAGCGGGATAAAGATGGCGTTATCAGGTGAACCCCACATTGCCCCTTTGCTCTCCAGAATGCCGATGACGCGCACGATAATGCTGCCCATCCGCATCTGCTGGCCGATGGGATTTGTATCTCCGAACAGCGTATCTTTAACATCAGAACCGAGCACGGCTACCTTGGAACCACGCCGATAATCATTTGCGGAGAAAAAAATACCATTGGCAATTTCCAGATTGTTTACCGGCATATACTCGGGGGTTACCCCGGTAACCTGGGATTTCATATTCTCACCACCGACGACCAACTGGAGGTTGCTTGAGTAAGAAGGAGCTACAGAAGATATGTAGGGGACTTGTTCGGCTATTGCCTCCGCATCTTCAATAGTGAGCGTATCAGCGGCGCTCTTGACGCCGCCAAAGGTGCGTGCGCCTGGCTGGATAGTAACCAGGTCTGACCCCATGCTTTCGATGTTGGAGATAATCCGGGCTTCGGCACCTTTTCCTATGGACATGAGCGTAATCACGGCGGCGACGCCAATGACGATTCCCAGTATGGTCAGGGAGCTACGAAGCTTGTGTGTAATCACGCCTACCCAGGCAGTGGCTAAAGGCTCGAGCCACTTTTTCATACCTTCTCCTCCCTTTCTACCTGTCCGTCCATGAGATGCACAATGCGCTGGCAGTGGTGAGCGATGTTGGCGTCATGGGTTATCACCACCAGGGTAACGCCCTGCTCGGCGTGTAAAGAGGTGAGGATGGAGATTATCTCGGCGCCGGAACGGCTGTCCAGGTTGCCGGTGGGCTCATCCGCCAGAATCAGGGGAGGGTTTTTTACTATTGCCCGGGCGATGGCGACCCTTTGCATCTCTCCGCCGGAGAGTTCGGTGGGGCGGTGGTTGGCCCGGTCGGAGAGCCCGACTTTGGTCAATGCCTCCATAGCTCGATTACGGTCGACACCGCCGGCGTATCTCATACCCAGCTCTACATTGGCCAGTGCCGAGAGCCGGGGCAGCAGATTGAAAGTCTGAAAAACAAAGCCTATCTTCTGGCCCCTGACCGCAGCCAGCTCACCGCTGCTGAGGCGGCTTACTTCTCTATCCTCCAGATAATAGCTGCCTGAAGTTGGTTTATCCAGGCAGCCGATGAGATTGAGTATGGTCGACTTGCCTGAGCCGGAAGGCCCCATAATTGCCAGCAGCTCGCCCTTCTCAATACGAAGGTTAACCCCTCTGAGCACCGTCAGCTCTCTTTTGCCCATGGGATAGACTTTCGTTATGTCCTGCAGGTGAATCATCCGGGTTACTCTCCTTCTAGTGCGGCCGCGGAAAAGGCATTGGCCCCTTTGGCTGTAGCGTTGAAGTTGTAGCGCTGGTATTCTTTGGCACAACCACCTGCTCACCTTCACTTAGCCCAGCAATTATCTCGGTGAACTGCCAGTCGCTGACGCCCGTTTCTATCGCCCGTTCTTCAGTCGCGTCACCATTGACGACCTGGACATATGCCCCCGTCCCCCGGCGAATAATCGCATTGCTGGGAACCAGCAATACATCTGTTCGCTCGTCCACCAGGATGGTCACGGTGACGGTCAGCCCTTCTCTGAGCTGAAAGTCCTCAGATATGGCGGCTTGTCGCTTATGCATTACCGCCTCGAGTGACTTTACTTCGACTTTTACCTCATAATTCACCACGCCCGACTGAATGGTGGCGGTGGGTGAAATGTGAATGACTTCAGCCGGAAGGGTCAGTCCTGACATGGCATCCACCTGCACCCAGGCTTCCCCCCCAAGGTTTACTTGAAGGATATCCATCTCGCTGACCATGATATCCGCTTCAAATTTGTTGGGGTCGGCAAGCTGCACGGCAACCGTACCGGTCAGTACCTCGTCGCCGCCTTCCACATTTACGGTGGTGATGAAGCCGTCAAACGGTGCCTCAATAAGCGGGCTTTTCTCTCTGGCTTTGTCCAGCTCTTCCTGTGCATCAATTAACGCTTTCCTGGCATCCTCCAGTTTCCCCTGGCTCAATGTCAGCTGAAGCTCCTTTACCGTCACGTCTTTGGCTACCTCATTGAGGTCTTCTTCGGCCTGAGCCAGAGATAGCTCGGCCGCTTCAACCTGCATTTTCGCAATTTGCACCTCTTCGGTGTCATAGGCATTTACTTTTGAATCCAATACCGCCTCGGCTGCGTCTAATCTGGCCTGAGCATAAGTCACGGTGGCCTCCGGCAGGTCTTGCTCCAACGCGTACTGCAGGAATGCCTCGGCGCTTTCAACGTCTTTCTGCGCCGTTTCAACATCAGGCCAGGTGTATATTCCGCGGGCTTCATCATAGTTATGCTCGGTGTTTTTCAAACTTATTTGAGCATTAAGCAGCGCCAGTTCCTTGGCTGTCTGGTTATCCTGCGCGTTCTTCAGGTTCTGTTCGGCGGTTTGCAGGTTGATTTCTGCCTGAAGTAAGTCACGCTCTTTTGCGGTAACCTGGTCCTCCAAAGCGCCCAATTCGTCTTCCCATTCCTCGGTGTCCAGTCTGACCAGGGCCTGTCCTTCGGCAACGGCGTCTCCCTCTTCCACCATAACTTCTTCTATCGTCCCTTCCTGGTAGAACAGGTCAATAGCGAGGTCTTCCGTACGGGATAATGCCAGGTTGCCAGCCGCAGTAATATCTATCGTAAGATCGCCGCGCTCTACGGTGACTATCTGGGTTTCGGCTGTTCCCGCCTCGCCTGGCTCAGAGCCGCAGCCGATAAGTGGAACTGTAATTCCAGCGAGGATAAGTGCTGTCAGGATTATCTTTAAGATTCTCTTCACAATTTTACCTGCCTCCATATACCTCTATTGTCAACGAGCTTCAGTCAATAACTATCATAACAAGTATGACAGAGAAATGTTAAGTAGTTGTTAATTTCAGGAGGAAAAAGCTGACTGTCCCGACAGGCAAACGCCAGCTCAGGTATCGATAAAAAGATTTTGCACGGGCAGAGGACCAGTGGTGGCAGCGGCGACTATCTGGCATGGTCGAGGGCCTGTCTCAACTGCCGGGTGAAATCAATCAGTGCCGACAGGGAGCCATCAGTCTCAATCAGCTGAATAATCCGGCTGCCGATAATCACCCCGTCAGCTATCCTGGAAAATTGTCTTGCCTGGTCTGTGGTGGATATGCCAAAGCCAACACACAGTGGTTTGGCGGTCTTCTCTTTAACCCCGGTTACAATAGTCTGCAAATTATCAGGCAGGGTATTTCTGGCCCCGGTAACGCCGGTCACCGATACCAGGTATATGAACCCCTGGGAGTGCTCCGCAACGAGCCTGATACGTTCCTCGTTGCTGGTGGGAGCCAGAAGGTAAATCAGGTCCAGTTTATGGTTCTGCGTAACAGATTCCAGTTCCTGGCCTTCTTCTGGAGGAAGGTCGGGCACGATAAGACCGCTAATGCCGACTTCGGCACATTTCCGGCAGAAAGCATCAAGGCCGAAATTGTACACCGGATTGTAGTACGTCATGAAAACCAGCGGCGTGTCTATTTCCCGGCGAAGCTGCTTTGCCATATCGAAACAAATCTGCGGTGTGATGCCGTTCTGGAGCGCTTGATGGCTGGCCCTCTGAATGGTGGTGCCGTCAGCCAGCGGGTCGGAAAACGGAATGCCAAGTTCGATGATGTCAGCGCCGTTACGGGCCAGGGCGATGGCCGCCTTTCTGGTAACGTCGAGGTTCGGATAGCCGACCGTAAGGTAGGCAATCAGCGCTTTGTAGTCTGGCTTGAAGACGGAAACAATCTGGCTCATGGTTTTTTATCCTTAGCTCCGGCGATTATATCCAGGTCTTTATCACCGCGGCCGGAAAGATTGATAACGATGATTTTATCCGCGGGCAAATCGGCGGCCATTTTGGCGGCATGGTAGATGGCGTGGGCGGGTTCCATGGCCGGGATGATACCTTCCGTGGCGCAGAGAAGCCTGAACCCCTCAACCGCCTGCTCATCGGTAACCGCGACGTAGCTGGCCCGGCCGATATCCTTGTAGTAGCTGTGTTCCGGTCCCACACCGGGATAGTCGAGCCCGGGCGCGATGCTGTGGGTCTCGCTTATCTGGCCGTTGTCGTCTTCCAGAAGGTATGATTTGGCTCCGTGCAGGACGCCCGCCCTGCCCGCGGTTAGAGGTGCCGCGTGTTGGTTCGTTTCCAGGCCCCGCCCGGCAGCCTCGACGCCGATGAATTCGACTTCGCTATCATTGAAAAAGGGGTGAAAGAGTCCGATGCTGTTGCTGCCCCCGCCGACGCAGGCTACCAGATAGTCGGGCAGGCGGTTATACGTCGCCAGCACCTGCTCTCTCGTTTCCTGCCCGATTATCGATTGAAAATCGCGGACCAGCAGCGGGTAAGGATGAGGGCCAACCACCGAACCGAGCAGATAGTAGGTGTCGCCGACGTTGGTGACCCAGTCGCGTATGGCTTCGTTGATGGCGTCCTTGAGGGTGCGGCTGCCGGAGGACACGCTGCGGACCTCAGCGCCCATCAATTTCATGCGGTGGACATTGGGTGACTGCCGCTCGATGTCCACCTTGCCCATATAGACGATGGCATCGAGGCCAAGCAGGGCACAGGCAGCAGCCGTGGCCACGCCGTGCTGTCCCGCGCCGGTTTCGGCAATCACCCGCTTTTTGCCCATACGTTTGGCCAGCAGGGCCTGCCCCACGGCGTTATTAATCTTGTGCGCCCCGGTGTGTGCCAGGTCTTCTCTTTTTAGCAGAATAACGGCGCCGCCAATCTGCCGGGAAAGCTGGCGGGCGTGATAAAGCGGGGTGGGCCGGCCGATATACTCCCGGCATAAGTGCTGAAACTCATGGATAAAACTTTCGTCGGCACATGCTTCCCGATAAGCGTGCTCAAGTTCGTCTAAGGCTGCCATCAGGGTCTCCGGGACAAACCGGCCGCCGAACTCGCCGAAGTAACCGCGGACGTCGGGCCTATCTTCCGTGTTCATCAAACCTCCTTACGGCCTCAATGAAAGCTCTGATTCGGGCAACATGTTTCACTCCGCCCGCCTCCACGCCCGATGATACATCAACACCCCAGGGGACTACCATTTTGAGCGCGCGGGGGACATTCTCTGGGGTAAGACCGCCGGCCAGGATAACCGGGTATTCCCTGGCTATCTGCTCGGCCAGCTTCCAGTCGAGCCTGGTTCCGGTCCCACCGTACTTTCCCCTGACCTGCGGGTCTAGAAGAGACAAATATTTCTGATTTGACATAACCTTAACACCTTCGGCCAGGTAGGCGCAGACTTCGGCCGCACTCTGGCCCCGTTTTAGCCTGACGGCTTTTATCAGCGGCTTGGCAATCTCTTTACAGTATTCCCATGATTCATCGCCGTTCAACTGCACCCGGTCCAGGTTACAGTTATCGGCAACCATGTTCACCGTCGAAACCGATAAATTGACAAACACCCCGACCACTTCCGTTGGGCAGCCGCTCTGCTTTACCACTGAGGCTATATGCTGCGCTTTTTCCAGATTAATCCGCCGCGGGCTGGGGGCAAAGACCAGCCCGATAAAATCCGCGCCGGCTTTGGCGGCCGCCAGCGCATGCCTTTCCTCTTTTATACCGCAAATCTTGATGTAAGTCATTTTAGCAGTTCCCTCATCTTCGCGGCGATATCGCCGGCGGTGAGCAGTGCCTCGCCCACCAGCGCGGCATCTACGCCCAATTCTTTCAGATATTCCATATCCTGGCGGCGGCTTATGCCGCTCTCGCTGACCACGGTTTTGTCTTTCGGCACCAGTGGCCGCAGCCGTTGCGTGGTGCTGATGTCGACGCGGAAAGTTTTAAGGTCGCGATTATTGATGCCAATGATTTGGGCGCCGCTGTGCAATGCCATCTCAAGCTCGCTTTCGTTGTGCACCTCAACGAGGCAGCTCAGGCCGAGTTCATGGCTCAACGATAACAATTCATTCAGCTGCTCCGGCTCAAGTATGGCCGCGATGAGGAGCAGCGCATCGGCGCCACAAGCGCGGGATTCATAAACCTGATAGGGGTCAAAGATAAAGTCCTTGCGTAATAGCGGTATTTCAACTTCCTTCCTGATTTCAGCCAGGTGATTGAGATGACCGCCGAAATATTTTTCTTCCGTCAGCACCGAGATGGCGGCCGCGCCATTATCCGCATAAACCCTGGCCAGTGCCGCGGGGTCGAACTCGGGGCAGAGGACGCCTCTTGAAGGCGACGCCTTTTTGACCTCGGCAATCAGGCGTACTCCGTCGCCTTTCAGGGCGGAGGCAAAGTCCAGCGTAGCCGCGCGCCGGGCAATCCGCGCTTCCATCTCGGAGACGGACACCGCTTTCTTGCGCTGCTTAAGCCCCTCTTTTTTATCGGCGACGATTTTTTCCAGCATGATAGCTTCTATCCCAGACTGTTGCTGAGTTTAATCAGGCTTTCCAGCTTTTCCGTGGCCTGGCCGCTGTCAATGGCGCTTTCGGCGAGGCGTAAACCATCCTTCATATCGGAAGCCAGGTCGCCGGCGTAAATAGCGGCCGCGGCGTTCAGCGCTACCACGTCGCGGACGGCTCCCTTTTCACCGTTGAGGACGCGACGCATTATGTCGGCGTTTTCTGCCGGCGTTCCTCCCCTGATTTCCGATATGGCGGTATTTTTAAAGCCGAAATCGGCGGGTTCGACTTCAGACGGGGGCAGAACACCCTGCTCGTTGACTTCCCAGACAACGGACTTTCCTCTGATGGAAAGCTCATCCATGCCGTCGAGGCTGTGGACCACGAGGGAATGCTTCGTGCCCAGGCGGTGCAGTACGGCGGCGATTTTCTCGCCCAGCTCTTTGCTGGGCACGCCTATGACCTGGGATTCGGCACGGGCGGGATTTGTAATGGGCCCGAGAATATTGAACACCGTCCGGATGCCTATCTCCCGTCGCGGACCGGCGGCGTGTTTCATCGCCGGGTGGAAGATGGGGGCGAACATAAAGCCGATGCCGACTTTTTCCAGGCATGTGGCGACGGCTTCGGCATTGAGGTCGATTTTAACGCCCAGCGCTTCGAGAACGTCAGCACTGCCGCACTGACTGGTCATAGCGCGGTTACCGTGCTTGGCGACCTTCAGGCCGGCCCCGGCGGCCACGAACGCCGCCGCGGTGGAAATATTTATGCTGGAGGAGTTATCACCACCGGTGCCGCAGGTATCGACCACGGGCGGCGTAGCCTTTACCGGGACGGCTTTCGCCCGCATGACGCTGGCCAGACCGGCGATTTCATCCACCGTTTCTCCCTTTATGCGCAGCGCGGTAACAAAGGCGGCAATCTGGGCCGGGGTCGCCTCCCCGTCCATTATCTCCTCCATCACGGCCGCAGACTGGTCAAAGCTCAGTGAATTGGCTGAAACCAGATTGTTGATAGCCTCTTTAATCATTGCTCTCCACCTCTCATGGCGATGAAGTTCTTAAGTAAGTCCTTGCCGATTTCAGTCATAATGGACTCCGGGTGGAACTGCACGCCTTCAATCGGATATTCACGGTGGCGCAGGCCCATGATAATTCCGTTTTCCGTCCAGGCGCTGACCTCAAGGCAATCCGGCAGGCCATCGCGCATTACCGCCAGCGAATGATAGCGGATGGCCGGAAACGGATTGGGCAGGCCTTCGTACAGCCCCCGGCCGTCGTGGTGGATAAGGGAAGATTTGCCGTGCTTGATTTCACCGGCACCAGCCACTCTGCCACCAAAGCTGTAGCCGAGGCACTGGTGGCCCAGGCAAACGCCCAGTACGGGCAGGCGCGGCCCAAAGCGCTGAATAACCTCGTTGGAAATGCCGGCCTGCTGCGGGGTGCCCGGGCCGGGGGATATGACAATGAGCTCCGGCGCCAGCTTTTCCATCCCGTCAAGGCTGATTTTATCATTTCGGAACACCTGCACCTCTGCACCCAGTTCGCTCAGGTACTGATAGAGGTTGTAGGTAAAACTATCGTAGTTATCAATCAACAGGAGCATGGCTGGCCTCCGCCTGCTTGATGGCAGTAAATAATGCCTGGGCTTTATTCAGGCTTTCCTGGTACTCATTCTCAGGAATACTGTCGGCAACAATGCCGCCGCCCGCCTGCACGTGAGCGACGCCATCCTTGATGACGATGGTACGGATGGCGATGGCGGTATCAAGGTTGCCGGAGAAATCAAAGTAGCCGACGGCGCCGGCGTAAGGGCCTCTTTTATCCGGTTCCAGCTCGGCAATAATCTCCATAGCCCGTATCTTCGGTGCGCCGGAGACGGTGCCGGCGGGGAAGCAGGCCCTCAGGGCATCGTACTGGGTCATTCCCGCCCTCAATTTACCCTGAACATGGGACACCAGATGCATTACGTGCGAGTACCTCTCGATGTCCATGAACTGCGTAACGGAAACCGTGCCCGGCTGGCTGATACGGCCGATATCGTTGCGGCCGAGGTCGACCAGCATGATATGCTCGGCGCGTTCCTTCTCGTCATTCAGCAGCTCTCTGGCCAACCCCAGGTCGCGGTCGGGGTCAGGGCTGCGGGGGCGGGTGCCGGCGATGGGGTGGTTGGAGACAATGCCGTCCTCCACCCGGACCAGCAGCTCCGGAGAAGCGCCCACGATGTGGCAGTCGCCAAGATGCAGGAAGTACATATAGGGGGAGGGGTTAATCGAGCGCAGGGCGCGGTAGATGGCAAAAGGACTGGCGCTGGTACGTTTGGACAGGCGCTGTGACAGGACGGCCTGAATGATGTCTCCCGCAAAAATGTAATCTTTGGCTCTGGTGACTATGTTTTCATATTCCGCCCGGGAGAGATTTGGCGTGACCGGGGACTCCGGGACGGCTGGCGGCGGAGCATCGGTGCTGACCGGCTGCTTTAGCCTTGCCACCATACGGTCGATTTTAGCCGTCGCCTCGGAGTACGCCTGCTCAATATCGCCGTCGAGGTGGGCATGGGCTACTATCTTTATCTTGTGGGTCAGGTGGTCGAAGACCAGCAGCGTATCCGCCAGCATCAGCACCGACTCCGGAAGACCATGAGGGTCGTTATCCGGGGTGGGCAGTTTTTCAAAGTATCTGGCCACTTCGTAACTGAGATAGCCGACGATGCCACCATGGAAACGGGGCAGGCCGGATACCGGCACCGGCTGGTAATGCCGGAACTCCTTTTCGATAAGCGTCAGCGGGTCAACGGGGTTTTCCCGGCCGGTTTTTATGACCAGAGACGGCTCCGTGCCGATGAAGCTGTAGCGGGCGAGTCTTTCCCCGCCCTCCACGCTCTCCAGAAGAAATGAGTAGTCGCCCTGCGCTATCTTGAGATATGCCGAGACCGGTGTCTCCAGGTCGGCCACCATCTCATGATATACCGGTACCAGGTTACCCCGTTTCTTCAGTTTTATTACTTCTTCTAATTCCGGATAGTACATTTTCCTTGCCTTTTCGGGGAATAAAAAAACCTCCGCCCTGGAAGGGGCGGAGGCTGCTTCCGCGGTGCCACCCTTCTTGGTCAAAGAAGATAAAGAAAAATATATGACCATCTCTTGCCGGTACGGTCCTTTCGTGGAAGGACGATACCCCGGGATGTGATAACGCTTCCCCTGCGTCAAAGCCTACTCGCCGTGGTGGCTTTCGGTTTGCGGCTCCCAGGCCCATTCTGCTCCGGCGCTGGCATCGGCTCTCACCTTACCCGACTCTCTGCGCCCCGTTGCGAAGCCTACTATTCCTGTTCGCAGCCTTTATCTTCTGTTATTTAAGTATACAGATAAATAGAGTGGTTTTGTCAAGTGGCATCTGCAAGCTATTAAAAAATCAGGCTTATTCCGAGAAGGCCAGTATCCCCAATGCTACCAGGTTCACGATGGGGATAATCATCAGTATCCCTATCCAGGACGGCTGATTTCTGGCCCGGGCGATTGCCATCCAGATAATGACGCCGAGGACGAGATTGACCAGCGGGATGAAAAAAAGGATGGTCCACCAGCCGGAACGCCCGGCGACTTTACACATCAGGTACAGATTGGCGATTGGTATCCAGGCAAGCCAGGAATTACGGGTATCTGTTTTATTGGCAATGACGTGAATGGTAAGCGCCAGCCAGACATATACCGCCAGGCCCCAGAACGGGCTTGGTTCGTAGGATACTACCCAGTTCCACATATTTCACTTCGTTCAAACTGAAATGGCAATAGCGGCATACTGATTATCCGCTCTATTTGAAGCGGTCGGCGATGCTTTTGCCGAAATCCTGAGCCGCTTGACCCGCCTCTCTGAACCTGGCTTTAACGTCATCATCCTGAAAGCGGCTGCCGAAAGTTTTGGCCGCCTTGGCGGCGCTATCGCCGAATTCCTTGGCCTTTTCCTTCAGCTGGGGGTCGTTGAAGATTTCGCTCAAGGCTTCGCCAAAGGAGCGGAATATCTCGCCGAAGCTTTCGGCAGTGCCTTTTTTATCCGTATTTTCCTCCGGTACCATAATAGCCTCCTTTATCTATCGCTGCCGGTCATGGTGTCGATTTTATTATCCGACCGGGCATCAGCAGGTCAAATATATAAATATAATTTACTCCTATAAATGAGACAACGCAACAGGCTTATCTGCATGGCGGCAATACAAAACGGGAGGGGAGTGCTTTCCTCTCCCACATGGTAAGCGGTGCCAGATATAACCAATGCGATTATCACAAGCCCAATAAATGGCCGGCCCACCCTGCTAATATCCCCAACCGCCAGCGTGTTATAATGCAAAACAGGGTAACCTGTAGAGGTGGCCTGATTGGAGAGCTAAATGCCCAAGATACGATGGCAGGGTGTGGTTTTATTATCATTAAGCGTTGTTTTCATCTCGGCATGTGCGGCGCTACCGGCTGCGAACCCGGAGACAATAATAATCACCGACCTTAACCTTGAAGCGGCGATGCGCACCGCAATCGGCAAACCGTCTGCCGGGCCGATATCTGCGGAGGATTTAGACGGACTTACCGAACTCACGGCTAATTACGCTAACATCTCCGACCTGTCCGGCATTGAAAATTGCCCGAACCTGGTTAAACTGGACCTTGCCTATAACTATCTTGTTGACCTTTCCCCACTGGCCTCGCTGGTCAATCTGACTACGCTTGACCTGTCTAGCAATCTGGCCGTTGATATTACCCCGCTTTCGTCGATGGTCAACTTGACCGTTTTAAACCTGGCGTACAATCAAATAGAAGATATCTCTCACCTGTCATCGCTCACCAACCTGAACTGGCTGGATATATCTTTCAATCAGGTCAGCGATATTTCATCACTGGGGTCACTGACCGGCCTGACATTTCTCTCTCTGTCCTCAAATGTAATAACCGATGTTTCGCCATTATCATCGCTCGGCGCTCTCAAGGAGCTGGAGTTCCACGGCAATAAGATAAGCGAGCTCAGCCCGCTATCGCCGCTCGCCAAGCTGGAGGTGCTGGGACTTGGCGGCAACCAGATAGATGATATTTCACCACTGGCATCGCTTGCCAGCCTGACTACCCTGTACCTTTCTGCCAACAAGATACGAGATATATCACCGCTGGCCGGGCTGTCGAACCTCGTTGAGCTGCACCTCTCGACCAACTGGATAAGCGATATTGCGCCACTGGCCTCCCTGACCGCTTTGAACCTGCTCGACCTCTATGGTAACGGGTTCAGTGACATATCTCCGCTGGCCTCGCTTACCAACCTGAAAATACTGGACCTCTCCAGCAATAAAATAGCGGAGATATCCACTTTGTCATTATTGACTCAACTGGAAGAACTGAGGCTCGGTAGCAACAAAATCAGCGATATTGCGCCACTGGCACCGCTTACCAGGCTGAGACTTCTCTATCTTTCCGCCAATGAAATAAATGACATCTCGCCACTGCGCTCGCCGGGTAGCCTGGAGCGCTTGAACCTTGACCAGAATCAAATAAGTGATATTTCCCCGCTGCTGGCAAATGACGGCCTGGGAGAAGGCGACCAGCTGGACCTGAAAGGGAACAACCTTGACCTTTCGGATAACTCCCGGGATATAGCAGACATACGGCAGATGGAGGGGAGAGGGGTCGAGGTGTACTACTAGAGAGTATGATGGCGGCGGTGGTTCAGGTATAGTATCAAAAATTCGATAATTAATGTAATCGGGAGGCATTTGCGATGAATGAAATCACGGTTGTTGAAATGAAACCCCAGATTGTCCTGGGCACACGCCGCCGCGGTAAGTATGAACTAATAGAGTAAGTAAGCGTTACATCAGGAGGGAAAGCTGATATAATATATTTAGAACCTGATATTCGCTCGCAGGTACAGTCAGACAATATGAAGATACTGCTTGTCTATCCGCAATACCCGGACACTTTCTGGAGTTTCCGGTACGCCCTGAAATTTGTCTCCAAAAAGGCGTCCTTCCCTCCGCTGGGCCTTCTAACGGTGGCGGCAATGCTCCCTGAAAGCTGGGAGAAGAAACTTATCGACATGAACGTGAGCCAGCTCACCGATGAGGACATAAGCTGGGCCGACTTTGTCTTTATCAGTGCCATGGTGGTGCAGGCTGATTCGGTAAAGGAAGTAATCAAGCGCTGTCAAAATCTGGAAACCAGGACGGTGGCCGGCGGCCCTCTCTTCACCACCGGATACCGGGAGTTCCGGGAGGTGGACCACCTGGTGCTCGGCGAAGCTGAGGTAACCCTGCCGCTGTTTATTAAAGACCTGGCGGAAAGGAAACCGCAGCGCGTTTATCTATCGAAGGCCCGACCGGAAATCCGGGAAACACCCACCCCGCTCTGGTCGCTAATTAACCAGAAAAAGTATTCTTCAATGAGCCTCCAGTATTCCAGGGGCTGTCCATTCAACTGTGAGTTCTGCGATATCATTATCTTGAACGGACACCGGCCAAGAACCAAAAGCGGGGAGCAGGTAATTGCCGAGCTGGAGGTGCTGTATAGTAGCGGATGGCGTTCCGGGGTGTTTTTCGTCGATGACAACTTCATCGGGAACAAGAAAAAGTTGAAAGAGGAGATTCTACCGGCTGTAATTAAATGGCAAAAAAGTAAAAAATATCCCTTTGTTCTCTCCACGGAGGCCTCGATAAACCTGGCGGATGATGATACGCTGATGCAAATGATGGCGGAAGCCAGTTTCGACCGGGTGTTTGTCGGCATTGAGACGCCAAACGAGGAAAGCCTAGCGGAATGCAATAAAGCGCAGAATCGGAATCGCGACCTCGTGGCTTCGGTGAAAAAGATACAGAATCACGGTCTGGAAGTGCAGGGAGGCTTTATCGTTGGCTTTGACAGCGACCCGCTATCCATCTTCAGGAGCCAGATAAATTTCATTCAGAAGAGCGGCATCGTCACGGCGATGGTGGGCCTGCTTAATGCTCCGACCGGTACCAGGCTGCACCAGCGGCTCAAGAAAGAAAACCGTTTGGTTCGAGCGTTTACCGGTGACAACAATGATATTTCCCTTAACTTCATCCCCAAGATGAACTCGGCTACTCTCATCGATGGCTACAAGCACATCCTGTCCACGATTTATTCACCAAAACAGTACTACGAGCGGGTCAAGGCATTTCTGAAAGAATATCGGCCGACTATCAAGAAGAACAAACTCCATTCCTACGAACTGGAGGCGTTCCTGAAATCCATCTGGGTCCTGGGCTTCAGAGAAAAGGGTCGGAGATACTACTGGAGACTGTTTTTGCTGACGTTAATGAAGTACCCGCGGAAATTGCCGATATCAATAACCATGAGTGTCTACGGATATCACTTCCGCAAGGTTATGGAAAAGTACGTCAGCACGCCGATAGAAAATTCGCTGGGCAACGGGGTTATCAAGAAGGCAGATAACCGAAGGATAGCCTGAGCCCGTCGAATTTTAGAAAGGAGCCAAAACTATGCTGCCTCCGGTAATTTCGGTCAAGGGCAAACCTTGTGAGTGTGGCCAGCAATATGGTACCCAGGCGCGGAAGATAATCCAGCAGAACGTTGAAGTTTACTTTGATATGTGGCGCACCCTGTGGGGAGCCGAACGCAAGGCAATTCTGGAAAAGAGCCACGCTTTAGTAGAGGTTATCGGTGGTTATGATGCCGATATACTGGAGGAACTGGAGGGGGTGGCTAAGGGCGCCGAGTTGTCGCTTGATGAAATAGTCGCCATAAATGCCCGCTACGAGATTAACTTTGACCTGGGAATTTCCTGCCTGTATCAGGGCGGTGGCTGCACCTCGGTGTCTTCACTGCCGCCGGTAACCAGAGATGGTCACACGTTAATCGGCCAGACCTGGGACTGGCTGCCCCGGTTTCAGGAGTTCAACGTCATTCTGAAAGCAGACCAGCAAGGGAAACCGACTGTGGTAACCCAGCCAGAGGCAGGAGTACTGGCTCACCGCGGCATGAACTCAGTCGGAATCGGTGCCTGTTTCAATGGCCTGGCGTCAAGCCGGGACGCGTTCGGCGCCACGATGCCGTGTCTCTTAATCATGCGTCGGATATTGAATTCAGAGAGCTTCAGTCAGGCCCTGGGAGCAGTTTTTCAGGCAAAGGCCACGGTATCAGGCAATTTTTTCATTGCCCACCGCGATGGTGAGGCCGTAAGTCTGGAAATGTCACCGGTGGACGTGGGCTTTCTGTACCCCGAGAACGGCATCCTTACCCACAGCAATCACTTTATCGCTCTGAAAGGCCGGGAGGACTTCGCCGATATGCTTAAATCAATATACCCCGATACGCTTCTCCGTGACCAGCGGGCCAGGCACTTGCTGGAGCCGGAAAAGGGGCATATTGACGTCAACAGCTTTCAGCGGGTCTTCCGGGACCACTTCAGCCAGCCCAATTCCATCTGCCGTCATCTGGATGACCACGTTGATGGCATCAAGCAGTGGGTTACTCTGTATTCCGCCATAATGGATTTGAATGAGCCGGCGATGTACGTCGCCAAAGGTTATCCCTGTCAGAGCGAGTACGAGAAGGTGGACTGCTCCGACCTGCTCAAGAAGTAATCTGTGCGGTCACCGCATTGGCCGTTCTTAAACCGGAGTTATCTGGCAAGCAGGTGTTCTGTCTCGTCCCAGCGGCGGTTGCGTTCGCGTTCAAGGGAAGTGATAACTGTATCCGCATCGGCGCCGACGGTGCGGCAGATAGCCCTGATGATATCATCGTACATTGGCGGGCAGCCCCTGGCAAAGAGGCCAAGGCGGGCTAGATTTCGAGCGCATTTACCCAGGATAACCGTCTTTTCAGTCTCGGTAACCTCATCCCGCCGGGCGTTGCCCAGGACGACGGTCAGCCCGTCCAGAGCGCTGCGGTCGCCGTAATTATTTATCGCCGTCAGGGCGCCCATCAGTTCTCCGTTGCAGCCGCTGCAGGCTGATTTACCCTCGACGATACGGACGCCCGGGTATCGCTCCCGGAATACGTCCCAGCCGGACTTGAAGTTTTGTCTGTGTGCCTCAAGAGGTTCGCCAACAACGTCAATATGCTCAAGGTCAGCCTTTTGCCTTTGTCGGGCGGCGAAATACTGCAGGTGCATCACCTGAGAAGGGCTGAACCCCATCAGATACGTTCCCACCGTATCGACCGCATATGGCTCTCTGCCGGCCAGGATAAGCCCCGGCTCGACTTTGTCTTGAGGGTATGCCCACAGCCCCTGCATTCCCACCAGCCCATCGACCACCACGTAGTTTGGTTTCGCCACTGAATTCAGGTCAGCGATGGCTTTATCCAGGCCCAGGGCATGCGTCTTTCTCTTTTCGGCACCGGGCAGGACGCCTTTTGTGTTCTTCAGGCTCAGCGTAATCAGGGTCCTTAAATGGGTTTTGATGACGGGAAGACTGATGGTAACATCGCTTTCCAGTGCGGTGCGGGCAATTTTCACCCGGTCCATGATGTAGGGTTTTTTTACGGACACTTCCTCCCATTCGTCGCGGTTGAGGTTGCGCAGCTCGACGCCAAGCCGGGCGGCAACATCAGCCGTGCCGGAGACCCGGAAGGCTTCCTCCGTGCTGGTGCTGCCGCTGAAATCATAGCCGGCACCGGCACCCTCGCCGATTACTACTGACTGTGGCTTGAGCTCCAGAACGAATCTGGTGACCGCCTCGGTAACACGGCAATCGGTGGTGACTCCCGTGCCCGATGGTTCGGGGCGACAGAGGTTGGGCTTTATCAGCACTTTGGAGCGGGGTGTGATTAAGTCCGACAGGCCGCCGGCCAGGTCTATGGCCTGGCGCACCGCAGCGTCAACGCCAATTTCCCCGGCGCTGACAATGGATACCCTGTCTTTCATTTCATTAATCCTAGACTATGGGGTGGGCGCAGTCAAATTAATTACCGGGTGCTCGTTTTCCGAGGAGTGAGGATGGCCTGTTGTCGGCCGTGTCGTGTTATAATCTAACAGTGCGTGCGAGGAATGCAAATGGATGAAAAAAGCCTGGAAATACTGGAGTTTTCACAGATAACAATAATCCTGGCGGGTTACACCTCTTTTTCAGCCAGCCACGACCTGGCATTGGGGCTGAAACCGCTGACTGATTACGAACAGGTTGCGCTGCGGCTCGGCCAGTCCGCGGAGGCACGGCAGCTCCTTGACCTGGAACCGGGCTTTTCCATCGGCGGCGTTTCGGACATACGGGAAGCCGTCAGGATGGCGTCGCTGGAGGGAATCCTCGAGCCGAAAAGCCTGGTCGAGCTTCAACAGACTCTCGCTGCCATGCGTCAGACACGCAGCTACCTGCGCACGGTGTCCGAAGAACTGCCCTTGCTCTGGGATATTGCCAGTGACTTGGTGGAACTGCGTTCAGTGGAAAAGGAAATCGCCCGCTGTATTTCCCCCAATGGCGACGTGCTCGACCGGGCATCACCGGAGCTGGCCGCAACCAGGAGGCAGCTAAGAGAGGAACGGGAGCATTTGTGGAGCCGTCTGGAGGCAATCATAAGGTCACCGCGCGGAAACAAGATAATCCAGGAACCGATAATCACCGAGCGGGAAGGCCGGTACGTTATTCCAATCAGGGTGGAAATGAGAAAGGAAATTAAAGGCATCACCCATGACGTGTCCAACACCGGAGCCACCGTATTTGTGGAACCCTGGTCAACCATGGAGCTGGGGAATACCGTCCGTGAGCTGGTGAATGAGGAAAAGCGTGAGGTGGAAAGAATACTGCGGAAGCTCAGCGCCGGGGTGGGCGGATATGAGACAGAGCTTTCTCTAAGCATCGAAAGGGTGGCGGAGCTGGACCTGGCATTGGCCAAAGCAAGGTATGCCCGCGTGGTGAGAGCCTGCGAGCCGGTACTTATAGATATCAACGGGGTAAAAAAAGAAAGCTCTGAAAAGGCGACGATAAGACTGGTTGAGGCCAGGCACCCTCTGCTCGAGGAGAAGGCAGTGCCGTTATCGCTGGAAATGGGCCGCGATTTCTCCATCCTGGTCATCACTGGCCCCAATACCGGCGGCAAAACGGTGGCGCTCAAAACCATCGGGTTGTTCAGCCTGATGGCACAGGCCGGTATACCTGTTCCCGCTTCGCCGGAAACATGCCTGCCCGTCTTCGATGGCGTCTTTGCCGACATCGGTGATGAGCAGAGCATCGAGCAGACGCTATCCACTTTCAGCTGGCATGTCGGCAATATTGTCCGTATTATACGGAATGCCACTCCGTGCAGCCTGGTGCTCCTCGATGAACTGGGGACAAGTACCGACCCGACCGAGGGCTCAGCCCTGGCCTGTTCCGTACTGCTTCACTTTCGGAACCGAAAAATCCTGACCGTCGCCACCACTCATTATGGCGACCTGAAGGCATTTGCCCATACCACTTCCGGGGTGCAGAACGCTTCCTTTGACTTTGACCCGGCGACATTTGCGCCGACCTATCACCTTACCGTGGGCATACCCGGCGGCAGCAACG
The DNA here is from genome assembly GCA_964480145.1 of uncultured Dehalococcoidaceae bacterium. GTDB lineage: Bacteria > Chloroflexota > Dehalococcoidia > Dehalococcoidales > RBG-16-60-22 > E44-bin89. Next base: position 8,232 of record CAYZOI010000004.1, on the reverse strand, counting down.
CTCTGGCTACAGCCATGCGACTTGGCGTCCCGCCGGAAATCATTGACGAGGCCAGGAGTATGCTGTCCAAAGGGACTCTGGAATTGGAATCGCTGCTGAGCGACCTGATGGTTGAGAAGCAGAAAACAGGGGAACTTCGTACTGCCCTGGAAAATGAGCGAAATGAGGTGGAAGCGCAGAACACCGAGATTAAAAACCGGCTGGAGCGCTTGGAGGAAGAAAAACGGGTGGTGCTGCAGGAGGCCAGGGATGGGATTGTCAGAGAAGCCGCCGAGTTGCACCGGCAAATTCGTCAGGCAAATTCGGAGCTGCGCCGGGAAATGACCCGGGAGAGGCTCGAACAGGCAAAGAAGGCGCTGGCCGGGGCTCATGAGCAACTGGGCAGCGAGGCGTGGACGCCAAAGACCGGCGGGCCGGAACCGGAGCAGCGCATTTCAACTGGTGACGCCGTATATTTAAAGGACATCGGACTGCAGGCCACGGTACTGTCCGTTTTTGAAGATACACAGGAAGTCGAGGTTCAGGCAGGGCAGCTCAAGCTCAAAATCGGGCTGGAGAGCGTCGAAAAAGTGACCGAACCAAAACCAGCGCGTACACGGGGTGCCGTGGTGCGGATGGCAACAAAGGTGATATCGACCGAGCTTGACCTTCGCGGCAAACGGGCCGATGAGGTAGAGGTGGCGCTTGATATCTACCTCAATGATGCAGTGCTCGCCAACCTCAGCGAAATACGGGTCGTACACGGAATCGGTGGCGGCACGGTGCGCCAGATTGTGCGGGATTTCCTGGCCGCCCACCCACTGGTCAAGTCTTTCCGCACCGGCAAGCACGATGAAGGCGGCGATGGCGCCACCATGGTCAGCCTGTAGCTCCGCATAACTTATTTTCACAGTATAGAAAGGATTGCCGGCATTGATATCGGGTACATATTATCTGCGTCGCGTTAGAATGCTTGAGTTTCTAGGCGAACTGGAGAATACCGGCGATGTCGCGGCCAGCACCGTCTACCTGCCCGCGGGACTGTCTGCAGATGTGATTAATAAGGTGCTGCGGAATGCCGGCAGTGAATCAAGCTTCCCAGAAGAACTGGCGGGCATGATTGCCGGCTCAAAAAACGGAGCGGTGCTGTTCTGGGGCGGGGGAAAAAAGCACCTGGTTTCGCCTCCTTTCCCGCTGCGAGAGCAAGCTGTGTTCGGCGGATTTGTCACCGGGCCACTGGCCAATCTGCTCAAGGTTGATTACACGATTGGCCTGATTCTGGTGCATCTCGGTGCCTATGCTGTGGGCCTGTGCCAGGGTGAGAAGCTCGTTACGAGCAAGGTGGGGACGGGGCTGGTGCACGGGAGACATAAAAAGGGCGGTTCCTCACAGCAGCGATTCCAGCGGCGTCGGGAAAACCAGGCCGCGGAATTTCTGGACAGGGTATGCCTTCACGCGCGGGAGCAATTGGAATCGCGGGCTAAACTGATTGACTATGTGGTCTATGGAGGCCCGCGCCAGACAGTGCTGCAACTGCAGAAACATTGCCCCTTACTGAAATTGTTTGAAGATCGTGTTTTACCACCGCTCGATGTGCCGGACCCCCGCCGGGAAATACTGGAGAAGGCGGTCGGTCGTATCTGGTCATCGCGCATAACCGAATGGCGGGAAGAAGTATCAGCCCGATAATTAATCACTGATAATAGAGCTCCTTCAGCAAATGGATGAACCTACGGTCGCGCTCCTTAATGAGTTCAGCGATTGATTCCGGCGTGTAGGAGAAGAAGCCTTTCCCGGTCTTGGTACCATAATCACCGCGGTCGACCATCTCCTTGAGCAATCGGTTCGGTTGTGTTGAAGAGTCCAGCACGGGAAGTATCGTATCGGCCACCTTGCAGTCAACGTCCAGGCCGGCGAGGTCTCTCACCAGCAGCGGACCCAGGAACGCCAGGCGGAAGCCAAGGCTGGTAACCACGGCGCGGTCGATATCCTCAGCGCTGGCGGCGCCGACTTCCACAAGATGGTATACCTCGCGGTTCATCGCCGTCTGAATGCGGTTGATGAGGAAGCCGAGGATTTCCTTCTGCACTTTTACCGGCACCTTTTTTATTTTCACCAGGATTTCGTGGGCCGTTTTACAGGTCTCTTCCGATGTCTTTTCTCCGGGCACGACCTCCACCAGTGGCACCAGGTAGGGCGGATTCATCCAGTGGGTGACAATGGCTCTCTCCGGCCTTGCCATCTGTGATGATATCTGAGTCATCGGAAATGATGAGGTATTACTGGCCAGAAGACACTCCGGGGAACAGAACTTCTCCATTTCGTGAAAAATATTGGTTTTGGTGGGCAGGTCTTCAAAGACAGCCTCGGTAACAAGGTCGGCATCGCGAACCGCGTTTTCCAGACTGTCGACCACAGTTATCCTGCCCATAATATTTTCCGTTTCTTTTTCCGGGATGAGTCCTTCGCGTACCAGTGTATCGAGATTGGATTTTATCCGGTCTTTCACACCGGTTAACGCCGATTTGGCAACATCGGTGATGGTAACCGGATAGCCTTCTTGGGCGTAAGCCTGGGCGATGCCGTGGCCCATGGTCCCGGCGCCAATAACGCCTACCTTTTTGACCTGATCTGCGGATACTACCATATATGCCTCCTTGCGTTACTTCTATCAGTCATTATTATACCTGCCCGTGAAAGCGGTTTCTATGCTGTGTCTGCCCCATCGTAGAGATGACAGGCTACCAGGTGGTTCTCATCAATATCTTTAAGCACTGGCGTTTGCTGGCGGCAGACGCTCATGGCTCTGGGGCAACGGGTGTGGAAGCGACAACCCGGCGGCGGGTCGATGGGCGAGGGGACTTCGCCGGGCAGCGGAATCCGTTTCCGTTTCTGATGCGGGTCCGGGAGAAATACCGCCGAAAGCAGCGCCTGAGTATAGGGGTGAAGCGGCTGGCGGAATAAATCGTCTCTGGCGGCGAGTTCCACTATCTGTCCGAGGTACATGACGGCAATGCGACTTGATACCTGCCCGATGACAGCGAGGTCATGGGCGATGAAAAGATACGCCAGGGAGAATTCATGCTGCAGGTCTGTTATCAGGTTTAGAATCTGCGCCTGAACGGATACGTCCAGGGCGCTCACCGGTTCATCGGCGACGATTAGTTTCGGGCTTACCGCCAGGGCGCGGGCAATGCCGGCGCGCTGTTTCTGCCCGCCGCTCAATTCATGGGGATAGCGCGCGGCGTGACCCGACTCAAGCCCCACGCGTTTCAGCAGTTCTTCCACCCGCTCCAGTCTCTCTTTTTCGCTGCCCACGCCGTGGATGAGGAGAGCCTCGCCGATAGCATCGCCGATGGTCATCCTCGGGTCAAGGGAGGACTGCGGGTCCTGGAAAATCATCTGTACTTCTCTCCTCAGCTCCTTAAGCTGTTTTCGGTTAAAAGAGGTAATATCGTCCCCGCGATAGAATACCTGTCCCGAGGTAGGCTCTTCCAACCTCAGCAGAGCTCTGCCCAGGCTTGACTTGCCGCAGCCTGATTCGCCAACCAGGCCCAGCGTCTCCCCCTCCGCGATGAAAAAGGAAACCCCGTCCACCGCCTTGACATCGGCAACGTGCCTGGCGAGCAGGCCGGCGGTTACCGGGTAGTATTTTTTCAGATTTTCGACCTCTAACAGTTTCCGGCTCATTTTACTAGATACCTATGCGTAAAGATAACACGCGGCGATGTGCTCCCCCGAAATAATAAATTCCTCAGGTTTTTCTTGCTGACAGACCGGCATCCGCCACTGACAGCGGGGATAAAAGATACAGCCCTCGGGCGGGTCAATCAGGCTGGGAATAACTCCCGGAATGGGCGTCATCTTTTCCCGGCGCTCAGAGATGGTGGGCAGGCAGTTCAGCAGGCCCCAGGTGTACGGGTGCTTCGGCCGGTCAAAGATATCGAGGACGTTGCCGGCTTCGGCGATACGGCCGCCGTACATCACGATAATGCGGTCGGCAATCCCGGCCACGGTGCCCAGGTCGTGAGTGATGAACAGGATGGACATATCCCTCTCTTTTTTCAGGTCGCGGAAAATATCCAGAATCTGCGCCTTGATGGTGGTATCCAGGGCGGTAGTGGGTTCGTCCGCAATCAGAATCTCCGGGTCGCAGGATAGTGCAGTCGCAATCATCACCCGCTGCTTCATACCGCCGGAAAACTGGTGCGGGTAGTATTTCATACGCTCCTCCGCCTGGGGGATGCCGACCTGTTCCATAAGGGACAGCGCCCGGTCGCGGGCCGGCCGGTGTCCCAGTTTCAGATGGAGGCGTATCTGTTCTATTATCTGGTCGCCCACGGTGAACACCGGATTGAGCGAGGACTGCGGGTCTTGGAAAATCATGGCGATGTGGTTGCCGCGTACCTGCCGGAGCCTTGCCCCGGAACTCTGGAGCAGGTCCTCTCCGTGATATTGTATGTTACCGCCTACGGTTCGGCCCGGCGGGCTATCGACCAGCCGCAGGATTGACAGCGCGGTGGCGGTCTTGCCGCAGCCCGACTCACCCACCAGACACAGGCACTCCCCCTTTCGCAGGTCAAAGCTTACGCCATCCACCGCCTTGACCACCCCGTTGCGGGTGAAAAAATATGTTTTCAGCTGGTCGATTTGCAATATGGTATTGTTCATTTTCTACAACTGACTTCTGGGGTCGAAGGCATCCCTGATGCCGTCCCCCAGAAAATTAAAGGCCAACACGGTCAGGAAAAGCATGATGCCGGGCTCAACGGCAATCCACCAGGCGGTGTCCAGGCTGCGCTGGCCGGCGTGCAGAACCAGGCCCCAGCTGGTCACGGTGGGGTCGCCGAGGCCGATAAAGCTCAGGGCAGCTTCGGCCAGAATGACACCGGGAATAGATAGTGTGGCGATGACGATAACCGAGCTCAAGACATTGGGGATGAGATGGCGGAAGACGATGCGGCGGTCGCTGGCGCCCAGCGATTTTGACGCCATGATGAAATCCCGCGTGCGGAGTGATAAGGTCTCGCTTCTGACCAGGCGGGCAGTGCCCGTCCAGCCGGTGAGCCCGATGACCAGGATAATGAACCAGAGCGACGGGCCGAAGATGAAGACGATGAATACCAGCAGCAGGAAGAAAGGAAAGGTCATCATGATATCGGTGAAGCGCATCAGGACATTATCCGCCCAGCCTCCCAGGTAGGCGGAAACAACCCCCATTATCAGGCCGATGAATATGGCGATAAGGGTGGCCATGAGGCCGACCTGCAGAGATACCCTGGTGCCGGAGACGAGCATGGCAAGCAGGTCACGGCCCTTGTCATCGGTGCCGAGGGGGTGAAGCCAGGTGCCGGGCGTCTCCGTGATGATGAACTGCCCCGTTGTCCGGTCGTAAAGGGATTGTTCTGAAGAAAAGCCCACCGGGGGCAGGTTCTTGTTCGGGAAGTCCACCCTGGTCGGGTCCTGTGTCAGGAAGGGGCCAAAGATGGCGACCGCGACCAGAACGATGATGAATGCCAGCCCGATGACGGCCAGCCGGTGTCTTTTGGTTCTATCCCAGTAGTAACGTGTCAGGCGGCGGTTCACGTAAAGCGGATATATACCGTAGAAAATGATGAGCAGGGCAAAGAACAGGGAGAAATAGGCGAAAGGCCCGAAAATGCGGTCGACGACGAATAAATCGAGAAGAAAGATGGAAAGCAAAGCCAGCATGAGCCCGCTGAAGAGCAGGTTCCGCCGTCCGCCGAAAATCTTGCTTAATCGCCTCATCAAGATTTCCTCAATCGTACCTTATTCTGGGGTCAAGCCAGGTATAGGCGATGTCGGTGGCCAGGTTGGTGAGCAGGACCACCATGGCGCCGATAAGGGTAATGGTGATGACCACCGGGTAATCGTTGGCAAAGATGGCATTGAAGGACACTCGACCAAGTCCGGGAATGCCAAAGATGATTTCCGTCAGGTAGGCGCCTCCGAAGACAACGCCGGCCAGGTCAAACATGATGATGGTGATGATGGGCAGAATGGCGTTGCGGAGCACGTGCTTGCCGATAACCACGTGTTCCGGAAGACCCTTGGCCCGGGCCGTCTTCACGAAATCTCTTCTCAGATTTTCCAGCGTTGCCGACCTGGCGTATCTGGTATAGCCGGCCATCATGCCGGTGCCGAGGGTAATCACGGGCAAGACGAGTGCTTTCAAGTTGGCTAGGGAAAACAGGGGCAGGCCGGTATCGTAGTAGGTCTTGAACCAGCCCAGCTGCACCGAGAAAACCAGGATAAGCATAATGCCCAGCCAGAAGTTGGGTATAGAGATGCCGATGAAGGAAAAGAAGGTGGCGATGTAATCGGTCTTGGTGTATTGCTTCACCGCCGAGTAAATACCAATCAGAAGGCCCAGGGAAGAGGCGAAGAGCATGCTGAGCAGGATAAGCTGGAAGGAATAGACCCAGTGGCGTTTGATTAGCTCGATAACCGGCAGGGAGGTGCTGAATGACCATCCCCAGTCGCCGCGGGCCATATTGACCAGATAGTTAAAGTACTGTTCGTATATCGGTTTGTCGAGGCCATAGCGCGATTCAACGGCTTCAACGACCGCGGCTGGGTCCTGGGTGCGGGCGGATATATTGGCCAGATACTTATCTGCCGGAGAGCTGGGGCCGATGCGCAGCAGTATGAAGGTGATGGTCACCACACCAAAGGCGATGAGGAACGCGTAAATCAGCCTTCTGATGATGTAATTCTGCAAGCCGCCCCGTTTCACTGTTATGTCCCTTCAGAAGTTCATTAGGGTTCGGCGAAATACCATTCATGGTGGTTCCAGCCCAGCCTCATGCCCGGGTCAATTCCCTCCACGTTTGTCTGAAAGCCCTGATTGCTGCTGGGGAATGAGAGGAAATTGGCCGGCTGGTCATCGGCGATAAGCTGGCTTATCTCGGCATACATCTGTTTGCGCACCTCGAGGTCCAGCGCCTTTTCTGACCTGACCTCCAGGAAGAGCTTATCAACTCTCTCGTTGGAATATCCCCAGAAATTGAGCCCGCCGTCGGTGATAAAGAAGACTCTGGAACCTGACGGGGCAATGGGGTGGGTATTGAAGGCGAGGACCATCATGTCCCACGTCTCCTCACTGACGGCATCGGGGCCGTTATTGTAATTCGGCTCCTCATCTGAACCGGGCACTTTATTCATCATGTACTGACGCAGCTGGGTAGGCCAGGGAACGAGCTTGAAAGACACCTCGATGCCGATTTCCCCCAGCTCCTGCTTCATAAAGAGGGTGATATCTTCGGTGAGCTTGCTGCCGGTGGTGGTCACCAGTGTCAGCTGTATCGGCTCTCCGTCACCGTCATGAATGGATATACTGCCGTCGCTCTCTCTGGTGCCGTAGCCGGCTTCGAGCAGCATTTCCTTGGCCGCTTCCTTGTCATACAGGTCGCCGGTGCCAAACTTGGGTACGCCTTCCTCGGTGTACCACGGAGAGGGCTTGGGGATGAAACTGAAGGCGGGGTCGGCAAAGCCGAAACGTATCTGGTCAATGAAGGTCTGCTTGTCGATGGACATGGACAGGGCCTGCCTGACCGCCTTGTCGCGTAACCCCTCCCAGCCATTGTGGCGCAGGTTGTAGACAACCAGGTCGTAGGCTCTGGTGGGCACGGTATAGACCTTGATTCCCTCCATCTGCTTGAACTTGGCCACCTGCTCCGGCTCAATGCCGGCATTTTGAATATCTCCCGCCTCCAGGGCGGCCAGCATGGCCGCCGAAGTGCCGAAGAGCTTGGTGGTGTATTCCTCGAAGTAAGGGGCGCCCGTCTCCTGTCCGAGGTAGAAGTCCGGATTGCGCTCGACGACGTACTTGTCATTCCGTATCCACTCTTTGAATCTGTAGGCGCCAAGGTTGCCGGTATAGGTCAGGTTGTTGAACTCCTCGGCCTCGGTGAATGCCTCCAGGTCGCCCTCGTACTTGACGGCAATGTGCTTGGGATAAGGCGTCAGGGAGTAGATGGCGTTATCGGCAAACTCCGGGTCAACGGTCTGCCGCCGGATAACGAAGGTGGTCTCATCGACCGACTCAACTTCGACGAATACCGTTTCACCCTCGACATCCTCCTGCCAGTCGGTCTGATAGACGTAGTTGAGCCAATCGGAGAACATGAGGTTCTTCAGGGTATAGACGTAGTCTTCGGCGGTGACACTGGCGCCGTTACTCCACCTCAGGTCGTCCCGGATGGTGATGGTATAAGTAAGGCCATCTTCGGA
>CAYZOI010000003.1:0-49984 GCA_964480145.1 uncultured Dehalococcoidaceae bacterium | reverse complement strand
AACCGAGAACAAATCATGAAGAAAGAAAGCGAGTTTTCCCCGGCTGAGGAACAGACCCTGGACGTTTTAAGCCGTATGATGCAGGACGAAGATGAGCAAGAAGATGAAGAACCGTATCTCGATGGGTTTCATTTCATGCTCAGCCAGCCCGAGTTCACACACAGCGACAGAATGCGCGGTCTCATGGAATTGGTGGAAAAGCGCCGCCTTATCAAGACAATCATTCCGAAAGAGCTGGAAAGCCACAAAGTAACGGTTACCATCGGCATGGAAAACGAGGATGAAACCTTTCACAACTACAGTATCGTGACCAGCAAGTACGGTATCTCCAACGAGGCGGCGGGTACGGTCAGCGTTCTTGGCCCTACCCGCATGCCTTACGCGCATACTATTACCACGGTTAATTATCTGTCTAAGATATTGCGCGAATTGATGTCTGGCCTCTACTGAAGCCGTCCGGTGATTTCGTGACTTAAGTCATAGGCGAATTTCAAGGAATAAAGTAAGATAGATTATGATGTCATCGGAAGCAGAAAAAAAGCCGAATTTGGAGGCGGCACCAGAGCTCGTTGAAAGCGAGGATATGGAAAGCCTGAGGCAGGAACTGGCCGAGGAACAGGCAAAGGCAGAAGCTAACCTGGCCGGCTGGCAGCGTGCGCAGGCCGACTTCACAAATTTCAAGCGGCGCAGCGAGCAGGAGAGAGAGGAATTCACACGATTTGTCAATGCCGGCCTCTTGCTCGAACTATTACCTGTCCTGGATGACCTGGAGAGGGCAATCTCGAACGTACCGGCAAAACTGTCCCGCGCCGTCTGGGTAGACGGCGTCAAACTCATTTATCGCAAATTAAGAGCCGTGCTGGAAGCGCAGGGGCTCACCCAAATTGAAGCGCTGGGGAAACCATTTGACCCCAACCTTCATGAAGCGGTGAGACAGGAGAAAGGCAGGGAAGGAATCATTATAGAGGAAATACGCAGGGGTTACCAATTGCATGACAAAGTTGTCCGCCCGACCATGGTTGTGGTGGGCAATGGAGAAAACGTGGATAAGGAGGATGAATAATGGGAAGAGCTGTTGGCATTGACCTTGGAACAACGATGAGCGAAGTGGCGGTGATGCAGGGCGGCGAGCCGGTGGTCATACCATCGGCCGAGGGCGGCAACCTTATCCCATCGGTAGTGGCCATAAGCAAGACCGGAGAACGTCTGGTCGGGCAGATCGCCAAGCGCCAGGCTATCGTCAACCCGGATAATACCATCTACAGCATAAAGCGATTTATGGGGCGTAAGTGGGGAGAACCCATCGGGCGCGAGCTACCCGTGGAAGAGGACGCCAAGCGCAAGACCTACTCGGTAACTAAAGGCAAGGACAACGAAGCCACGGTAAAGATGGGAGACAAGGAGTACCGGCCTGAAGAGATTTCCGCCATGATTCTGCAGAAAATAAAGGCGGATGCCGAGGCCTACCTCGGCGAACCGGTGACCGATGCCGTTATCACCGTCCCCGCCTACTTCAATGATGCGCAACGACAGGCTACCAAGGATGCCGGCACCATCGCCGGACTGAACGTGCTGCGCATTATAAACGAGCCCACGGCAGCATCGCTGGCCTATGGTCTTGACAAGAAGGGCGAGGAGTCGATTGCCGTCTATGACCTGGGCGGCGGCACCTTTGACATCTCAATCCTCGAAATCGGCGAGGGTACTTTCCAGGTCAAATCAACCGCCGGGGATACTCACCTCGGGGGCGATGATTTCGACCAGCGCGTTATAGACTGGCTCAGTGACGAGTTCAAGCGCGACCAGGGAATCGACCTCAAACAGGACAAGATGGCATTGCAACGCCTGAAGGAAGCTGCCGAGAGGGCGAAAGTTGAGCTCTCCACCGTCCAGCAGACAGAAATCAACCTGCCCTTCGTTACCGCAGACGCCAGCGGCCCGAAACACCTGAACTATACGCTCACGCGGGCCAAGCTGGAGCAGCTGGTTATGGACCTTGTTGAGAAAACCCTGGGACCGTGCAAACAGGCATTGGAAGACGCCGGCAAGACCGCATCTCAGGTCAATGAGGTCATCCTCGTCGGCGGGCAGACCAGAATGCCCCTGGTGCAGGAAAAGGTGAAGCAGTTCTTCGACAAGGAACCGCATAAAGGAGTGAATCCGGATGAGGTCGTGGCCATCGGGGCGGCGATTCAGGCCGGTGTGCTCAAGGGCGAGGTGAAAGAAGTCCTGCTGCTTGACGTTACCCCGCTGACCCTGGGCATCGAGACCCTGGGCGGTGTGGCCACCTCTCTCATCACGCGCAACACCACCATCCCCACCTCCAAGAGCCAGATTTTCAGCACCGCCGCGGACAACCAGCCGAGCGTTGATATCCACGTTCTCCAGGGTGAACGGCCCATGTCCGCTGACAACCGCACACTGGGTCGCTTTATCCTTGATGGCATCCTGCCGGCACCGCGCGGCCTGCCCCAGATTGAGGTCACGTTCGACATTGATGCCAACGGCATCCTCAATGTAAAGGCGGTGGACAAGGGCACCGGCCGGGAGCAGAAGATAACCATCACCGCCTCCAGCGGCCTGAACAAGGAAGAAATAGAAAAAATGCAGAAAGATGCGGAAATGCACGCGGCGGAAGACAACAAGCGACGCGAGGAAGTGGAAGCACGCAATATGGCCGATACCCTCGCCTATACCGCCGAGAAGACCCTCCGCGACAACAAGGATAAGATACCGGCCGAGCTGAACCAGGAGGTGGAAGCCAAGATTTCCGAAGTGCGCTCGGCGCTGCAGGGCTCCGACGTTGCCGCCATCCAGAAGGCAAGCCAGGAGTTAAACGAGATGATGCAGAAAGTCGGCGCCGCCGTATACCAGCAACCACCCCCGCCACCGGAAGGCGAGGCACCCCCGGAACCGGAAGGCGGCGGCGGAGAAGGTGGTGAGGAAGGCGAAGGCGCCGTGGAGGGCGAGTTTAGAGAGGTATAGTATTGACCTAAGGTTATCCTCATAGTATAAATAAGCTATACTGCTGCCTCAAGGCCTGGGGGGTAAAAATGGCAAGGAAGAAAGATTCAGACGTATGGGAAGAATATCGAAAAACACAAAATAATGATAATCGGTACAAAAGCTTAGTTGAAGGCATATTAGCTAAAATTAATGAGAAGCATAAAAAGAAGAAAAAGAGCTAGGCATCTGTCCCCTCTTCTCTCTCCCTTTCTTTTCAGATATCTTTTCCCACCCTGCCACCCTCGCGGCATCTGTGGCTTATCCCTCAGTTTTTAACTCCACCACCCTACCCAACGGGGAGTTAAAGAGGGGCGCAAGCCCCTCTTACACACCTCTCCCCCTCTCCTTTGACCCCTCGTAAGGAGAGGGGGATTAAGGGGGTGAGGTAGAAAATAATCTGCCAACTTGCTTTGCGAAAAGCAAAACAAGACTGGAGAGAGGTTTGACCTCTCTTTATTGATTTTATCCCCTCTGTTAAGATAAAGTCGTATATCGTTGACCGCGCGGAGGAAACACTTGACCAATCTGGATAATATTTTACTCAAGGTAACCAGACCGGGACGCTATACGGGCGGCGAGTGGAACAGCATCGTCAAGGACTGGGACAGCACGCCGATAAAAATCGCCCTCAGCTATCCCGATGTCTATGAAATTGGGATGTCCAATATCGCCCTGCCCATCCTCTATGACCTTTTCAACCGCCAGCCAGACGTGCTTGCCGAACGCACCTTTGCCCCCTGGGCAGATATGGAAGCCGCCATGAGGGAAAAGGATATCCCCCTCTTCAGCCTTGAATCCAGGCGCCCGCTCCGGGATTTTAATATCATCGGCTTCTCCCTCGGCTATGAGCTCACCTATACCAACGTACTGAATATGCTCGACCTAGCCCACATACCCGTCCTTGCCGCGGAAAGGGAGGAGAGCCATCCGCTGGTCATCGCCGGGGGCAGCTGCGTGCTGAATCCGGAGCCGATGGCCGACTTCATCGACCTATTCGTCATCGGCGACGGGGAAGAGGTAACTCTTGAATTTCTGGATGCTTACCGCGAATGGGAGAAGGCGGGCGGCGCCCGAAAAAGCGATTTCCTGCGACAGGCAGCCGCCATTCCGGGCATCTATGTTCCCGGCCTGTATCATGTTGAATATCAGGCTGATGGCCGCCTGAAGAGCTTCACTCCGAACGTACCGGAAGCGAAACCCCGCATCCAGCGGCGCATCATAACCAGGCTGCCACCTCCAGTGACAAGCCCTGTTGTCCCGTACATTGAGGTCGTCCACGACCGCGGCGCCATAGAGATACAGCGGGGATGTAGTCGTGGCTGTCGCTTCTGTCAGGCCGGCATTATCTACCGCCCGGCACGGGAGCGTCCCCGGGAAGAAGTGCTCAAGGCAGCGGCAGAAATCATCGGACACTGTGGCTACGACGTAATATCCCTGGTCTCACTGAGCAGCAGCGACTATGCCGGTATTGATGAACTGGTCGCCGGTCTGGCGTCCCAGCACCCGAACCTTGCCCTTTCGCTGCCCAGTCTGCGCGTCAGCCATTTCTCCGTCCGCTTGATGGGCGCGCTCCCTGCCCGCAGCCGGACGGGATTGACCTTTGCCCCTGAAGCCGGCAGTGAGCGCCTGCGTCGGGTCATCAACAAGAACATCCCGGAGGATGAACTCCTGGAAACGGCCGCCACCGCCTTTGAGCGGGGCTGGACGGGCATGAAACTGTACTTTATGCTGGGGCTGCCCACCGAGACCGCCGAGGATGTCGATGAGATTGTCCGGCTGGTGGAAAAAATCCGCAACGTGGGGAAACAGGTGAAGGGAAAGTTGCCGGGCCTCAGGGTCAGCGCGGCCACTTTCGTGCCCAAGCCACATACCCCCTTCCAGTGGGTAGCCCAGGAAGACGAGGCCCAGTTAAATAAAAAACAGGAGATTTTGAGGCAGGGGCTGCGGCGGCTGGGAGCAAAGCTGTCCTGGCAGGACCCGAAGGCAAGCCTCCTGGAAGCCGTTATATCACGCGGCGACCGGCGTCTGGGTACGACAATCTACCGTGCCTGGAAACTTGGCTCCAAATTCGACGCCTGGAACGAACATTTCAATTACGAGAACTGGCAGCATGCTCTCGCCGAGAGCGGTCTTGACCCCGCCTTCTACGCACACCGCGAGCGTTCCCTTGACGAACTACTTCCCTGGGCGCATATCGACCCCGGGGTGTCAACTGCCTTTTTGAAGAAGGAATTCCGCTCCGCGACGGAGGGCAAAGAGACACCGGACTGTCGTTTTGGCGACTGTTACTCATGCGGAATGCAGCGCTGGCATCCGGACTGCCGGTTAAAGTCCAAAGCGATAAGTTAGGCAGCAGTGATGCCGCCATCCGCCGCCAGGGTTTGCCCGGTCACATAGCTGGACATATCTGAGGCCAGGAAGAGGGCCACGCTGGCCATCTCGTCCGCCGAAGCCCATCGGCCCATCGGTATCGTCGCATCAATCTCTTTGCGAACCTTGGGGTCTTTCCACTGCGGCGCGGTAAGCTCCGTCATAATCCAGCCAGGCGCGATGGCGTTCACCCGTATATTATATTGGACGAATTCCAGGGCCAGCACCCGGGTAAGCATGATGACGCCCGCCTTGGCAACGCTGTAGCCGACCCTCCCCGGTGCCCCCTCAATGCCCCGCACCGAGGAAATATTGATGATATTGCCCCGCTTCCGCTCTATCATTACCCTGCCCACTGCCCGTGAGCAGAGGAAGTAACTTTTCAGGTTGGTATCAACTACTTTGTCCCAGTCCTCCTCGCTTTGCTCCATTACAGGCGCCCTGACCGCGGCCGCGGCATTGTTCACCAGAACGTCAATGGCACCGAATCCGTCCATGGTTTGCTTTATCAGGCTATCGATATCCACCTGCCGGTTGACATCGACCGTGACGGCCAGAGAGCGTCTCCCCAGTTTTCGAACCTCGTCAGCCGCCATCTCTAGCTTGCCATCCAGGTTTCGGCTACAGACCACCACGTCCGCCCCTGCCCCGGCAAACATGAGGGCAATCCCTTTGCCTATGCCGCGAGAACTGCCGGTAACAACGGCTACTTTCCCGGCCAGAGAGATACTTGGCATGCTCATTTCTTACTCTTCTTTTCCTTTTTCTTTTCCGGTTTTTTCTCCGGTTTGTCCTTGCTCTTTTCCTTTTCTCCTCCGAAGGAGGCCACTGCCACCACTTCGTCCCCGGTCTCCAGTCTCATCAACCTGACTCCCTGGGTACTCCTGCCCTGCAGGGTAATGCCCTGCCTGGGGTCCTTTTCCTTTACCGGGGTGCGGGTAACAATCCCGTTGGCCGATATAATCATCACCTGGTCCTGAAAGGCAACCACTTTAGCCGCCGCGATGCTGCCGGTCTTCTCGGTAACTTTAAAAGTCCTGACCCCACTGCCCGCCCGGTGCTGACGCGGATACTGCTTCAGTGGTGTCAGCTTGCCGAAGCCGCCGCTGGTCACTATCAGGAGGCATGCCTCGGCATCGGCGTGGTCCATGCTGACGACCCGGTCGCCGGAGGCAAGACGAAGAGCACGCACGCCACCGCTGACCCGGGAACTCGCCCGCAAGCTCGCCACGGTAAATTTGATGGATTGCCCGGTCTCCGTGACCAGGATGACCTCGTCTTTATCCGTAGCCAGGCAGGCATCTACCTGCTCATCGCCCTCGGCCAGGTCCATAGCAATGAGCCCGCTGCTGCGCACCGCCGCGAAATGGTCCACCGATGTCTTCTTTATTTCTCCTTTAACCGTGGCCATGAGCAGGTAAGTCTCCGGCGTAAAATCGGTCACCGCCACAATTGCCGTCACCACTTCGCCATCAGCAACCGGGAATAGATTGACCACGGCCATACCCCGCGCGATACGGGAGCCATCCACCGGTGTCTCATGGCACTTCAGGCTGTACACCTTGCCCCGGTTGGTGAAGAAGAAAATGACATCGTGGGTATCGGCCACGGTGAGCAGTCGCACGGGGTCGCCCTCTCTGGTTATCATCCCGATAATCCCCTTGCCACCGCGGTGCTGCGGGGTGTAAAGGCGGGCGGGAACCCGTTTCACATAGCCCCGGTTGCTCAGCGTCACCACCATCCTCTGGTGCGGGATAAGGTCCTCCTCACGAAATTGAACCTCCCCACCCTCGACGATTTCGGTCCGCCGTTCATCGCCGTACTTTTCCTTCAGGCCGCTGACCTCCTCCTGGATAAGAATGAGCATGCGGCGCGGGTTGGCGAGAAGGTCTTCCAGATAGGAAATCGTTTTCAATAACCCCGTATATTCATCGAGTATCTTCTGCCGCTCCAGGCTAGCCAGACGGCGCAACTGCATGTCAAGAATGGCCTGTGCCTGTATCTGGGTCAGGCCGAAGTTATTCATCAGCGCCTGACGCGCCGCTTCTGCGGTTTCCGATTTGCGTATAGTGCTGATAATGGCATCAATCTGGTCAAGGGCAATTTTCAACCCTTCCAGAATATGGGCCCTGGCCTTGGCCTCTTTCAGCTCGAACTTGGAACGGCGGGTGATGACCTCATGGCGGAAATCAATGTAGCTCTTGAGCGCCTGTTTCAGGCTGATAACCCTCGGTTGCCCGTCCACGAGCGCCACCATGTTGGCGAAGAAAGCGGACTGCATGGCGGTATGTTTGTAAAGGTTATTAAGCACCTGCTCCGGGAAAGCCTCTTTCCGCAGCTCAATGACGATGCGCATGCCATGGCGGTCGGATTCATCACGCAGGTCACTGATGCCGGTGATTTTCTTTTCCTTGACCAGCTCCGCGATCGCTTCCACCAGGCTAGCCTTATTCGTCTGATAAGGGAGCTCGGTGACCACGATTTGGCTTCGCTCGGTCCGGGCGATATTTTCAACACGGGCTCGGGCCTGAATCACAATTTTACCGTGCCCGGTAGCATAAGCATTCTTGATCCCCTCAACACCCTTGATGATGCCGGCGGTGGGGAAGTCCGGCCCCTTGACGAACTGCGTCAGCTCTTCAGTCGTAGCATTGGGATTATCGATGAGACATGAAATGGCATCGCAGATTTCATTGAGGTTGTGAGGCGGGATATTGGTCGCCATACCAACGGCGATGCCGGAGCTCCCGTTGAGCAGAAGGTTGGGGATGCGGGTGGGCAGCACCTTAGGCTCTTCGAGACTGTCGTCGAAATTGGGCATGAAGTCGACCGTCTCTTTCTCAATGTCAATCAGCATCTCGCTGGCGATACGGCCCAGCTTGGCCTCGGTATACCGCATGGCCGCCGGGGGGTCATTGTCCACGCTGCCGAAATTGCCCTGCCCGTTTATCAGTGGATAGCGCATGGAGAAGTCCTGCGCCATACGCACCATAGCATCATAGACCGAGGTGTCTCCATGAGGGTGATATTTACCCAGAACCTCACCCACAATACGGGCGCTCTTACGGTGCGTACTGTTAGCCGTAAGGCCCATGTCATTTACTGCGTAGAGAATGCGCCGGTGTACCGGTTTCAACCCATCACGAACATCGGGCAGAGCACGGGACACGATGACGCTCATCGCGTAATCGAGATACGAGCCCTGCATCTCCTTTTCTATTGATACCGGCTTCACCGTCCCAATGGCCATGCGCTATATCCCCCTATTCTTCTTCGCTGGCAGATTCGTCACTGATACCAGTAGACTCCTCTGGTAACACTTCTATTTCGTCGCCGCCGATGATGGTATAACCAGATTCCTCCGGTAATATTTCCTCAATTTCGGACTCCATCTTAAATACCTTTTCGTCAACATGAGGCTTGATTTCCTCCACACCTTTGGAGGGAAAGGACTGCTTCCCTATCTGGCTCGAATCCTGATAGACCTCGCGGATGATGACGGTCATCGCTTCTTCGGTAGAGCTCACCACGGCTACCGAATATTTATTACCTCCCGCCATTAGCTTGACTAAGCGCTGCCCGTGTTTCGGGTCAACATGCCCTGCATACTGCCCGAGGTCATCCTCAACAACCAGACGGGTACCGTTTGTTTTGAGAAACAACTCGTCGCCGGCAACGAGGCGGGCGCGTACCTGCGTTGGCGCCAGGTGGTAGAGGTTTACCACCCCGGCTTTACCGATATCCTCAATGAACCAGTGCGGCTCAACTTTCCGCGCCGTGCTCTCGGCGGTGACCTTTGCCTCACCGAGATAGGTCAGGCGCTGCAGATTCTTCCTGGCAATGGTATTGAAAGGGTCAAGCTCAGCGGTGCGGCGGTAGGCTTCCCTCGACGGCTGGTACTCGCCCAGTTCCATATGAGCACGGCCCAGACGATTCCAGGCGTCCACATCACTGGGAAAGTCCTCCAGTATTGCCCTGTTGGCGGCGATTGCCTCCCGCCAACGACCCTGCATCGCCAGGTCGATTGCCAGCTTGGTGCGCTGCCGTTTCAGGCTCGCCAGCCTTTCTTCCTGGTACGTCATCAAATCTCCCCCACAAAACGCCCCATTGTAAGCATTATATTCTACATTAAACGGGCCAACTTAACAAGAGGATTTTGTATTTATTTGACTAATGACTTTTGCAGCAGATAAAATAATAAATAGAGCAATTTTTACAGGAGTTTTATGATGCAGGATAAAGTTACCGAGATACTGGACCAGATTCGTCCCCAGCTACAGGGGGACGGCGGGGATGTGGAACTGGTTGAAGTCAATGACGGCACCGTGAAGGTCAGATTGACCGGTGCCTGCGCTGGTTGCCCGATGTCCACCATGACGCTCAAGATGGGAATTGAGAAAATCCTGAAAGAGCAGATACCGGAAGTAAAGGAAGTGGTATCGGTTTAGTGTAGCCGGGCAACCGCCTATTCTTCTTCAATTTCAAACGCCCGGTGCAGGACGCGCACGGCTTCTTTGACCTGGTCAGCGTTAATGATACAGGTT
The DNA here is from genome assembly GCA_964480145.1 of uncultured Dehalococcoidaceae bacterium. Lineage (GTDB taxonomy): Bacteria > Chloroflexota > Dehalococcoidia > Dehalococcoidales > RBG-16-60-22 > E44-bin89. The sequence continues at coordinate 40,064 of CAYZOI010000003.1, read as the reverse complement.
ATCCGTATTTCCGAGGTCGTAATCAGCTGTATATTAATCTTTTTCTCGCTGAGGGTGTTGAACATTCGCGCCGCAAAGCCGGGGGTATTCTGCATCCCGGTACCGATGATGCTCACCGCGCCAAGCGTGTCATCGCTGGCACACTCCCTTGAGCCAATCTGCGTGGCAATCGGCTTGACCACTTCCATCGCCCGGGCAAGGTCGCTTTTGAACACGGTAAAAGTCAGGTCAGTGATGCCCTGAATGCTGGCGTTCTGCACAATGGTATCCACGCTGATTCCCGCTTTGGCGAGGGGGTCGAAAATGCTGGCGGCAATTCCGGGGCGGTCCGGGACACCGACCACGGTTATCTTGCCTATGTTAAGGTTATGGGCGATACTTCTGACCTTATTCCGAACTTCCATTGCTACCCCTCCGTGTATTAAAGTCCCTGGATTTTCGTTGAAGCTGGAAGCGACCAGGATGGGGATATTGAACAGCTCCCCGAGCTCCACCGCCCGCGGGTGCATCACTTTCGCCCCATAGGTCGCCAGCTCCAGCATCTCTTCGTAATGTATCTCACCAAGAGGCTTCGCTTCTGGAACCAGACGAGGGTCAACGTTGTATACCCCTTCTACATCGGTGTAAATCTGGCATTCCTTTGCCCCCAGGCCGGCCGCCAGAGCGACGGCGGTGGTATCCGAGCCACCCCTCCCCAGCGTGGTGATATCCATGTCCTCGGTGATGCCCTGAAAGCCGGCCACGATGACGATATTGCCCTTCCCCAGCTCTCTGACCACCCGCTTGGGCTCGATTTTAAGGATGCGCGCCCGGCTGTAAGCGGCATCGGTGCGAATTCCCGCCTGCGCGCCGCTGAGGCTGATGGCCGGATAGCCCATGCTGTGCAGCGCCATGGCCAGCAGGGTGGTGGTAACCACCTCCCCGGTGGAGAGCAGGACATCCATCTCGCGGCTATTCGGCTTTTCCGAGAGCTGGTCGGCCAGCTTTATCAACTCATCGGTGGTAGACCCCATCGCCGAGGCGACCACCACCACCTGGTTGCCCTCGTCTTTGGTGCGGGCAATGCGCCTGGCCACGTTCTTGATGCGCCCGGCGTCGGCGACCGATGTACCACCGTATTTCTGCACGATTAAAGACATCTAGCAATCTTCCTTCTGAATGAATCTTTCCATTATTTTATACCCTTTCTCCAGGGAAAGGCCAGTTCCTTTAGCTTCCGCCTCGGTGAACCTGCCGGCGCCATTTGGCGTCACCCCTTTTTCCCAGATGAGAAAGGGCACCGGTTCATCGGTGTGGGTCTGCAGCGTAATGGGGGTGGGGTGGTCGGGCATAACCAGAAGGCGGATATCGCCCGGAAAGGAACGCAGCCGACTTACCACCTCGCCGTCAATTCTCTGAATGGCATCGATTTTGGCATCTATGGCGCGGTCGTGAGCTGCCTCGTCCGGCGCTTCGATGTGAACCACCACCAGGTCATGCGCCGACAGCGCCGCAACGGCGCCCTTCGCCTGCGCTGCGTAATCGTTGTCTAGGTTATCGGCCACCCCGGGTATTTCCAGCACCTCCATCCCGGCAAGCTGTGCCAGCCCGTTGAGCAAATCAACTCCCGATGTCATGGCCGCTCTGAGGCCGTACCTGCCCTGAAAAGACGGCATATCCGGCAGCCGGCTGCTCCCCCAGAACAGCCAGAGCATGGTGGCCGGTATGGCTCCCCGGGCTATCCGCTCCCGGTTCACCGCGTGTTTTGCCAGAACTGCCTCCGAACGTGCCATCAGGTCACGCAGTATCTCGCTTCCCTGTCCACGGGGCAGGAATTCGCCGATTTCTTTACCGGGGATATCGTGCGGCGATGTGCACTCGGCCCGGAGCGTCTCTTCATGCCCCTTTATTTTGCAGATATGCCGGTAGCTGACGCCGGGATGGAACTGCACCTCGTCGCTGCCGAGGGTCTTATTCAGTGCATCAATCAGGTCGTGGGCTTCCTCGGTGCTGATGTAGCCGGAACTGTAGCTCCACATCCGGCCATCTTTAACCGCCACCAGGTTGCAGCGGAAGACGACCTCCCCGTCGCCGATGGGTATGCCCATGCTCCGCGCTTCAATGCCCGCCCGGCCTTTGTAATATATTTCAGGGTCATAGCCCAGCACCGACATGCAGGCGCAGGCGCTGCTCGCCTCCATCCCGGGCGGCACGGTGCGGGCCAGCCCCAGGGTGCCCTCTTTGGCCAGCGCGTCCAGATTGGGAGTTTCTGCCAGCTCCAGAGAGGTCTTGCCATCACGCTCCGGTATAGGATAGCCGGAGGCGCCGTCCATGATTAAAACAACGTATTTCATCTGCTCTCCTTGCTAGAACCGGTAAAATCAGTCTATAATAGTGCTGTCGGGGCGTAGCGCAGCTCGGTTAGCGCGCCGCGTTCGGGACGCGGAGGTCGGAGGTTCAAATCCTCTCGCCCCGACCATTTTTATTTATCAGCAACGGCTCGCTTCGCTTCCTCCCACAGCTCGTTCTGCTCGTCAAAGGACAAATCGGCCAGGCTCACGCCGCGCTTGCGGCAGGCTGCCTCCATACTGGTAAAACGCCGGTAAAACCGCTGGTTTGTTTCCCGCAGCGCCGACTCTGGATCCACCTCCAGCCAGCGCGCGAAGTTGACCAGCGTGAAGAGCAGGTCGCCAAACTCGTGCTCTTTTTCCTGCTGGTTTTCTGCCCGTTTCAGCTCATCAACTTCTTCCGCCAGCTTGTCAATGACGCCTTCCATGTTCTCCCAGTCAAAGCCGGTTCGGGCTGCCCGGCCCTGGATTTCCTGGCTGTAGCTCAGCGACGGCAGTTTTTTCGGGACATTGTCCAGCAATGAGGCATTTGCCCCTTTTTCCTTTTTCTTCAATGCCTCCCAGTTGACCAGCGCTTCACCGGAATCTTTTACCCGTACCGACCCGAAGACGTGGGGGTGCCGCTGAATGAGCTTTCCATTGATTTTCTGGATTACGTCACTCAGCTTAAATTCGCCCGATTCGGCGGCGAGCTGCGCGTGGAAGACAATCTGCATCAGCAGGTCGCCCAGTTCCTCGGAAAGCTTCCGGCTGCTCTTCTCATCAAGTGCTTCCAGAACTTCGTAGCACTCCTCAAGCAGGGCTTCCCGCAGCGAGGCATGGGTCTGCTCCCGGTCCCAGGGACAGCCTCCCGGGCCCCGCAGGCGGGCGATAATTTCAACCAGTGTTTCAAACTTATCAAGGTTGTTTTGCAAAGCTAACTTCTCCTCGATACCTAATCCGGCAGCAACGCTCCGATTAACTGCCGCTGCCCTCTCAGAAAATCAACGGCGGGCAAGGCCCGTTTCCCCTGCAGCTGCACTTTGACTATGCCGAGAATGCCGTCTCCTGTGCTGACGCCAAAGGGAACTCCCTCCTGTTTCAATGCCACTACCTCACCCACCCTGTGTTCTCCTTCCTCCGGCAGAGCCACGGCCTCAACGATTTCAAGTCGTTTGCCACCCCGGCTGGTATATGCTCCCGGCCAGGGCTGGAAGGCGCGGACGCGCTGCCAGATATCAGCCGCCGGGAGTTGCCAGTCAATTTCGCCCGCCTCCTTTTTGATTGCGGCGGAATAGGTGGCCTCCGCCTCATCCTGTGGTCGAGGGGTAATTTCACCCTTCACCCAGCGGTCAAGCACGTCGGGAAGCATCTGTGCCACCATATCAGAGAGCTTGCCCGACAGCGAGCCCGTCGTATCCTGCGGCGATATCGCCGCCTTTTCCTGCGCAAGGATTGGCCCGGTATCCAGGCCGCTGTCCATCAGCATGATAGAAACGCCAGTACCTGCGTCGCCGGCAAGTATCGCTGCCGACACCGGCGATGCCCCTCTGTGCCTGGGCAGCAGCGAAGGATGAATGTTCAGGCACCCGTAGCGCGGAAGGTCCAGAACTGGCTGGGGTAGTATCTGCCCGTATGCCGCCACCACAATCACCTCCGGCTGAAAGCCGGCAAGCTGTGCCACGGCCTCACTTCCCTTTAAACTGTCCGGCTGAACCACCGGCAAAACCAGACGCCGCGCCGCCATCTTCACCGGCGACATTATAAGTGAGCGACCCCTTCCGCCCGGTTTGTCCGGCCGGGTATAAACCGCCACCACCAGACAAGGCTCCTGAACAAGCTTTTCTAGAGGGGGGACAGCAAACTCCGGGGTACCCATGAAAAGCACACGCAAATCAGCTCTCATTATTTTAAATTTTAACATTGTTAATTTTTTACAACAACTTTATTTTTTGTATTTACGATTGCAAAATCGGGCAAAAGAGAGAGCTTGGACAACTTGGTAAGGCTTGTTGGGGTTCGATAATGCCCAGCGATTACCAGCAAAACCCTTGCCAGAAAAAGGGCGCGGTAGTATTCTATTAAACGTTTGTTTTTATAAATAAGCAACCTTCCAGCAGGCGACTACCCTGATAAAAGCTTCTGATATCTATTTTTTGCTAAGGGGTATTTTTTGCCCAAAAAAAGGGGGCTGAATCCTGAATAAAGGAATTGACAAGCTGTATTAGATAAAATTTTTACGCTTTTCTGAATTAATTAATGGAAACAAAGTCAGCAAGAGAAATTTGGAGCGCAGCCCTGGGCGAATTGCAGGTGCAGGTCAGCAGGTCAAATTACCGGACCTGGCTGAAAAAAACGGAAGGACTGGATTACCAGGGTAACCGCTTTGTCATCAGCGTACCCAATACTTTTATCGCCGAATACCTCGACCGGAACCAGCGTTCCTTAATTGAAAAAACCCTCATCCACCTCACCTCCTCCCCAGAGATGCGGGTTTCTTTTCAGGTAAACGGCAGAAACAACCATTCGTCGAACGGACACTCGGCGGGCCCGGCCCTTCTAGCCCCCACGCTATCAGACCCCAACCAGTTTAATCCAAATTACGCTTTTGATAGCTTCGTCGTCGGCAATGGCAATCAGCTTGCCTATGCCGCAGCCCATAGCGTCGCCATGAACCCGGGCAAAGTTTACAATCCCCTCTATATTTGCGGGGCGGTGGGGCTGGGTAAAACCCATCTCCTGCATGCTATCGGGCAATTAGCACAGGCCAGGCATATCCAGGTCATCTGTGTCAGCGCGGAGCAGTTTACCAGTGAATTCGTCAGCGCCGTCCGCCAGAATAAAGTCGACGACTTTAATCGGAAATATCGCCACGCCGGCATGCTTCTAATTGATGACATCCATTTCATCGGTGGCAAAAAGCAGACCGAGGAGAGTTTTTTCCATACCTTTAACTCCCTCTTTAACGCCAACCGGCAGATGGTCTTCACCAGCGACCAGCCACCCAAAGCCACCGCCCTCCTGGATAAAAGGCTGCGCTCTCGCTTCGAGAGCGGGCTGGTGGCTGATGTTCAGTCCCCGGACCAGGAGACCCGCCAGGCCATATTACAGGCAAAAGCCAGGAAGAGAGAAATGAATATCGACGATGATGTGCTTGAGTTCATCGCCAAGCAGGGCCAGCAAAACATAAGAGAGCTGGAAGGATTATTGAACCGTGTCACCGCTTTTGCCAAGTTATTCAATTCACCACCGACCCTGGACCTGGCCGCGAGGGCAGTGGTAAACATCGGAAGCAGGGAAAGGGCGACTGATTCGAGCGCGCACAGCCGGGTCATAGATGCCGTTGCCCAGGGCTTCAACCTGAAACCTGAGGATTTGAAAGGCCGCCGGAGAGATAAAGAAACATCGCTGGCCCGACGGGTTGCCATGTATCTCCTTCGCCAGGAGAACGGTTGCTCACTCGCCCAGATAGGCACTCTTCTCGGTGGCAGGGACCCCTCTTCCGTAACCGCCGGCTCAAAAAAACTCGCTGCGGAATTAGTTCATAACAAACCCATCAAACGGAAGCTCGCGGACATTAAAAGAATTCTCAACTCTTAAACAAAACATAAGACAAATGAAACCTCTCCATGTCGATTACAACCCTCGCCGTTCAAACAATCTTTGCGCGATTGCTTTGCCTTTGTCTTCTTTTTGAATATTTATTGATTATTTTTTATCATCATTTTTTATAACTTAAACACGAGCTGATATCCTTTCCAAAAATACCTGATGGTTATTATTACAATTATTATTAAATTCTCATATACTGGATAGAATGTTATATGCTATTAATCAAAGTAGTAAGCATTAATCAGTTTGGGGTTTATATATATAAATGATAGATAAGGCAGAGATTCTGGTGAAGTCAGGTGTGGGCGGCGACGGCATAATCAGCTTCAGGCGGGAAAAGTTCGTTCCTTTTGGGGGGCCAGATGGTGGTGATGGTGGGAATGGAGGCAACGTGATTGTCCAAGTCGAGCCAGCCAGCGCTAGCCTGAGGAAATACCAGCACCGGAAGCGCTATCTTGCCGGGGAAGGTGGGAACGGCGGGAACAAGAAAAAGCATGGTCGGAATGGCAGCGATTTGATCCTGACCGTACCACCCGGGACCCTGGTTACCAAGAAGACAATGCTGCCCGGCGAAGAAATTTTTGCCGACCTGGAGGAAGCCGGGGAACAGGTGGTAGTGGCCAGGGGGGGAAGAGGGGGCCTGGGCAACGCCCGATTCGCCTCCTCTACCAATCAGGCCCCGCGCATTGCCCAGCGAGGAGAGCCCGGCGAGGAAGTCGCCATTGTGCTGGAATTGAGGCTCATCGCTGATGTCGGCATTATCGGCTATCCCAACGCGGGAAAGTCAACTTTGCTGTCTAAGGCATCTGGAGCCAAGCCCAAAATCGCCGGCTATCCATTCACCACGCTGGAGCCGATTCTGGGAGCGGCGGAGGTAGGGATACACAACTTTGTCCTGGCTGAGATACCGGGCTTGATTGAGGATGCCCACCTCGGGCGCGGCCTCGGACACGAATTTCTCCGCCACAGCCTGCGCACCAAAATGCTGCTCCACCTGGTTGATGGCAGCCACGAATCGCCGCTGGAAGATATGATACGGGTGAATAACGAGCTCGCGCTTTATGACTCGGCACTGGCACAAAAACCCCAGTTTGTCGCGGTGAATAAAATTGACCTGTCGTTGGTAGCTGCCAGGCAACAGGAGATAGAGAAGTCATTTCGGGAGGCAGGAATCGAGGTATTTTTTATATCGGCGGCGACCGGACAGGGTGTGAGTGAACTGGTGGCTGCCACCGCCGAGAAGCTGGGCCAGATGGAAACGAGCCGTGCGGCTCTCAAGGAGGCGCCGAAGAAGGTATTCCGTCCTCAACCCAGAGAGAGGGGCGCAAGAGTAATCAGGGAAGGCGAGGCCTTTGTCATCCAGGCACCCGAGCTGGAACGCATTGTGGTGATGGGGGGAGCTGACGGGAGCGAGTTGCGCGCCCAGTTCCTGCATCGGCTTTCCAGGGCGGGTATTGTCAGGGAACTGGAGAAAGCCGGTGTAAAACCAGGTGACAGAGTACGCTGCGGAACTGTAGAATGGGTATGGTAGTTTCATGAATGTTGGTGTTTTGGGCGGCACGTTTGACCCGGTTCACAACGGGCACCTTATACTGGCGGACGTGGCCGAGGAGCAGCTAAACCTGAATGAGATACTTTTCATCCCGGCTGGCCAGCCGTGGCTCAAGATAGAACGGATTATCACGCCGGCCCAGCACCGATTGCAGATGCTGCGGCTGGCGCTTGACGACAGGCCCCAGTTCAGAATCTCTGAAATGGAAATAGAACGGCCTGGGCCAACTTACACGATAGATACCCTTAACGCACTGAAAAACAGCCTTAATGCTGACGATGAATTGTTCTTTATACTGGGCCAGGACAGCCTGATGCAGATTCCGCAGTGGCATGACGCTCCAGGCCTCATACAGCTCTGCTATCTGGCGGCGGCGCCGAGGCCCGGCGTTAAAAAGCCGGATTTAAAGGCACTGGAAGCGGAAATTCCCGGCATCAAGCAGCGGGTTATGTTCACGAAGGAGCCGAAGGTTGATATCGACGCCACGGATATCAGAGAGCGTGTTGCCAGAGGCCTTTCGGTGCGTCACCTTGTCCCCGAGCCAGTCAACCGTTACATCAAAGAGCAAAAGCTGTATGTTGCCTGAGCTTTCTGGACAATACCAGGACTTTTTACATAGAATTGAAATATTCGGTGATTCCTATTGGGGAAGAAAGGAGTCGGTTAGATGGCTGATATGTCTCTTTTGGCACAGGCGATTGACCAGGGTGACCGCGAAAAGACCGTAGAGTTGACCCAGAAGGCGCTTGATGCCGGCGATAACCCGCAGGACGTCGTTACACAGGGATTGCAGGCGGGCATGGCCGCAGTGGGAGAAAAATTTTCCAGCGGGGAATATTTTCTCCCAGATATGCTCATGGCAGCACGGGCGATGAAAGCCGCCCTTGAGGTACTCGCGCCGGCCCTCAAGGAGACCGGCATTCCGACCATCGGCAAGGTGGTCATCGGCACCGTTGAGGGCGACATGCATGACATCGGCAAGAACGTGGTCGCCACCTTTCTCAGCGGCAACGGCTTCGAGGTCTTTGACCTCGGGCTTAACGTGCCGGCCCAGAAATTCATTGACGAGGTAAAAGAGAAAAAGCCCGATATCCTGGGGATGTCGGCACTGCTGACCACCACCATGCCGTTGATGGGCAAGGTCATCAAGGCACTGGAGGAGGTGGGGCTGCGTTCCAGCGTCAAGGTGGTCGTCGGCGGGGCGCCGGTGACGCAGGACTACGCCGACTACATCGGTGCCGATGGCTACGCCCATGACGGCGGCCGGGCGGTGCCGGTGTGTCGAGAGCTGGTCGGGAAATAGTATTTTCAAAGGCACAGACAAGATGGCCGTGACAAAAAAACAGCAGATACTGGCGGCGGCGCGGGGCGAAAAGCTGGACAGGCTGCCTTTCGGAGCGCGCATTGACGTCTGGTATAACTACCACTCCGCCCACGGCACCCTCCCTGATAAATACCAGGGCTGGAGCCAGACGGATATTCTGCGCGACCAGGGCGCCGGCGCTCAGGCACGCTTCTTTTCCGTAACCAAGGAAAAATACCGCGATATGGAAGTGGTGGAAACAAACGACCCGCCCTATATCACCACCGAGTACCATACGCCCGTCGGCGCCGTAGCCAAGAAGGAGCTCTTTGACACTTCCGAAGGGCCCTGGATCAAGTATGAGATGGAAAAGCTCTTCAAGAGCGAGAAAGACTACCCGGTGCTCAAGTATGTCATGGAGCACACCGAGGCGGCGGATAACTTTGAGCCGTATCAAAAATTACGCGAGGAGGTTGGGGAGGACGGCATGGTGATGACCGCCTCCGGCGGGCTCTGGTCGCCGGTGCAGCGCGTCATGCGCGAAATCATAGGCTATGAGCTGTTCTTCTACGAGCTGGCCGACCGCCCGGCGAGGGTGGAGGAATTGATTGAAGCGGTAAAAGACCTGGAGAGAAGAAAGCTGAAGGTGGCGATAGGGTGCGACCTGGAAATCTTCAATGTCTGCGCCAACTGGAGCGATGATATTCAGACGCCGGTGTTCCGGAAGTATCTCGTTCCCTGGTTTCAGGAGGTAAGCGAATTCCTTCATTCCCACGGTCGCCTCGTCATGGCGCACACCGACGGCGAAATGCGGCGCCTGAACCCGATGTTCCGTGAGACCGGCATTGACGTCGCCGAAGCCATTACCCCCGCCCCGCAGACCCTGGTCAGCATGAGGGAGTTTCGGGAAACGCTGGGCGACGAGGTTACCATCTGGGGAGGGATACCGTCGATACTGTTCGAGCCGATGTATAGCGACGAGGACTTTGACGCCTTTATAAAGAACATGTTCCGGGAGATGGCCCCGGGGTACCGGTTCATCGTGGGGATGGGGGATAACCTGCCCTTTGACGGCGATATCAACCGTGTCGGCCGGGTCGTCGAGCTGATTGAGCGGTATGGCAGGCTGCCAGTTGAAGTCCAGGAGTGAGCAATATGACCGTTGAGAACAAGGGAGAAAAGACTGACCTTACCCCGAGGCGGCGTTTCCTGGCCAACCTTATGGGCGGTCGCCGGGGCAAGCGCATTTCCGTATCCAACCCCACCTCAATCGCCTGCGTGGAACTGATAAACAAGGTTGGCGTCCATTTCCCCGATGCCCATACCGATGCCAGCGCTATGGCGGAACTGGCCGCTGCCGGCTATGAGGTCCTGGGCTTTGATACCATCATGCCGGAGTTCAGCGTTCAGCAGGAGGCCGCCGCCCTCGGCTGTGACGTTAACTGGGGCAGCGATACCATGATGCCGGAAACGATGACGCACCCGGCGAAGAGCCCCGGGGATGTTGTAATCCCGGATAACCTGCTGGAAAAACCTTCCATAAAGGTGGTGCTTGACGCTATATCGCGGCTGCGCCGCGAGTACGGCGACCGCGTGGCTATTCTGGGCAAGGTGATGGGCCCGTGGACCATCTGCTACCATACGGTCGGCGTGGAGGACTTTCTCATCCTGGTGCGGCTTGACCCCGACCAGGTGAGGGCCTACCTGGAAGCGTATATGCCGGTGACGATTGCCGTCGCCAACGCCCAGCTCCGTGCCGGTGCCGACGCCGTGGTGCTTCCCGACCATGCCACCGGCGCCATGGTCAGCGCTCAGACCTATGCCGATTTCCTGGTGCCGGTGCACCGGAAGATGCTGGCGTATATCGGCGGCCCCACCATTCTCCATGTCTGTGGCCCATGCCTCGACCGTATTCCGCACATCGCTACCGAGGGCTATGACGGCTACCACTTCGAGTGGCAGAATGACCCGGAAAAGGCGGTTGAAGCGGCGGGGGGGCAGGTATCACTGCTGGGGGGCATCAGCAATATCCAGGCCCTGCTGCAGGGCACGCCGGAGGATGTCTATCGGCAGGCCAGGTACAATATCGAGGCGGGCGTTGACTCCATCGGGCCGGAGTGTGCCATATCGCTGCAGACCCCGCTGGAAAACCTGAAGGCGATAATTGCCGCCGCCGAAGAGGGCTACTAGATACCGGCGGACGGGGGTTATTCGTCCCTCGTCTCCTTCAGAAATTCCTCGGCCAGCAGTACTGCTTCATTCGCGGTGATGTCGAGCGGCGCCTCGTATTTAACCTCGACGTATTCCTTCTCCAGATCCTCGATATATGCCTGGAATTCCTGGTTATGGCTCGCCATGAAGTTGAGCTTTACCTCCAGTTCACTGGCCTCCTGGTCGAGGTCGGAGATGTCCAGGTCAAGATGGAGCAGGCTGTTCAGCCGGAGGACAATCGCCTTTATTGCCTTCGGGTTGCGCGGGATGACGACGTTGAATTCGGGGTAGTAGGTGGACCGGGCGATAATGCTCACGAAGGGCATTTTCCTCTTCTGTGACATATGGAGCATGGTGATGCTGAAGCTGCCCGGCCCCTCGTAGTTGCTCGACTGCATGGCGTACCTCATCATCTCCTGCCGCAGTTCTCTGGAGCTGCAGGCGCAGAATACGCCGGCCTCCCTGGTGTGAGGCGTTTTGTCCAGAACGCCGCCCGGCACGTATATTCGGCTGACATTGAAGTCCCTGGCGAGGTCCAGTATGTTCTCCGTATATTCTTCCCAGTTGGTGTTGGGCTCTGTGCCCAGATACAGAATCAGGTCGTGGTCTGAGTTCGTGTTGACCCAGTAAAAGAACTCGTTCTGCGGCAGGACGTGTTTTTTCAGCAGGCCGTTCTCAATCTTAATCTGGGGTCTGAGGGCTAGCTGCCCCGGCATCTGGTAGACGTGGTAACGGGCAATGGGCATTTCCGCGAACTTCTTGGCACGCAGTTTCTTAATCAGGTACTGGACAGTGCCGGTGGCCGCCTCCCCGCCATCCACCCAGCCATTTATACCGCAGAGCAGGTACGGCTGTCTTAACTCCGGTTTCTCCCGAAACAGTAAATTATCCTGTTGTGTCGCCATCGTGCCCCACCTCCACTTATTATTTATATCAATGCAGCAGACTGTGCGCGTTGGTCTGGCACATCATTTTGACGTGTTCATCAGGTACACCGCGGAACAGAAAGCCGAGAATCAGCTTTCTCATCTGCTCCCAGGGGAGGCCGGTCTCAATATGACCGGTATCGGAGCCGAGAACGATTCTCTCCGGGCCGACCGCCTTGTAGAAGGCCATCGCCTCATCCCAGACGAAAGCCGGCGGCGACATGTGCATGGCATAGATGCCGATATAGGCGCCCATGTCGGCCAGTTCCTTGGCCTGCTCCGGCGTCACCATCGTCAGCGGGTAATTGACGTGGCTGATTTCAATGCGTTCCACGCCCATTTTCACTGCTTCCCTGACCATGGCGAAGCGCTCCGCCGTGCTCTGATGGCACAGGCCGAGCACCATGTCTGTTTCCGCCATCAGTTTCAGGATTTCCTTCATCTCCGGCACCACGTCCCCTTTATCATCGATGACGGAAATACCCCCGCCTTTGGGGTGGCGGGTCACGCTGCGGTGATGGGCGGCGTCCATGTTGGGCAGCCAGATGTATTTGCCCCCCACCCGGTAGCTGGCCACGACCGCATCGGGGTTCAGTCCGCCAACGGCATAGTTGAGTACCACGCCGCCAAAGACTTCCGTCCTTTTCTTGTTGTGTGCCTCCGCCCATTCATCCACGACTATCTGGGTGAGCTGCACAGAGGGAGCCGTCGGTAGGGTATGGTCCTTGCAGACAATGCCCGCCTGCCCCAACTCGCAGGCCTGGCGGGCGAACTCAATCTGGCTGAAAAGGCGCTGGGTGGTGGATGAAGGGCCGGTGTGCTGGTGGATATCGTAAGAGCCGCGCAGCAGGCCCCACATGCGTTCGTTGTCAAAGTTCGGCTGCGTCATAGCGGCGCGCGCATCTTCCGGGCCGTAAAGCGAACTTCGCCCGCCTGCGGTAATGATTTGCTCGATTCTTTTCAGGTATTCCGGGGTCATTGAAAGTTCATGAGTTTCCTTGGCCATCTTTTTCACGCCTCCTTTAATAAATTATAACACTGCCATCGCTGATAAATCACGAAAAGCCGGGGTTTCGCGACCGTTTGTAGAGTATGGCATTATCGTAGCGATGAAGCCCAAGTTTGTCAAACCGCTGGAGCCGCCCGTTCCCAATATTGATTGACGCAAAAAGTTGAATATAATAGACTTATGCCGTTAGCCGTCTTTTCCGCCGAAAAAAGAATCATTTAGTATAAGGCTCAATTCGGGAGGTCTACATGCTGCCAGTAAAGACGTTTCGAGTCCCGCAGGTCGTTATCACCGGGTCCGGGTCTTCAAAGCAAGTTGGCGAAGAGTTAAAAAAGCTGAATTTGAAGAAGGCCCTGATTGTTACTGACCAGAACCAGGTCAAGCTGGGCATTGTCGATGGCGCCCTGGCATCGCTGCGGAAGAGCGGCGTTGCCTACGCCGTATATGGCGGCGTCAATACGGAACCAGTCGTCGAGCATGTTCAGGAAGGGCTGGAGGCGTTTCGGGAAAACAAATGCGATTGCCTTCTTGCCATCGGTGGAGGCAGCCCGATGGACACCGCCAAGGCCATATCGGTCATGGCCACCAACCAGGGTTCAATCGAGAACTACGTGGGGCTGGGCAAGGTGCTGGAGAAAGGCAGGCCGGTCATCGCCGTGCCCACCACGGCCGGCACCGGCAGCGAGGTAACGCCGTTCACCATCATCACCGATACCCGGCGGGACGTTAAAATGCTTATCGGCAGTCCTTTCCTCATGCCCGAGATAGCTATCGTCGACCCGCAGCTTACCGTGCTATTGCCGCCCGATGTTACCGCCGCCACCGGCATCGATGCGCTGACACACGCTATCGAAGCCTACGTTTCGGTTAAAGCCCAGCCGATGAGCGATGTTCTCGCTCTGGCCGCTATCGAGCTTATCGCCGGCAACCTGGAGCAGGCGTGGTCGGACGGGAAAAACCTGGAGGCGAGAGAAAAGACCATGATGGGCTCGCTCATGGCGGGGATGGCGTTCAGCAATTCTTCGGTAGCGCTGGTGCACGGCATGGCGCGGCCTATCGGCGCCTATTTCCACGTGCGTCACGGCGCTTCCAATGCCGCCCTCCTCGGTGCGGTGATGGAATTCAGCCTCGAGGGGAACCCGGCGCGCTATGCACGCATCGCCGGGGCAATGGGCGTTAAGGCCAGCGGCCTGTCCGAACTGGAAGCGGCGCAGCGCGGGGCCGAGGCGGTCAAGAAGCTCATCAAAGATGTCAGGATACCGTCAATGCGGGAACTTGGCGTGGGCAAGGAAAAGCTCGAACAGCTGGCGCCGAAAATGAGCGAGGATGCTATTGCCAGCGGCAGCCCGGCGAATAACCCGCGTCAGGCAACCAGGGAAGAGATAATAGAGCTGTATAAAGTGGCCTTCGGGGAATAATTGCCCCAGGTACAGAGAAGGGGGAGTATATGGTAGACCGATTGGAAGCAGCCCAGAAGCGGGACAAACACATGTTCGGGACATTGCACGGAACCGTTCCGCCGGACGTCATCTGCGAGCGCGGCGATGGCGTGTACTTGTATGACCAGAATAACCGGAAATACATCGACTTCAGCGGCGGGCCTCACGTCGTCTCCCTCGGGCATGCCAATGCGAGGGTAAAGGAGGCGATGAAAAACCAGATTGATAAAGTGTCTTTCTTCTTTCGCGCCTTCTGGCTGAACGAGCCGTTACTGGAGCTGGCGGAGCGGATTATAAAGGTCGCCCCACCCAACTTGAAGATGTGCCAGTTCTGCAACAGCGGTTCCGAGGCCAACGAGACGGCGATAAAGATTGCCCGCCAGTATCACGTGGAGAGGGGCAAGCCGGAGAAGTACATGGCGCTCTCCCGCTGGCAGAGCTATCACGGCATGACGCTGGGCGCGCTTTCCGTTTCCGGGCACACCATGAGACGACAAAAATTCGAGCCGATGCTGCACCAGTGGCCAAAGATACCGGCCCCGCTATGCTACCACTGCGCCTACGGGCTCACCTATCCCGGCTGCGGTATCAGATGCGCCAGGGCGCTTGAGGAGATTATCAATCAGGTCGGCGCGCAGTATGTGTCCGCCTTCTTTATGGAGGCAGTGGGCGGCGCCGGGACCGCCTGCATGGTGCCGGTTCCGGAATATTATCCCATAATCCGTGAGATTTGCGATAAGTACGAAGTGCTGCTCATCGATGATGAGGTCATCTGCGGCTTTGGCCGGACGGGCAAGTGGTTTGGTATTAATCACTGGGGCGTCAATCCCGATATCATCACCTCGGCCAAAGGGATGACGGGAGGCTATACGCCGATGGCCGTGGTAATTATCGATGAAAAGGTCGGGAAGGTGTTCTCGGAGACAGGCGCTGGCTTCCTGCACGGCTTTACCATGGAGGGCAACCCCGTCTCGGCAGCCACCTGCCTGGCGGTTCTCGATGTCCTGGAGGAAGAAGGACTGGTGGAACGCTGTGCCCGGCTCGGCGAGTACTTTTTCCGGAAGGGGAGGGAAAAGCTGGCCCATCACCCGGTGGTGGGGGATATACGGGGCAAAGGCCTGCTCATGGGTATTGAGCTGGTGCAGGATAAAGAAAAAAGAGAGCCCTTTGATATGAAGCGGCGGGCATCGAACTGCCTGCAGAATATCGCCATGAAGCACGGGGTCATGGGCTACCCTACCATTGGCATCAAGGACGGTGTGAGCGGAGATGCCCTGCTGGTCTCGCCCCCCTTTATCATCACCGAACCGGTAATAGACGAAGCCTTTGACCTGCTTGACGCCGCCCTCACCGATTTTGAGAAGGAATTTCTCTAGGCGGAGAAATGCCTGACGCGGACACAAAAACAAAGGTATATACCAGATATCCGGTATCACACATTGCTCTCTACAATGGCGTCACCGTTCTCCATTTCCTGCTCGGTGGGGCTGGCATCATGCTCGGCTACGGCCCATCCTGGCTTGCGTATCTGTTTGGCGCGCTGTATCTTGTTTTCGCTTTTGTGGAAATGTATCTGGTCATGCCGCTGACCGTCTGTCCGAACTGTGTGTACTACGGGATGAAAAACGCCGTCTGCGTATCCGGCCTGAATGTTATTTCCGCGAAAATCACCAGAAAAGGGGATATAAACGACTTCTCCAAACGAGGTCAGGGATTGTTCTGCCACAATAATATGTACATCGCTTCCCTGGCAATCCCTATTATTGCCATGATACCGGCACTGATTATCAATTTTTCGCCAGTAATACTGGCCATATTCATCGCTTTGCTGGGATTGCTTCTTTTCCGATTCTTTGTCCTCTTCACCAAAGTGGTCTGCATTCACTGCAGCGCCAAGAACATCTGCCCGAATGCTCAGTCGATGGGCCTGAGCGACAAGTAAATCCTTTCGAGCTGGCAGGAAAGCCCCGCTACATCGCGGAGCTGGCCGGGAGTTTGTGCAACCTATAGTAAAGATACTATACTGGAAAACGAAGTAGTTACCGCCTGACCAGCGTACTAAAAAGGAGTGGCACTGATGAAAGATACGGGTGTTCCGATGCCAAATCGGGAGCGGTTTCGCGACCTGTGCCTCGGCAAGAGGCCGGGAGATGTCCCGATTTTCGACTGGTTCAACAAGTACTGGTCGGAGACACCGGAAGTCTGGGTCAAGCAGGGCGCACCAAAGGAAATCCTGACCGCAGACGGTAACCGTGACTATTTCCAGCTCGACCGTATTCACAGCACCCAGGAGATTGTGTGCGGCGTAAACCGCGCCGACCTCAAAGCTGACCCCTCCCAGCAGGGCCCGGGGCATTACCTCATCACGCCGCCGGTGGTGCCCGTCTTTGACCGGAAAGTCATCAGCGAGGACGAGAGACACCGGGTTGAAATCGCCTTTGGCGGGCAGACGGTGGAGGTCAACAAGGAACACCCTTTACGTATGCCCCATTATTTGGACCATCCGGTTAAGGACAGGGCTTCCTGGAATGAGTACAAGAAACGGCTTGACCCCCACACCCCGGAGCGCTGGCCGAAGGACTGGGATGCCTATGTCAAACAGCATAACAGCGAAGATACGCCGGTGCTCCTGCTCTTTTCCGGCTTCTTCGGCATACTGCGAGAGTGGTGTGGTCTCGAGCGACTGCTTTACATGTTCTATGATGACCCGCAGCTGGTCGAGGACATGATGGACCAGGTGCTCTATCTGGTCATGGAGGTGGCCAAGGGGGCTTTGAAGGACCTGCGGGTTGACTTTGTCCGCTTCTGGGAGGACATGGCCTACAAGGCCGGCCCTCTCATTTCCCCGGCCATGTTCAGTAAGTTCATGGTACCGCGCTACAAGGTAATCACCGACTTCCTGCACAGCCAGGGAATCGACATTATCCACCTGGACAGCGATGGCAATATCGACGAGCTGATACCCATCTGGCTCAAAGAGGTCGGGGTCAATTTCCCCTGGCCGATTGAGGTGGCGGCCGGCATGGACGGCGTTGCCCTGAGAAAGAAGTACGGCAAGGAACTCATTCTGGGCGGGCATATTGACAAACGGTCTTTTATCAAGGGGAAAGAGGCTTTGAAGGAAGAGGTAATGCGCAAGGTGCCGTATCTCTGCGAGACGGGCGGTTTCTTCCCCGGTCTGGACCACGCCGTTCCACCGGACGTTCCCTTTGAGAACTTCAAGTACTTCATCAATCTGCTCCGGGATATCGCCGGGCGGGACAGGCTGCCCGATTAAAACAATCGGTTGTGGAGGTAATATTATGTTAATTGTTGCCGAGAGAATTAACTCGTCGCGCAAGTCAATCGGCGAGGCGGTAAAAGCCAGAGACGCCGATTTTATCCGCAACGAGGCCAAATCTCAGACCGAGGCCGGTGCCCGGTACATCGATGTAAACGCCGGCAGCTTTGTCGGGCAGGAAGCGGAGTACCTGTGCTGGCTGGTAGAGGTCGTACAGGGGGCCACGGAGTTGCCGCTCTGCCTTGACAGTCCGGACCCGGCGGCCATCGCCGCCGCTCTGAAGCTGGTGAAACAGCCGTGTCTGATAAATTCCATCACGATGGAAAAACAGCGTTTGGATGGACTGCTGCCGCTTATCAAACAGTACGGGACGAGAATCGTCGTGCTGTGCCAGAGCGATGCCGGCATGGCCGGCACCGTTGAGGAAAAGGTAGATGTTGCCCGCAAGATGGTCGATATTCTGACCAAAGAAGGAGTGGCACCGGGAGATATTTTCATTGACCCGCTCATTTACCCCATCGCCACCGATACCCAATCAGCGGTCGCCGCGCTCGGTGCCATCAGGGAAATCACCGCGCAGATGCCGGAAGTGCACACCATCTGCGGGCTGACCAATGTCTCCTTCGGGCTGCCGGTACGGAAACTGATTAACCGCACTTTTCTGGTCGCGGCCATGTCCCAGGGGCTCGACTCGGCAATTATTGACCCCACCGATCGTGAGCTTATGGCCGGCCTGGTGGCGGCGGAAGCGATTCTGGACCGGGACAAGTTCTGCGCCGGGTACATCACCGCCTACCGGCAGGAGAAGCTGTCATAGATGAAGGTTAACGTTCGGGTCATTCCTCCGGACAGAGAACTGAAACTGAAGGCCGGTGATAACCTGCGCACCGCGCTCATTGAGGTTGGAATCCCCCTTGATTCACCCTGCGGAGGGCAGGGCACATGTCTTAAATGCAAGGTGCAGCTTTCCGGCATTAGTCGTAAATATACGCAGCTGGAGCAGGAGAAGCTGTCCCGGAAGGAACTGGATGAGGGCTGGCATCTTGCCTGTCAGGTTATGGTGGAGGAACCCGGTGAAGTCCGCCTTCCCGAGATGGAGATTTCGCGGGCCAAGGCAAGCTTCGGACTGCTTGGAGAGGAAATCTCCCTGCAATCCGATGTCGGGAGCATTCCTTTCAAACTGAGCAAGCCTTCGATAAAGGACCAGCGGGCGGACTGGAATCGCCTCGCCGAATATCTGGAGCAGCCAGCAGCCGGACCGGTGAGCATCGAGTTGCCCTTGCTGCGAAAGCTGTCTGACAACCTCAGGGAATGGAATTTTAGCGGGGAGGCGCTGGTGGTGGGGAATGAGGTGGTGGCGCTCGACCCGCCCGGTTCCGCCGGTGACGTGTTGGGCATGGCCATAGATATCGGCACCACCACGCTGGCGGCAGCGCTGGTGGACCTGGCTACGGGGAAGGTGGTCGCCCTTGATGCGGAACTCAATCCTCAGATTAACTTCGGTGCCGATGTTATTTCACGAATCATGCATGCGCAGGGTGCTCCCGAAAAGAGGGAAAGCCTGCAAAAAGAACTGGTCAAGGGACTCAATCAGCTGATTTTGCGGCTGTGCCGGAACTCCCGCCGGGAGCGGGGCCGTATCTTCGAGGCCACGGTGGTGGGCAATACCACCATGCTCCACACTCTGCTGGGACTGGAGGCCAAAAATATAGCGCTGGCGCCTTACGTCGGAGGGCTGAATCAGTCGTTCGACTTGTCGGCGGCAGAACTCGGCTTGCAGATTCACCCCGGGGGCAAGGTGCATATCATGCCGTCGATTGCCAGCTTTGTCGGTGCCGACACCGTGGCGGTAATCCTGGCGGCGGGGCTGCACCAGAGCCGTGTTCCCAGGCTCGCCATTGACATCGGCACCAACGGTGAGGTGATGCTGGCGACCGAAAAGGGTGTTCTGACCGCCTCCACGGCGGCCGGCCCCGCATTTGAAGGTGGCCGGATAAAGTACGGCATGCGCGCCGTAAAAGGCGCCATCAGTTCTTTTCAGGCAGCTCCGGCCATGAATTACTCGGTCATTGGTGGCGGCGCCCCGAAGGGCATTTGCGGCTCCGGCCTGATTGACCTGGTGGCGGAGCTTTACCGGGCGGGGGTTCTCGACCGGAAAGGACGCATTCTCAAACCGGCGGAGATAAGCGCCGGGGCGCTGGCGAAGATGGTGAAGGTTCGCGGGGAGACGCGGGAATTCGTCATCTTCAAAGATGAAAAAGGAGAGGTTACGCTGACTCAGATGGACGTCCGTGAATTGCAGCTCGCCAAGGGGGCCATACGCGCCGGAGTTGAACTGCTTATGAAGGAAGCAGGCGTCCGCGCCGATGATATCCAGGAGGTACTTCTTGCCGGCGTGTTCGGCAACTATATCAACCGTGAAAAGGCGGTCACCCTGGGGCTGATTCCACCTTTCCCGCTCGAGAAAATCCATTTCATCGGCAACGGGGCCATGGACGGGGCATTGCGAGCCCTGCTCAATCTCGAAGAAAGACGCCAGGCGGAGAAGATTGCTTCCGCGGCACGGCATATCGAGCTGTCCGGGAGGCCGGATTTCGAGGACACCTTCCTGCGCTGCCTGTCATTCGGCGATTAAAAAGCGGCGTGGCATGGCACCACGCCGCCCTTAACGGTTCCTTAATTTACGTTCCGCCGGTATGCTTTTTACTGTGGCGGCAGGTTCTTGAGCATGGCCTCCAGCTTGTCGCTTTCACCCTCAACCATGCGATAGCAGTGCTTCTCTTCGGGGAACTTGCTGGTTCGGACATCCTCGATATATTCGCCAAAAGCCTTGGTAATAACCTCGGCGAGGTTGGCATATTTCTTGACGAATTTCGGCGTGAACGCCTCAAAATAGCCGAGCATATCGCCGATGATAAGCACCTGTCCGTCGGTGTACATGCCGGCGCCGATGCCCAGTACCGGGATGCTGAGCATTTCGGAGATGATTTTACCCACTTCCGGGGGAATCGCTTCCACCAGCAGGGCAAAGGCACCCGCCTTTTCAATGGCCAGCGCGTCCTTTATCACTTCCATAGCGGTATCCGCGGTGCGACCCTGCGCCTTGAAGCCACCCAGCTGCCCCGAACTCTGCGGCGTCAGCCCGATGTGGCCCATCACGGACATGCCGCCTTCAATGATGCCTTCAATCTGCTTGATGACCCTCCGGCCGCCTTCCAGTTTGATGGCGTCGACGCTGGCCTCTTTGAAGAACCGGCCGGCGTTGGCGATGGCGTCTTCCCTGGAAACCTGGTAGGAGAGGAAGGGCATATCGCCGATGACGAAGGTGCTGGGAGCGCCTCTCCTGACTATCTGGGAATGTTGAATCATCTGGTCCATGGTCATCGGTACTGTTCCGGGTAGACCGTGGACCACCATGGCGGCGCTGTCTCCGACCAGTATCATGTCGATACCTGCTTTTTCGCAGAAACTGGCCATGGGGAAATCATAGGCAGTGAGGTAGGTGATTTTCTCACCCTTCTTTTTCATCTCCACAAAATCGAGAACGGACTTCTTTGGCATTATTTTTAATCCTCCTTTGGTTACTTTGGCTCAGGCACTCTCAGGTCTTCTGGCCCCTGCTTCGATACTTTCAGTTCCGGGTGAACCTGGCTTACCAGTTCGATTATGTTCTTGATGGAGCGGACCTTTTCCCGGCCCAGCTCCGCCAGCATGTCGTCGGACATGCCCCAGGGCATGTACATGCCCAGCCCCGGCCCCGGCTCCATCTTGAAGTAGCAGGGTGAGGCCACGCGGGCAATTTCCGGGGTCTCAAAGATGCGGTTAAAGCCGCCCATTGAGCTCCAGAGCTGAATATGGATGTCGAGAGGGATATCTACCACGCTCCTGATTGAAGCCAGTTCGGGCAGCGTCAGGTCAGCCACGGGGTTGCAGCTGTCTGCCCCGAGAGACTCCACCAGCTTGACGCCGGTGGCATTAGCGTGACCGGCGAAGATGGAGACCTTGAAAACGATGTCCTCGGGGAAGTCGCCATTCTGTTTCATGGTGTTGAGCAGGGAGAGAACTCCCTCGTCCCAGACCAGGAAGCCGCGAAAACCGAGCTCGATGCAGCGTTCAATCTCCATCAGGTAATGTCTGACGGAATCCATTCCCCTCATCCTCAGCCCGGAAAGGGCTCCTTCGGGAGTGGCAACCTGCCGGCCGGTGTACCAGGTAGGCCTCGGTCCGGGCGTCATAATAACCTCCACCTGGTTGTCAAGGGCGATTTTGGCAAATTCGGCTAATTGTTCGCGGGTGAGCATGGACGCTCCCCGTACCACGGAAATAGAGCGGTGGAAGGGAACCCCTTGCTTCTTGGCCTCGTCGCATGTTGCCGCCAGGACTTTGGGGGTCTCCATCCCGGAAATCTCCACACGATAATGCGCGCCGTCAGGGAAGGTTTTGGGCGAGCTTGGCAGGGCAAAAAGGTCGCCACTGGGAAACCCCGCCTTTTCCATCGCCTGCGCTATTTTCTCCATGTATGTACCTCCATCGTAGTTGGGGTTCAGAACCGGTCTCGTTTGAAACCCGATGAAAAGCTTATTATATTGCCCTTTCCTTGTCAAGGAAATTCGCTTTCAGGACTGCCTTTGCCGGAAATACAGACAGAGGCTGCTCAATACACAGCCATCACAGTGGGGGCGCGGCGCCCTGCAAACCTTTCTCCCGTGCTCGATAAACAGTACATGAAACGGGTAGACCTTCTCTGGTGGCACCAGGCTTTCCAGCCGCCGGTGGGCTTTCTCCACCGTGGTCCTGTCATCGATAATTCCGAGCCTCTTGGCCACGCGGTATACGTGGGTGTCTACCGGCAGGGCTGGCCGGCGCAGAGAAAACAGAAAGACGCAGCTGGCCGTCTTGGTGCCCACTCCCGGCAGCTGCTTCAGCCAGTCCCTGGCCTCGTCCAGGGGGAGTTCGTTTAAGAAGTCTAGCTCCAGTCGACCTCGCTGCTGCCGGATTTCCCCGAGCGCCTGCTTTATGCGGCCCGCCTTGATTTCCCCCAGCCCGCCGCTTCTTATGGCGTCGGCAATCTCGTTCACGTCAGCCGACACTACATCTTCCCAGCGAGGAAAAGAAGCCTGAAGAGAGCGGAAAGCCCTCCCGGAGTTCGTGTCCGAGGTATTCTGAGAAAGGATGGTCTGGACCAGCACGTTCAGCGGGCTATCATGTGGCTGCCAGTCGCGCTCGCCGTACTCGCCGATTAGAAGGGCTAGGATTTGTCCGATAGAAAAACCTGGCGCTTGAATAGGTTCCTCTCCTCTAGGTGTATATTGCCAGCCCCTTTTCTTCCAGCGCTTTCTTATATTCCAGCCTCAATTCGGGGATAAGCACGAGGCCCTTAAAATTCGTCGGAATATCAGCAAAGCGGACATAATCGGGCCGGAAACCCTTGGGGACTCTTTTGCGGGCCTGGTCAATAAAATCAGCCTCCAGTTGCGGACGATTATCCGCCGCCTCCGGGCCGAGCTGAATGGTGACACAGCAGCTGTCTTCATGTTCGCTTTCAACGCGCAGCCCGATTACCGCTAACCTGAATTGCTCCTTTTTCAGGTTGAAATCTTCAACCAGCCCCCTTGAAAGCTCGTCGGCAATCTGGTCATACGAATAATTAGCCCCGCCGCGAATCAGAAGCGCCGAATCCCTGGTCATCCAGTAATAGTCTAGCTCTCCATCCGCCTTATTTTTTAAGGTAAAGACGACATCCCGCAGGCCGGTGTACCACCCTTCCTGGAAGGCAGATTCGGTGCCTTCGGCATCACCCACGTAGTGGCTCATGATATTTGCCCCCTGTGTGACCAGGTAACCGGGTTCGCCGATATCGCAGGTACGAAAATAATCTTTGTGCCCGGGGTCGATTGATTTGACGGCTTTGACCCGTGTGAAGGGGGAATGGTCCCGGCCGATGTAGTAGCCGACTATGCTTTCATCGTGATAAGAGTGCGACCATCCGGCTTCGAACGCTTTTCTCAGTGCCTTCTGGGATAGTGTCCTCGGCGTTGCCATCACCTGAAGGCAGGTTTCGGTGGAGCCGAAGCGGACAATGGGCAGATGATTGCTGAATTCAAGCATACGCTGGATGGTGGTTGGCCCGACAGGCGCCGAGCCTATCATCATATCCGTTTTGCTGAGCGCGTCTTTTATCTCATCCAGTGCCACCGGCAGTTCCGAGCGATTACGGAGCTCTTCCAGGAAATCAACGTGCCGGGAAACCATGGGCGCAATGAGGAGGTCGCGTTTGCGCTGCGCCGCATCTACCAGTATCTTCCAGTAAAGGGTGGCGTAGCGTGGCAGGAGGTATATTCTGGTGCCACTGCGCCGCATACTCCAGTCCAGGAAGGCGGTCGAGTTGGTATGGTGTAGAGGATTAGCCAGGAAGATGTCCAGCTGCGTAGTTTCAGATACGTCAAAATAGTGCTCAAAGGTGAGCCTGTTGGCCAGGTAGTTCCCGTATGATAGGCTGGCACCCTTGGGTTCGCCGGTGGTGCCGGAAGTAAAGATGACCATTTTTTCGTCATCCTGACGCAGCTCGGCGTGCCTCCAGCTGCCGGCACTTTTATATGATTCCAGTTTGTCGGCTTCAAGGACGGATTTGATACAGGCTCTGGACTTTATCTCTTCTATCCGGGGAGCAAATTCTTCGTCGAAGATTATGAATTTGGCACCCGTCATCCCGGCCTTGGTAACGATGCGTTCATCGTCATCTGCCTGCCAGTTTACGGTCACCGGAACACATCCCAAAAAGACCGACGCCAGTCTGAATATGGCATCGTATAAGTTGTTATAGGAAAAACAGTGCAATATGCGGTCGCCTTTTGCGACGCCGTTATCGGCGAGATAGGCGGCTCCAGAACAGGCCAGGTCCCAGAACGCGCCTCTGGTCAAGGCCCTTTTTTTTATCTGCTTGCCGGCAAAGGAATAGTATTCCAGGAAAGGCTGTTCCCTATCCTCAAAGGCTGCCCGGTATTCTTCCTGAGGTGACGCATAAGGACTCAGGGAAGTAACCGGTATGCCGGTGCTCAAGAGACGCAACTCGTCCTTAAATATATCCATATGGTCTTTGGTCAACTAATTACTGGCCTTCGCCTTCGACGCTACGGACTCCATCCCCAGACCGAGTGCCTTCAGGTTCAGTTTAACTCTGTCCGGGGTGAAGCTGGCCTTCAGCTCTGCCGCAATATCTTCTCTGGTGAGGGGGAGTAGATTGAGCCCGATTAATCCCCCGAGGATTATGACATTGGCCACGATAGGGGCTCCCAGCTTCAGGCCGATGCCGGTGGCATCCAGGAACCAGGCTGATGCCGAGAGTTGCCCGATGGCTTCCTTGAGGGCTTCATCTTCCGGGTACCGGTCCTTTCGGGAGAGCACTGATACCGGGAAAAGAGGGTTGAAATTGGTTATGGTGGTTACCTTCGGGTTTCCATACCTGACCAGCATCCTCAGGGTCTCCAGGGGTTCGAGGCTGAGAATGACATGGGCTTGACCTTCCGGGATAAGCGGGCCGAATTGCATTTTTTCTGATATCCGTACATTGCTCATTACCCCCCCGCCCCTTTGGGCCACACCCAGCGTCTCACCTATGGCGACATGGTAGCCTTTTCTTAACAGGCACTGGCCGATAAGGCGGGAGAGCAGGATATTCCCTTGGCCGCCAACCCCGCTGATTACCACATTCAAAGGGTCATCGTGATATTTCATTTATGATGCCTCCTGTTTCACGATTGCCCCAAACGGGCAGATGCCAACACATACACCGCAACCCGAACAGACCGCCTTGTTGATTATCGCTTTCTCCGTCTCAATGTCCCAGGGCAGGGCCGGGCACTTGAATGACTTGGTGCAAAAACCGCAATCCTCTCCGCGGCACTTCTCGGCGTCAACCCACACGGTAAAGGGTGGCTTTTTCTCCTCTCTCATTCGCACCAGCTCGCACGTGCGACGCATTATCAGGACCTTGACCCCGTCTTCCTTTAAGAGTTGCTGTATTTTTTCGGTGGTATCTTCTATATCGAAGGGGTCGGTTATCACCACCTGGCACCCCAGGCTCTGGCAGAGGTTCGCCACATCTATGGCGGGAGCCGTATTTCCCATCGCATCGAACGTTGTCCCGGGGTGGGACTGGAAGCCGGTCATTGCCGTCGCTCTGTTGTCCAGCACTATCATCACCATATTTGCTTTGTTGTGTATGGCGCTGAGAAGGGCGGGTATGGAAGCATGGAAAAAGGTCGAATCACCACACACGGCCATAACCGGCTGTTCCGAGCCAAACTGGCTGAGATGGCCGAAGCCGGTGGCGAGTCCAGCCCCGGAGCCCATGGCATGCAGCGCCTTGGTCAGTTTATCACCGGCGGGAAAGACGTCCAGCGTATAGCAGCCGATGTCACCGGTCAGGAAGCCATCCCGGCCGTCTTTCTGCAGGGCCTTTCTGATAGACCAGAAACTTGCCCGGTGTGGACACCCCGCGCACCAGGTTA
Organism: uncultured Dehalococcoidaceae bacterium; assembly: GCA_964480145.1. Taxonomy (GTDB): domain Bacteria; phylum Chloroflexota; class Dehalococcoidia; order Dehalococcoidales; family RBG-16-60-22; genus E44-bin89. The sequence goes on along the minus strand of CAYZOI010000003.1, from coordinate 13,916 downwards.
CGCCGCGGTCAATCAGCAGCTTTGCCGCGACATCGTCGGCTTTTTGCTTATACCCCGCGTCCCTATCGACATATTCGGTCTCAAAAAGTGCGGCCAGCGCCTTTGATATCAGGTCTGGTCTTAACTCGCCTATCTTAGGCAGGTGGCCGGTTTCTTTGCCGTAGACTTTCAGGTCACCGGTCAGCTCGGTCGACTCAAAGGCCGTCTTTTTCACGAAGGTTTCGAGAAAGGGGTCGATTTCCTCTACTACCAGAACCCGGTTCGCTTTCGAGAGGTGCTTTTCCACGAATTTTCCGGGAAACGGCCAGAGTGTTCCCAGTTTCAATACGCCGACCGATTTACCCAGGCCGAGCGATTCTATTGCTTCCAGAGAGTAGCGGGTGCTGACGCCGCTGCAGACAATAATCAGCTCCGGTTTTTGCGGGCCCCGGTACCAGTTGAAGGAGGATTTCTCAAAGGTTTTCTCTACTCTGGCAAGTCTCTCGAGGACATCGCTATGGTGAAGCCTGGCCAGATAGGGGGAAATACACTGCGAAGTATCAAAGCTGGCCTTCCTTCCCGTAACGGTTATCTTGCCCAGCGTAACCGGACCGCTGGAAAGCGAAATACGGGTGGTGCTTCTTACCAGGAAGAACCCGTTGAACTCCTCGGAAAGGTCGAAGGCCCATTTTGTCATCTCCCTGGCTTCTTCCGGGCTGTCTGGTTCCAGCAGGGGAATGCCTTCAGCGCTGGCTAGCCAGCGCGAGTCGGCCTCGTCACCGCTGGAATGCCCCTCGGGGTCATCGCAGACCACAGCCACCAGCCCGCCCCCGTTTTTACCGAGACCCGAGTAATTCAGGTGGGACAGAAAGTCCAGAGCGACGTTTATGCCAGCCGTTTTCATGACGGACAACGCCCGTAATCCGGCGAAAGAAGCCGCTGCGGCGGCCTCTGTGGCGACCTTCTCGTTGGTTGACCACTCCACGTATATCCCGGTTTCATTGGCAATCCTAGCTAAACTTCCCACTATCTCCGAAGACGGAGTTCCCGGATAGCCGGTAACGAACTGGACTCCCGCCTCCAGGGCACCTCTGGCAATTGCTTCATTGCCCATCAGCAATTCGCGAGCGCCGGGCGCTTCTTGAGCCAGACTTGACATTATGGCACCTCCCCTACCGTTCTGTAGGCTACCCGATTCTCATTGTACCGCATCAAACCCGGACCAGTTTTGGGGGCAGGGCGAGTGGGGCAGGTCAAATATTGTAAGCGTTTTGCTTCTTTGCAATCAAACGTTGTCACCGAGGGCTCTTAGCTTTCCAGCGGCAGCTTCCACTGCTTCTATAGTGACCGGGTTGTCCTCCCATCTCTGGAAGAGCTCCGGCTCAATAATCAGGGAGTGAGCAGCTTCACCTCTGACCTGGTACAGCCCTCCGATGCGGCACTCCTGATGCCGTCCGCAGCTGAGACAGGGAGGCGATTTTGAAACATAGCGCACGGTGTCTAGTATCTTTACCCCGAAACGCTGCAGGAACCATTGAAGATAGTCCACGCCGGCTTCTATCTTGTCCTGTCCGCAGACAACCAGGGCGAAAGGTTTGTTCTGGACGGCGCTCTTGACGTGACGGTATCCGAAAAAACGTTCCAGGAAGCTGTAGCAATCGGCGTTTATGTTCCGGAAATAAACCGGACTGCCAACGACAATGGCATCAGCCTCCTTGATTTTCTGGTAATAGGGCAGGAGGTCGTCTTTAAGAAGGCATACCTGGCGCTTGGCACAGAGCTGCACGCATCCCTTGCAGCCCGAATAGTTTAACTCGGAAAGCTTGGCGAATTCGTATTCGTGCCCGCTTCCGGCCATAATTGCCTTGACCATGCGGTCAGTATTGCCCTCGTGCCCGATACCGCCGGAGCTAAAGCCAATAACCTTCACGTTTTACCTCCAACACGGATTTTCTTGGTGGAGCTGAGGAGACTCGAACCCCTGACTTCCTCCTTGGGAAGTCAAGATTTCCTGCTCTGCTGTTTAAAAGTCTGCGGTTCGGCAGCAATATAATCCCCTCGTTGAATTGTGGTCGCCTATATTATATCTCGATATGGTTCATCAGTACAGTAATATTCACGAAAATTTTAAGCGTTGAAATCGTGCTACTTCCTGAGGTTGTTGCTTCGGAACAAACACAGTGTCACGCCAAAGATCTTGGACGCGACCCCGAGGGGCACTGGCTTATAAAGTGCAAATTGCCTATTTGTTAGAAGTGTTGTGCCCTCAGATCAGAGACATTTCTGTTTCTACTAGTAATCTATCAACATCACAACGGGCTTCGATAGTTCAGGAGCGCGGTAAAAAGGGCCTCAGGGCATTGGCCAAGGAACACGATGTAAGTTATGAGGCGGTAAGGAGAGTTTTAAATATTATGGGTAACAAAGCATCAAATAAGCCACTGTTTCTGCTCTTATTCGCCTCTTCCAGTTTCGCTACAAAGTTCTACTGGGTGGAGGGAACATTGAAGAAGATGAGGTAAGTATGTTAACTTTTATTTTACCTGGGTGGAATGGTCTCAATGGGTAAGCCGGGTTAATTCTGGGAGGTAAACTACAATTATGGAGAATGTTAAGGTTTCAGCTGAGCAAGCACAGGATTTCTGCACTGAATGTTTTGAGAAATGCGGTGTTCCAAAAGAAGATGCTGAGAACATTGCCGATAACCTTGTTTTAGCGAACTTGAGGGGTGTTGACTCTCATGGAATTATACGGATTCCATACTATGTAGAGGGTATTCGTAAGGGTTTCGTGCAGCCCGGATCTGATATTCGCGTAGTTGAGGAGTCTTCCAGCATAACCCTGCTGGACGGGGGAAACGGCCTTGGCATTCCTGCAGCCACGAAAGCCACCGACTTAGCGATTGATAAAGCGAAATCCACCGGCGTTGGCGTAGTCGGTGTCAGGAATCTTGGACATGTGGGGATGCTGGCTTATTACATGAAGAAAGTTATTGGGCATGGCTTTATCGGGTTTGCCTGTGTAAACGCACCGGCTATTATGATTCCATGGGGAGGCCGGGAGAAAATGTTCGGCACAAACCCCCTGTGTGTAGGTTTTCCTATGGATGAGGGGAGTTCGATAATTCTGGACATGGCCACGAGTGTCATGGCCGCTTTCAAAATTAGGGTGGCAGCTCGCAGGGGTAAGGAAATACCCGAAGGGGTGGCTTTGGATAAGCAGGGTAAACCGACTACCGACCCCAAGGAGGCATTAGAGGGATTTCTTCTCCCCTTTGGCGGGTATAAAGGTTATGGACTGGTAATGGCAATTGAAGTGCTATCGAGCGCGTTGCTTGGCGCTCTACAGAGCAAATACATAGAAGCCCATCCATCAACACAGGGTGGTTTTTTTATTACGGTTATTGATATTAGCAGGTTCAGGGATTACGAGGAATATAAGGAAGATGTATTGCATTTAATTGGTAATGTGAAGTCATGCCCTCCGATGGATGGATTTACAGAGATACTCATACCCGGGGAGATTGAGGAACGAGAGGCTGAGAAGAGGATGCGAGACGGCATACCGATAGAGGACACAACGTGGAAAGAGCTGATTAATTTGGCGAAAGAGTTGAAAATTAAGCCACCTGGTGAACATCGCTCGCTGTAGTGGGAAATTTTCACATCTTTGGAGGTAGAAATATATGGAAATAGCTCAAAGAATGTTCGGGTTAGGAACGGAGACCGCATTCGGCGTACTGGCCAAAGCTCAAGCTCTTGAGGCCAAAGGGATGGACATTGTTCATCTTGAAATAGGGGAACCCGATTTCGATACCCCGGAAAATATTCGAAATGCAGCAAAGAAAGCACTCGACAACGGTCAGACGCACTATTGCAATTCTCAGGGAATTGTCCCTCTACGAAACGTTATTGCTGAAGAGTTGGGGAAAACGAGAAATGTTGATATAGATCCGGCACGCATTGTTGTGACACCAGGTGCAAAGCCAATAGTATTTTTCTCAATACTGGCACTGCTTGAGGAAGGCGATGAAGCCATCTGTCTTGACCCGAGTTACCCCATATACGAATCTGCTATCAACTTCACAGGGGCTAAATCAGTTCCAGTTCAGCTCAGGGAGGAACTGGACTTCCGCTTCGATGTTGATGAGCTCGAGAAGAAGATTACGCCGCGCACCAAGCTCATCGTTCTCAACTCACCGCATAATCCTACTGGCGGCGTTCTCGAGAAAGATGATGTTCTCGCCATCGCAGAAATGGTCAAGGACCGCGAAATAACGGTGCTATCAGATGAAGTCTATGAGCATATTGTATACGAACATGAGTCCTTTAGCATCGCCAGCTTGCCGGGTATGCTTGATCGAACCATTCTCCTAAGCGGTGTTTCCAAAACCTACGCTATGACTGGCTGGCGTCTGGGTTATGCTGCCCTACCACCGAAACTTGTAGAGCCAGTGGTGCGCCTGATTGTCAACAGCGTCTCCTGCACCGCGCCTTTTACCCAACATGCTGGCATTGAAGCGCTCACCGGGCCACAGGACAGCGTACCGCAAATGGTTAACGAGTTCAGGAAGCGGAGAGACCTTATTGTTAACGGACTCAACAAGATAGCCGGTATAAGCTGCGTCCTACCTAAGGGAGCGTTCTATGTTTTCCCAAACGTTAAAGAAGTGGGGATTGGCTGCGAACAACTGGCTGATATTCTTCTCAATAAGGCTGGCGTGGCCTGTCTGCCGGGCGCCCATTTTGGCCAGTATGGTGGCGGTTTTTTAAGATTTTCCTATGCAACATCTTTGGAAAATATTAGCAAGGCTTTGGAGAGGATAGAGCGGACGATAAAAGAACTGGCCTCTTAATTACTGCTCCCCACAATTATTTGCGCGGACGTCTGAATTGTGCAATGAGGTAACAATTCAAGCTTCTGTTACTTCTTTAAGACCTCTAGTCCTTCTCAACCGGGAAACCTCAGCTTCCTTGAAGCCTCAGTCTTCTAGTTCGGTAAGGACTTGCTCACCGTATTTGAATACTTTGTCCATCTTGATAAATAATCGGTCGAACCAATATGTTGTTTCTATGGTTTCTCTTACCACGGAATGAAGCGGCCCCTTTGGTTTGTTAAATGGACAGGTGCGCAGGCAAACGGCGCAATCTGCTCTGTTTTTGATCCAGTAGGTCAGACAATTCATTGATTTCACGGGCCATTTGAGCAAGTTCATGCTGTTTGAATCGTCCCAGGCTTTGTCAGTTCTATCGCCGTGCTTGATGGCTTGGCCTGGACATGACTTAGCACAGATCTCACATCTCTCGCAGAAATGCTGCACGCCTATATCTATCGGCGAATCAGGTTCCAGCGAGAGCTCGGTGAAAACTTTACAAATTCTCACCCGTGGCCCAAATTGCTTAGTTATAAGCATGCCGTTTCTGCCTAGCTCTCCAAGCCCAGCATCTACCGCTAGAGGAATACTAAGCGCTAGGTCATTACCACATGGGATAGCATGATAACCCAGACTGCGGATATATGTTGCCACGGACGCTGCCGTAAATGCCATCTTGGAATAGGCTAAATCCGTACCGCCTTCTGCTGCCGGGCTCCTCCTTAACCGCTGGTAGTCCATGGCAATAACCATGACAATCGCGGATTTAACCCATGACGGCAACTCTATCGGGTCTCCTGAGTTGGCTATACCACTCCTGATGGCGTTATTATCCCCCCAGTGTGTATAAACCCAGGCCGGATTAACCTCACAGATACCTACTAAGTCTGCTCCAAACCATCCGGCCACTCTTTTGATTTTGCGAGTTATGGTCGCCTTTTCCGAATCATCAACCTTGTTTTCATCAACTTCTGAATCTCTGGAGAACAAGTTCTTCCTGACATGAACATCGACCGTTCTGCCCGCCTGTTTCAATGCGTAGTCCTCTTGCTCATACCCTTTCTTGTCCTTCCTAGTGGGGTCTCTTGAAAGCGCGCGCTCGATTACTGTCGCTGCACCTTTTTGCATCGTCACAATGTTGTCCAAGTCAATTATTTCGCCTCTCTGGAGCTTAGAAAATCCGCCGTTTCTATCATCAAAGCGAGGGATCGGGCCGGTAATAAACCTTTCGTAGCTTGCTTCCTTTCGTTTACTCATACTCTTTATTCCTCCGTCTTTGAATTTGTGGGACCTTACTCAGCGGCAAACGTAGTACTACTTACCACGCCGAGTAAAGGCGTATCAACTCATCAGTCATAGCCCGGCGCAGCTTTTTAGATTCAGGGTCATCACCCTTAAATTGATACTTTTGCCTGATATCCTGCAGCAATTTCGCTTCGTCGATCCGGTTTGATTTGCCCTGCTCCACAACGGGACACCCGTCGATAAAAACAGTATCAACATGCCTTTTGGTGGCTAGATGAAGGATGATAGAGAGCACATCAGCCTCCGGGCCAATGAATGGCTCCTCTATTTTCAAGAAGTCTAACAGTATTAAGTCAGCCTTCTTTCCTCGCTCCAAAGGACCGATGACATCTTCAAACTGGGTTATTTTGGCTCCGTTAGCTATGTTCATATGCAGTATAAGCGAACTAGGGATTGGACTGGCGTCGATCTTCCGCGGGCGCTGCAATATCGAACATAACCTCATTTCCCGGAACATATCTTCATCATCATCCAGGGAGGTGCTGTCCATTCCCAGCCCTACATCGAGTCCTGCCTCAAGCATCTCTCTGACGGGAGCCACACCGTTAAACAATCTCAGATTGCTGCTGGGGTTGTGGGCTACCTTGCAACCAGCATGTGCCAGTTTTTTTATGTCCTGCTTTGTCAGTTGAACTCCGTGTACCAGGGTTAACCTTGAGTTCAACAAGCCCAATTCCTCCAGATAGCCGATAAGCCCGCCGGGATACTCTCGCTCACCATACTTCCTCTGCATCGGACTCTCCAGAACATGGGTATGGATACCGATACCTTCCAGTTCGGAGCGCTCCTTTATCTCTTTGAGGAGCTGCGGGGTACACCATTGCGGGCCTGCTGGACCAAAAAGGAAACGTGTCTGGTCACCTTCATGCTGGCTCCTCAGTTTGTCAAAGGCCTGAAAATACTGCGCCGCGGTGGGATATCGAACAGGGATTTTCCCTATCCCTCTTAAGGAGTCAACGGCATGGGCGGGAAGGCTTGAGATAAAGGCACTGTCATCCAGATAGGCAAATTGATGCCGGTCTCTGATAAAAGGCGCAAAGGCCACCCGCATTCCCAGGTCCTTGTAAGCCTGCAAGCAGAGGTTCATCACCTCCAGATGGTTTTCGCTATTGGCCTCGCTGAAATAATGATGGTGTACCACCGTGGTCACCCCTGATTTGAGCATCTGCAGCCCATTGATAAGGGTATTCTCATAAAAGATAGGCACTCTTTTACCATCCGGGTGATACCAGGTGTTGATAAACCAGCGCTCTAAGGGTTCATCCCCGGGACCTACTCGGAGCAGGTTTACCCCGAGTCCATGGCTATGCGAGTTCACCAGGCCGGGCAGAACCACATGGTTGGGGGAACCGTAAACCTTCACCGGATTGTAAATAGCCTGCATCTCGCTGAACGGCCCCAGGTCAAGGATGGTTCCGCCATCAAATACCACAGCTCCATCCTCTATCACCTTCCCCTGGATATCACCGGTTAATACGTATCGGCCCCTGACTGCTTCTGTCATCTCTCCCCCCCCTTAATACTCGCTATAATAACGTGGCTTCGGTTACCGCCACTTCAAATGCCTGAAGAACATTGGGCCAAGTTAATCTCTGATACTTAAACTTTTCTTTGTAAAATAATGGCTCCAGGTTTGCATACCACCATACATAGTCCACAAATGGTACATTTAGAGCGATTGATACGCAGGTTTCCGTTTACCTCCTCAATAGCACCCATCGAAGCATCCCGGCAGGCAATAAGGCACATCCGACACATATTGCACTTCTCCCGAGAAAGCTCCATGTGACAATCCGCTGGATATACCTCCGGTATTGCCGCGGTGGAGATATATCTTACCGTATGGCCCCTGGAGTCCTGTTTTTCGGTAGTCACGAGATACTTCAGGGCATGGCCCCTAAAGTCTTGTATTGAGCTGTATCCCTTCTGTTTCATATAGCTTTCCAGTCCCCTGCGCAACCTTGTGCCCAGACCAAACCCGTACCACATCATCCCGGTGCCCACCTGAACATTGGAAGCACCTGCCAGCAGGAACTCGACGGTATCTCTCCAGTCAACTATTCCACCGATAGCGCTAATCGGAACATCAACCGATAGGGCCAGGTTGGCGCAGATACCCAGGGCAATAGGCTTGATTAGCGGGCCAGATAGTCCCGAGTAATGACAGCGCCCCTCTATATCACTGGACAGGGGCATTTCTGTTTGAATATCAATGCCAATAAGCCCGCGCATTGTGTTGATGGCCGATATAGCGCCGCAACCGGCCTCCTGGCATGCCGTGGCTACAGCGGAGATATCCGAAGCATGAGCCGTCAACTTGGCTATGACTGGAAGATTCGTGCCGGAAACCGTTGCTTCGACCGCCCTGCCCGCTTCTTCCGGGTCTCCACCCACCCGCGCCCCTCCCATAGAGGACTGCATCGTAGGTCTGTAGGATGGGCAGCTTAGATTCAGCTCTATCCCGTCGGCGCCGGCCTGCTCACACTCGTTGGCCATCTCTCCCCACTGGCCATAAGTGCTGCCGATTATGCTAACGATAACCTTGATGCCTGCGGCGTGGGCTGCTTCAGTATCCCTCTTCAGATCTTTTAGCAAAGATTTACTATAAATATCCAGTTGTGGTCCGGCGTTCTGCATGGCCACTATCCTGAACTGAGGTGTAGTCCACAGGTGCGGCTTTAATTCCGGGTCATACTTTTCCTTATGGATGACGGTCTTTGTTACGACACCTGACCAGCCGTTCTCAGCTATCTTTTCGGCATGCTTGTATATCTCGCCTATTCTTGTGGTAGACGGCGCAGAGGCAATAAGAAACGGAGTTGATAGGTGAATTCCGCAAAAGTCTACCCCGATATCAATGCCTGGCATAATCCCCTCTAATTCAATTATTCCTGGGGCTACTGACCGAAGTCGGGACGATTCTCATTACGGCAGAAAAACCTCACCGGTTCGGGAAAGGTTTTTTCTTATTTTTGAAAATATCCCTCGTATAACTTTCATATAGTGAAACACTATCACCTAGTCAGCCCTTTAAATTGATTCACAAATCTAACATTAAATTCACTAAAATGCAACGATTCCCAGCCGCTCACAGACTATAAATTGCCTTTTCATCTTCAAAGAAACAGCACCTGTTGTACCGCTGCCTGCAAAGAAATCCAAAACGAGGTCACCTTTATCAGTGCATAAGTCAATTATCCGAGAGATTAATTTTTCAGGTTTCTTACCCTTTCTAAACTGAACATTACCTTCATTGTGTAAGTCATTTGGTAATACATCATCCCATATGTCAGAAATAAGTTCTCCAAAAATTTGCTCGCCATTAATATCTACTAGCCTGTCCCTGGCAAAAAGTATTAATTCGCCTTGATAGATATGATAGTCACGATTTTTTCTCTTTTAAGTACAAATACCTTTGATTCATCTTCCTTGGACTTACGTTTCAATTCTAAAGCATCAGCACTGATACTCCTATCATCAAGAGCGGCGAAACGTATAACCCTATCTTTGTTATTGATTATGAAACGTTCCAATTCTAATTCATAATCTTCTCCCAAAGAGTTCTTTAACTTACTTTTATTGATGCCTTTATATTCAGCAAAAGCATCTAACAAATTCAAAAATTTCCAATGTCCAGGGTTTTCCTCTATGTTCGCTATATATTTGTTATAGCGGTTATCTCTTTCCCTCGTTCTAAATACTCGGTTAGGTTTCCAGTTATCGAAATTATTTGAATAGAGCACAACGTATTCCGAAACGTTAACAACGCCAGGATTGATAACTTTTGCTCCGGTGACAGAACCTCTCTTAACTGTTATTATGTTTTTTTGATTATTAATTCCAAATGTCTCGTCTAGCAGAACTGAGATGTAAGCGATTTCGTTATGGTCTATTGACACTGCAATAGTTCCATCCGGTGCGAGAAGTTTTCTGGCAATTTCTAGGCGATTTTTCATGAATGTTAGCCAGCTGGAATGATTAAAACTGTCGTTGTAACGAAAAGAATCATTACCTGTGTTATAAGGTGGGTCAATATATATAAGTTTGACTTTACCCATGAACTGATGTTTAAGGCAATGAAGGGTAAGTAGATTATTACCTTTGATTAGCAGGTTTTCTTTAATTAAACCGCCTTCATCTCGCCTGATTTCAGACACTCCTTGCTCGCCATCGATGGTGTACCGTTTCCAATTGGTCAAGACTTTTGGATCCAATAGCCGGTCTATTTCATCCTGAGCTAGAATTTCGTTAAAGAAGATTTCTTTTCGTTTTTCTTCTTCTTTAGTCTGTCCACCTTCCAATATGCAATCTTTGTAAGGCCAGACCAAACAGACCTCACCACGCTCTTTTAGATACTTACCATCTATATTCAAGCCTATCTTATTACGGAATCGGGTGTAGGAATTATCAAGGAAATCCTTATCAGATATATAATCGATAAAAGTATTGATGTTAAAAACCCAATGTCCTTCAATTTCATCGAAAAATTTTACCTTGATGCTATCGTCAGAAAGAAGCAACTTGACCAAGTCTCGGTCAATCTTCCAGGCTCGGTCAATAATTGCAGCCTTTACTAGCTCACCGTCCTGGTCTATGAATCGAGGATCAGTTTTCAGAATCTCGATTAGTTTGTTTTGAAAAGAAGTCTCCATTTTAGTTACCTTCTTATTTTTCTCAGATAGCACAAAAAGAAGTCCTTTTGGTAAGGCTACAAACCATACATCGAATCATTCAACAGCAGCTACAAGACGGAGGAGATCTATCGCCATGAGTACCGGAGTTTTCATGAGGCACGGACAGGGTGGGAAACCTACCGTGCCTGGTATCGAACCGATCGTTTGCATCAGAGTCTTGACTACCTGAGCCCGGTACAGTATGCTCGTAGAACATTAAAAAGTATTTTGTTAGTGGCCTGATTTACTCCAGTTTAACGGGGTTCACACCAGAAGTGCTCATATATCTCGGCAGCAGTCCAAATAAGCCCTTGGTCGGTGGTTCAAATCCACCCGCTGCCACTTTATTTAGGTTAGTTGACGAAAATCTTTAATAGTAACTAGGTAAATAGTGATTACCAAGACAGGAATTCCAGCAACAATAAATACAAGAGATGGATTTATCTCAGCTATAGCACCAGTTAAAACATAGGATATCGGTGCTAAAATTAAAGCAGATGAGTTGATAAGCCCCATCATGCGTCCCAACATATACGATGGTATTGTTTTTTGAAGCCAAGTAAAACTTATAACATTAATAAGACCATCCCCAATACCTATCAGCCCGGCAAATAATGAAGCAAATATTACGTCCTGCGCCAAGCTTATAAGCATTAGATTTACTCCAAGTGTTGCCGTTATGATAATAAGCAATAGACCACGATGTTTGAAAACAACCGAGCCAGCAATGATTGCTCCCAACAACGCACCACCACCAAAGCAAGACCGTACTATTCCTAAGTCAGTAGCTCCCCCGGCAAAGGAACTATCTATCAGTGTTGCCAGACCAACGATAAAGGGACCGACAAAAGATAAGTGGATTACAGAGACAGTTATAAAAAGTGCTCGAATCGCTGGTCTGCGCCAAGCATAACCTAGCCCGTCCTTAATATCCCCCAAGACACCAAAGCTCCTGGAACGATGCGCTGCTCTGGATACCACATCATCGCTTGTTGATACATAAGACATAGCCTCAGCCATTAACCATAACACTGTGACCGCAAGTAGAAAGAAAAGGGCATCAATTCCAAATGTGGCTGCAATGCCTACAGATGATATTAGAAGACCTGCCGGAGCTGATCCAATCAAGGTACCTATTGGCATTGCTCCACGTGCAAGAGCATTCCCCGCCTCTAATTCATTCTTTTTTAAGAGGCTTGGTATCGTAGTCATAAGCGCGGGGAGAAATAGAGCGTCCGCCACACCGATTAGTAACACAAAAAGATATAAGTGCCAAAGTTCTATTGCTTCGTTGAATACAAGAATGGCAATACCAGTGGCAATAGCTGCACGTGCTAAATTTGAGATTAGCATTAATTTCCGCAATGAAAAACGATCACTTAGAGCACCGCCAAAAAGCATAAACAAAGCCTTAGGAATAGCTGCTGTCATTAACACAAAACCCAGCGTGAGCGAGGAACCCGTTAATTGGAGAGCGAGCCAAGCCAAAACAATAAAATGAACTTTATTTCCCAGCAAGAATATAATCTCACCCAGTAAAAGCAGTCGGAAGTTGCGATTCTTGAGTGGCTGGAGGGCAGGGAATTGATGGTTGATATTACCCAATAAAAATGGAATGGATAGTATTCTCCTTCCTTAAAGATACATATATGCTGAACTTAAATGGATGATTCGGCTGCATATCGTGATAATATCACACTTAATATGTGGCTATAAAGAATAGTACCGTAGGCAATTACACCGGCTTATACTGGCAAGTCCATAAGCTAAGTGAATCAACAGAATACAGCATGATACCCTGATTAGCTTCGGGCGATACTATTTATGTACCACTTTGTCATTTGTGATGGTGAAAAGTTCGTTAGCAAAAATGTTAGCAAGAACTGAGGAATTAGGCAGCAGGCTGTGCAGGTCTCGAACCTGCGGCTCCTTGCTTGGGAGGAAAGTTATTCTGTTATCTTTTGGGCAATACTATTTCATTTCCGCTGTAATAGTTGTATTACGACATTTCCAAATTCGCGGGTGTCAAAGTAGCAATTACCCTCAACTTCGAACATAATTTGAATACCTTTCGCAACCATCTTGGCTCTTTCACTTTTTAGGTCATCCACATAGAAGGCAATATGGTTGATGCCATCACCACCATTCTTGTCAAGGAATTCTTGCTGATGGGTTTTTCCTTCAAGTGGCTGGTTTAAAAGAAGGGATAGCGGACCTATCTGGATATTCCTAATTTTGAACTTCTCTTCAGTATCAGCAATCTTGCCATATCTCGTCACTACTCGTGACTTATTGTCTCCTATGTGCTCGGGGCCGATTTCTGCACCTATATCTAGGGAACGGTAGTATTCAACAGTCTTGTCCATATCCCTCACGACTAACCCTGCATGCGCTAACTCCCAGTTATTTCCCATGTATTACCTCCTTTTTCTCTTGGTTGTTTTACTATCTGGGAACTTATCCGATGTTATGTTTTTCCCTATTATACATCTAATTTCGGAGGTGCTGCCTCTAATAAATACATATACTCCGTTGATTTAATATTGTCAATTTGGTACCACCTTGTCATTTATCGTGGTGAAAAGTTCGTTTTAGGACCAAATAAAGACACGCCAAGAAAATTCTGGCTTTAAACAGTTGCTAAAGGTAAGCACTCACACTTGCGATTTTACTTTAACACTTGTACAAGGAGTGTTTCACGCTCAATATTTAGCTTCAAAATGAGGAGCTTAAGAATCAAGGCCTACCGGGGGTCCAACTCTTGAAAGCTAATGTTTAAGAAGCACCTCACTAGTCTCGGCGACTATATGTTATCCCCATATCCTGTTCATGCATTGTCGATATAACATCCCACCTACATCATGTGACGGTTGGATTTCCTAGAATCATTGACAACTACCAGACTAGAACCTAACATTGGTCTAAGTAAAAGGCAGTGTCCCGAATGTGGTGGAAAAAGGAATCGGCATATCCTACCCTATAAGAAAGCCAACTAACAGAAAGGGAGGATATACCGATGAAGAAAGGATACCACAAGGGACAGGAATTGACCATGTCAGAGCTGGGGCTATCGCTGGAAGAGCTTG
>CAYZOI010000002.1:32437-62618 GCA_964480145.1 uncultured Dehalococcoidaceae bacterium | reverse complement strand
TCTCCTTCCTCAATCATTTTCTTTATGACTTCCGAGGTCTTCCCGGATGTGCCCCACGCCACCAGATTGCCGAAGAAGGGAATTATGGTGGTAACTCCACCATAGGCCGCCGCCAGGGAAAAAGTGTCCATTTTGTCGACATAGACCGGATGGTTGTGGGCATCAATGATGCCGGGAAACACATACTTTCCGGAAGCATCAACCGTTTTCGGCGCTTCGAGATTTTCCCCCACCTGCTGGATTATCCCATCGCCCACCAGAACGTCCGCTCTGGTTATCCTCTGCCCGCTGACGACCAAACCTCCCTTCACCACGCAATCAGCCTTTGCCATCGAATTACCTCCTGTGAGCTGCTAATAAAAGAATCGGGTAAGCGCAGTTTAGTGAGCCTCACCTATTTTGTCAAGCGCAGGCAAGTTTCACAGCCGGAAACGTATTGCCAAAGTCCTCATCACTGTGTAGAATTGCTAACTATGGGCAGCCTGATGAACCTGACCGCCTTTCTGGTCGGCAACGGGATAGAATTCGAATTCTTGAAAAAGAAAACCACCCATCACGCCGCCGAGGCCGCCGAGGCCAGCGGCTTATCTCTTGGTGAAATCGTCAAGTCCATCGTTTTCGTCGACCAGGATGCCAGTCCCCTGCTGGCGGTAGTGCTGGCGGACACTGATGTGAGCCGCCACAAGCTGGAACGCGGCTCCGGTTCGAAGTCAGTGCGACTGGCTTCTGATGTTGCCGCCAAGGCCGCCACCGGTTACCCCACCGGCGGCATACCTCCAGTAGGTCACAAGAAGCGAATACCGGTCTACATTGACCGAAGGGTCATGCGCTGTGATTGCGTCTGGTGCGGCGGCGGCGCCAGGTCCAAGCTGGTAAAATTGAAGACGTCAGATATCGCCCGGTTGACCGCCGCCACTACCTGCGACCTTGCCAGCACGGAGCCGCCGTGACCCGCCGCCACGGGTCAGCCCCTGTCAGCAAAATAACCGGGGGTATATCTCAACGAGCCGGCCAGGACATAGCTGATTACTCAAGACGCTTTTTTGACCTAAGAACCCACGCGGCAATCGCAAGGATTGCCACAGGCATAGCGATAAAGGCTATCCCTATTGAACTGCCGAAAATATCCAGAAAGTAACCCGCATTACTGAACTGTGCTTGTGAAACCAGGACTTTATCGCTGGCACCCACTATCCACCACTCTGGGCAGCGGTCGCAGCCGCTTTTGGTTTTCAGGAGGAAGTCCTCTTCCACAAGCGATGTTATTGTCTCTACCCGATGGAACTTCCAGCCTTCGTCCGGGTATTCAATGGCGATTATGTTGCCGCGCTGTATCTCGGAAGGTGAACGATACCTTGGTAGCAGGGCATCGCCGTCATAGAGGTCTATCTCCGTGCTGGTACCGTGAACGCTGATAAGGCGATATCCGGATAAATATAAGCCAACGGCAAACCAGATAAATATGATGACCGCCGATATCAGGACGAGGGATGACCAGTATAATATCTGCCGGCGGGTTTTCACCATAATAATCTCAAATATTATCGGGTCGAATCATGATTGGCGGTTGACCATATGTTATTAACCTATCTGAAGTGGTAGGAGTTTATGGAGATACCGCCGAGAATCGTTGAAAGGTTGGAATCAAGCACGACCTGTCCTGATTCCGTTCGCGTATCAAATGTAGGCACGGTTACGGCACCCTGGTTCCAGCTATAGGTGCTGGAATACTCGCCCGGGGTGAGACCAACTGCTTCAAAGGGCTGGAAACCGACACCGGTCTCCTTCAGGATTACGGAGACCTCGTTGTAGTAGCTGCCCGATACATTCTTGGTCGCCTGCGCCCCGAAGGTCAGCGTAATCGTCTCATCTGAACCAAGACTTATATCCCCGCCGCCGAATTCGGTGTTCCCCCACACCAGCCGGTACCGGTCTACGCCGTTTACGTGTATCGTGCTTTCCGTCCCCTGCGGGTCCGCCGCGGTCACGTTGCTGGTAGGGCCGGTGTATATAAACTCGGGCGGTAGATAGTTGACAATCTCTTCAATGGACACGGTAGACCCGTAGTGGTTGGTAATGTGGACATCGTAGGTGATGTTGGTCGTCACGCCGGGAGGGATAACCTCCGGGTCGGGCTCGATGACGACTTCGATGGCGTTAACGTCATCCATACAGACCCCGGGATTATCGGGGCTTCCCACGGAAATCGGCGCCTGTGGCCCGCTGGCGGTATTCCATGGTTTCAGCACCGCCCAGTTGCAATGGACGTCGCCATCTGAGAGCGAAGCCTGCATGGTAAAAGTTAGTTCCTTGACCTGCCGGACGTTGAAGTCCCTTATGCCGTTAAAGTAATTGGGATTGCCGGGGTCGGACGAGAAGTTGCCGGACGCCGGCCACCGCAGTATCCAGTTCTGTGCTTTGAAAATATCCGGGTCGTCCACCGCTACAGGCGGGCCGCCGTCTATACTCACCTTGCTGCTGCCTGTCACGTAATCGTCATCAACGAAGTCCCTGGGCAGAATGTCGTAGATAACGTCCAGCCCCTGCGTGTTATTATCGCTTAGCTGTTCGAGTATAATGGTGTACTCATAGGTGGTCAGTCCGGCTTCGTGCACGGAGGGCTCGACGCTTTTGGTCGGCTGGATTACGTCTTCAGTGGCCAGCGTCATTCCTCCTTCGCCGGGAATGGCCCGCATTATTATCGTGGCATTTACCGTGGTGCCGCAGTTTTGAATGGATAAGTATCCCTCCTGCCCGTCCTCGGTAAAGCTTTGTGCCCAGTCCTTATGCAGGAGTTTCCACATTATATACTCTGTAGCGCCATCCGCCGCATATATCTGCGTCGTCTGCATGCTGACGGTATCGGTGCTCTTGAGCGTTGTCCCGGTAAGACCCAGTAACTGGACGACCATAATAGGCGCTATAGCCAGAAGCACCAGGACCATGAGTAGTGCCTGCCCGGTCTCCTTTCCCCTCATTCTGCAACCTCCTCGGCACGTGTTAATACGCTGAACTCAACGGTTCTGTCGGTCTCCGGGGGCCCGGCCTCGGTCGAAGTGATGACCACGTTTATAACCCTGTCCTGCTGGGTAAAACCAAGGGAGGTTATTTTTCTGCCCACGATTTCCGAGGCGCCGTCATAAGTGCGCCACAGGTTGGTGCCGGCCAGGCTGTAGCTGCTGGAATGTGATGAATAGTTCGAGGATTCGAACCCGGTATAGTCTATCCAGGTAAAAGTGACCGAACTCTGCGGGGTGGGATCTCCATCGGTTAAATTGGTGGACTGAGTCATCACCAGGTCTTTCTGGATGGCCAGGGCGGCGTTATTCGCATCCATACCTGACATGGCAACGCTTCTTATCCGACCATTGCCCCACATCAGCTCAAAGTAGACCGCAAGCGCGGCAGTCAGAGCGACCCCGCCTATTACCAGAGCTAACAATATCTCAAGCAGTGTGAATCCTCTCTGTCTACTCATATCTTGGTGTCCTGAAGGTGCATATTCTAAGAACCGGTCTTCCTTCTCTCAGTACGGATACCGCTATCCGCTGTAAGGTCTCGTTACCGGTACAAGCCTGATACGTAGTATCATCATCGGTGCACTCGGTGCTGACCATGACACTGTATTGCTTTGGAATGGTGATATTTTCACCCGCATTCGGATAATTTGTCGCATAGGGAAGCCGCTTGATGGTTTCCATATGAGAAGAAATCAGGGCTCTGGCGGTCACCTTCTCATCAAGAGTTCGCGCCGACCGGTAGCCGGTGTCCAGTGCTTGCACTATGGCAACACCTATGAAGCCAAGTATCCCGACGGCTACCAGAGCTTCCAGCAGACTAAATCCTTTGGTTGAGCCAAACAGCCAATACCTTTTTTTAAAAATAAACCGTCTTTTCATTGGTTACTTAACCCAATAGCATATTACCAGTCTACTTTTATGAATTATACCACCTTCTTGGCCAGTCTAATCATAAAGACGCCAATTTTCAGTTATTCAAAGCTGACCGGCAATTTAATATTATTTTGTCTTGTGTGGTATACTATCCACGATAATCAGCCCTTTAGTGATATTATACATAAATTTTTATTCGGGGTGGCAGCTATGAGAGGAGCATTCTACCAGGGAAATAAGAGCTTCCGCGTTGACGATTCCCCACCCCAACCGTCAAAAGCCGGGGAGGTCAGAATAAACATCGCCTACGGCGGCATATGCGGCACGGATGTCCACATCTATCTGGGGCATATGGACCACCGCATCAAGATGCCACAGGTGATAGGCCATGAGATGTCCGGCACGGTTGCTGAAGTTGGGGGAAACGTCACCGAATTCAAGGCTGGTGATAAAGTGATTGTCAGGCCATTGATTCCCTGTGGCCGGTGCCCGGCTTGCGAAGCAGGTCACTATACCGTCTGTCATCAGATTAACGTGCTCGGCGTGGACACGCCGGGTTGTTTCCAGGGCAGCTGGACGGTGCCGGCGGAAACACTGCACCGCCTGCCAGATGATATCGACCTCAAGCTGGCGGCGGTGATTGAACCGGCGGCGGTGGGCGCACACGCCCTCCGTATTGGACAGGTTACCGAGAAAGACTACGTGGTCGTCATCGGCGCCGGACCCATCGGCATTATGGTAGCGCTGGAGTCCAAACTAAAGGGAGCCCGCGTCCTCATCTCTGAAATCAACCCGTTTCGCATTAACGTTGCCCAGGAATTCGGTATGGAGGTGGTCAATCCAAAGGAGACCGACCTGCCGGCATATGTATCGGAGAAGACCAGCAGCGCCGGTGCCGATGTTGTCTTCGAGGTAACCGGCCTGGCACCCGGGGCGGAAATGATGACCAAGCTGGCCAGGTCAAGAGGTCGGATTGTCATTGTCGGTATCTTTGCTGAGCCGGCACCGGTTGACCTGGGCCGGATAATGTGGCGGGAGCTGCAGGTCCGCGGCATCAGACTGTATGATGCGGTGGACTTCGAGACCGCGATTCCACTGGTAGCGGCAAAGTCCGTTCCGTGGGACAGATTGATTTCCGACGTGCGCCCGCTGGAAAGGACACAGGAAACCTTTGAAGAGATTGAACGCGGGGCCAATTTTATGAAAGTACTGCTGAATTGCGGCGATTAGCGAAGGAGGCATATAGAGAGTGATGATGAAAAATGCCACCAAAGCGAAGCTTAAGGCAGGTAGAACGGCTATCGGCATCCGTCTGGACTTCACTTCATCTACCATCGTGGAAAGCCTGACCGGCCTTGGCCTCGATTTCGTCTACTTCGACCTTGAGCACGGGCCCTCCAGCATAGAGTCATGCCAGGATATGTTCCGGGCGGCGGAGGTTGCCGGTCTGACTCCCCTGGTACGCGTGTCGAGCTATGACATCGGTTATGCAGACCGCCTTCTGGATTCCGGCGCCATGGGCATTATCTTCCCCCACTGCAATACCAAAAAGGACGCCGAAGCTGCCGTCAGAGCGGTTAAATACCCGCCGGCAGGTGAACGCGGCGCTGGCGGCCGCCCTCTGACACTGAGCGGTATGTCCATCACCGACTACATCCCGGAAGCCAACCGGGAGACCATGGTCATCACCATGATTGAGGAATTGGAAGCGCTGGATAATCTAGCCGAGATTCTTTCCGTAGAGGGGCTTGACGTGCTCTGGATTGGCCGGGTAGACCTTTCTGTTTCTTCCGGTATCCCCGGCAAACTGGACGACCCGAAGATTCAGGGCGCCGTAAAACGTATCATCGCCGAGGGCAGCACCGCCGGCAAGGTGGTGGGTGTGGGAGCGGTCAATGCTAACCGACCAGACCAGATTAAAGAGTTTATCAACCAGGGTGCCCGGTTTTTCTCCCTGGACACGACCGCCATATTGCGGAGCGCCGCGCGCAACATACTGCAAAGTATCGGGGCGGAATAGGCCGCTGCGATTTTATATTGCCCACCCCGCGTGAAAGAGGCTTAATGAATAACGGCTTGATGAAACTTGTTGGCAATACACCGATGGTGCAACTGAAGCACGTGAACGACACCACAGCCACTGTTCTGGCCAAGCTGGAAGCCTTGAATCCAAGCGGCAGCATCAAAGATGTCATGGCTTTTTACATGACCGACATCGCCGAGAAGAAGGGATTGCTGAAACCGGGCGGCAAGATAATCGAGGAGACAAGCGGTAATACGGGCATTTCCTTCGCCATGATTGCTGCCTTAAAAGGGTACCGCTTTGTGGCGGTAATGCCGGAGCATATGAGCAAGGAAAGAATGCAGCTGATGCAGTCCTTCGGCGCCGAGATTGTTCTTACTCCCGCCGCGGAGGGTTTCCCGGGTGCGATGGAAAAACTGGAGCAGCTGGCCGAAGAAAACAAAGACGCCTGGCTCCCCCGGCAATTTGAGAACCGTGATAATACTGATGCCCACCGTGAAATCACCGGCAAACGGATTTTACAGGCGGTTGGTGAAGACATCGATGTCTTCGTGGCCGGTGTCGGCACCGGCGGCAGCCTGATGGGCGTGGCCGAGGCCTTGAAGCAGGTTAACCCTGCGGTCAAAATCATCGCCGTGGAACCGGTGGAATCAGCCGTCATGAGCGGCGGCGAACCCAACAACCACATTATCCAGGGCATTGGCCCGGGATTCATCCCGAAACTGGTCAACCTCGACCTCATAGACGAGGTCATCCCGGTGAGTGGCGAAGATTCGGTGGCGATGACGAGAAGGCTCATACGAGAGGAAGGCCTGATGGTTGGCATCTCCTCCGGGGCCAACGTTCTGGTTTCGCTGGAGATTGCCCGGAAGTTAGGGCAAGGCAAGACTATCGTCACGCTTCTCCCCGATAGAGGGGAGCGGTATCTGAGCCTGAATGTCCTCTAGCCTGGAGTTAAAATTAAGAGTCAAGGAGCTCAAAAATGACCAAGGCAATTAGAATAACCGGTGAAGAACCCGGAGCATTCTTCCAACATCGCCCAGTAGTAGCTACGATAGTTACTGCCCATGCTAGGGGGAAGGATAATGCTCTGGCGATAGGCCTGCATACCCTTATTTCTCATAACCCGCCTATATGTGGGATAGCTGTCATGCCTGAGAAGTTCACCTACGAGCTTATTACCGAGAGTAAGGAGTTTGGGGTCAATTTCATGCCCTTTGAAGAGGTTAAGCTAGTTTCTGCTGTGGGCAGCAGCACTGGCCGAGAAATAGACAAGTTTCAGAAGTTCGATATCGCTAAAGAAAAGTCAGTAAGGACAGCCGTGCCAATCTTGAAAAATGCCTATGCCGCCTATGAGTGCAAATTAATTGACGATAGAGGCTATGGTAACCACAGGTGGTTGGTGGGAGATATTGTGGCCGTGCATTGGCTGAAGGAGGTCTATTCTCCGGAGAACACGCTTGATTTGGATAAGGTTAGCCCTATCCTGTTTCTAGGGCGGAACGTTTATTTTACCACTTCAAAGGATTCCGCAAGAAGTATTGGTCGCATTGTCCATTGACCTTATATTATAGTTCCATAATTTTTAGAGCTTCGGTAACAGGTCTAAGGGAGGAATAGAATATTAATTATCCTTCTCTCATCCTATCTTACCCACAAGTCTATTGCCAATCAGGTGATTAACGGCGCTTAATTCCGTTTAAGAGAAAGCCTGAATGTCCTCTAGATGGTCTCTCTTATGAAAAAAGAGCGGGCACTGAATAAACTAGAAGCGGAGTGGCAGGCACTTCTTCAGACGTGGGAGGGCTTGCCAGAAAATATACTCCTTCAGCCGGGTGCCGTCGGCCATTGGTCAGTGCGCGACGTCATGGCCCATATTCCCACCTGGGAAGAGGAAGCCACGAAAGCCCTGCCTCTTATCCTGGAAGGCAAGTCTCTTCCCCGCTACATGGGCATTGATGCCTTCAACGACAGAGAGCAGGAGAGCAAAAGACACCTGTCCCTGGAACAGGTAAAAAAGGAGCTACCCGCCACACACAAAAAGCTGGCCGATTATCTGCAGAAAATCCCTGAAAGTGCGTTTGGCATCCCCCGTTTTATCAAGCGACTCCGCCTTGATACCTTCGGCCACTACCGTGAACACGCCGCGCAGATTTCCGCGTGGAGGGCGGAACAGGGATATTAACACCTGAAACCTTCTGCAATCCCCAAAAGACTACAACTGAGCCCGCAGCTTCTCCGCTTTCCTCGGTGCGGCAATCCAGAGCGTAATGCCGGAAAGGCCGAAGCATACCATGGCAAAAATAAAAGCGCTGGTGTAGCTGCCGGTAACATCATAGATAAAGCCGCCCAGCCACGGCCCGACCACCCCACCAATGCCGAACCCGGCCAGCAGCAGCCCGGACAGAACGCCAAAGTGTCGGCCATGGAATATGTCCGCCAGCCCGGCATAGATGGTCGGCGCGCACAGCCCGGCGCCATAGCCAAAGCCTATCCCGTACAGGTAGAGAAGCCAGGGCTGTGATGTGTCACGCACTGAAAGCAACGCGGTGAGCGCCCCCAGAGTCAGGATAACCGCGAGTGTCCCCGTTTTCTCCCTCCCGATCCAGTCGGAGAGAGCCGCGGACAGCTGTCCGGCCACGGCGAAAATACCGAAGAGCGCAAAGATAGATGCCGCAAAGGTGCTGCTGTAGCCAACGTCCTCGACAAACTTGACCTGATGACCAAGCACCAGATAGGCACCAACGCCCCAGTATAGTGACTGGGTTACCACCAGAAACCACAGCTGGTACGTCCTCAGCGCTTTCCGCAGCGTCCAGCCATGAGGTACGGACTTTTGGGCCTCCGCGGCACTGGCATCCAATTCAATGGCCACTCGCTGGTCATCGGCACCGTAGGGCTTGAGGCCTTTCTCTCCCGGGCGGTAACGGTAGAAAAAGAGGTAAAGGGGAACAAGAACCGCAATGACAATACCGGCAATGACGAAATACGCATGACGCCAGCCCACTTGTGAGATGACGAACTCAACAAATATTCCATAAGTGAAGCTGAGACCGCCACCCATCTGTGCCAGGCCTATGACCATGCCCCGCTTCTTGGCAAACCAGTTGGTCAGCGTCGGCCCGAGCAGTGGCCAGCCGCTAAACGCTGACCCCACGGGCATTAAAACGCCGAATAACAGATAAAAATGCCACAGTTCACGGGCAAAAGCACAGCCAGCTGTGGCCAGTCCCAGCAAAACAGCACCGATTAAAATGAGCCGGTGGGGCTTCCAGCGGTCGTACAGGCTGCCGGCAATCGGTGCTGTTAAACCGTACACGAGAATGTTCAGAGAAAGCATGAGCGCCGTGCTACCACGGCTCCAGCCAAATTCACCGAGAATCGGCGGGAAAAGGACGGAGAAGGAATGCCGTGTACCGTAGACTAACATCATACCGATTATGGAAATAACAACCATCACCCAACCATAAAAAAAGAGCGGCTTCCTGTTTACACCACCCTTTTCACCAGATATGGTTGTATTGCGTTGTGATTGGTCGGCAGGACCGGTCATAGCGTCATTCAAAACTTTATTATCTCGGCCTTTATCTCTTTCTCTATCGTCACAATGCCAAAGGAATCTCGGGCCCGCCCCGGATTGAACATGAGTGTTCCCCGAATATACTCGTTGAATGATAAATGAGAGTGCCCAAAGATGATAACGTCCACTTCGCCAAACAATGGCCGCACTCTTTCCGCTACCCCCCACGGCCCCCCGGAACCATGGCAAACTCCGATTTGCTTCCCCTCAATGTCAAGAGTTCGCCTGTCCGGCAGCATCCGCTTCAGTTCACCCGAGTCCATATTGCCGTACACCGCCTTGACCTCCCCGATTTCCCTGAGCTCCTCCAGCACAGCCCTCTCCGTAATATCCCCGGCATGGACAATGAGGTCAACTTTCTCCAGCGCGTCCACGATTGACCACGGCATATCTTCGATGGTCTGGGCATGCGTATCAGAGATAACGCCGATTTTCAATACCCTGCCCCCGCTTCAAGCTCTCCGCCATCTTCCGGCCCAGCTCACGGGCTTCTGTCGCCAGCCTGGCGTTCCTCTGCGCATCCTCGGGCCGGTCGGCGTACCCGCTCACCACAAGCCGACGGCCTCTGCCGACGCAGAAAATCCAGTCCACAAACTGGTGCAGCGTATAAAGCGTATCCTCAATGCCCATCTGCTCGGCGACCACGATGATGCCCACCGACCGGGCTTTAGCCCGCAGGTTCTTTTTATACGGGAAGTAATTGCGGTCCAGGAAAGCCTTCATCTGGGCGGTTACATTCAAGTAATAGACGGGGCTGGCCAGAATAACCCCATCCGCCTCGTAAAACTTGTCCATAATCCAGCCGGTATCATCCTTCTGGGTACAGGACTCAAGAGAGGCGCAATTTTCATGGCCGAGGCAGGGGCTTATTTTATGCTGGCTGATGACTATCTTTTCCGTTTGTACCCCGAGCTTGGCCGCCTCATCCAGCGCCTGGTCGACCAGAAAACTGGTGTTGCCTTTCAGCCTGGGGCTGCCGACTATGGCCAGTATTTTCAATCCACCCCCCTACAGCGCCCGGCGAAATGCCGATATTCCGGTAATATCCTGTCCCAGAATCAGGGTGTGCATATCGTCTGTCCCTTCATAGGTAGAAACCGACTCAATATTGGCCATATGCCTGATTGGAGAATAATCCAGAGATATGCCATTAGCACCTAGGGTCTCACGGGCTAAACGGGTGCACATACGGGCAATCGCCACATTATTTTTCTTCGCCATAGAGATTTGGGCATAGTTCGCTTTGCCTTCATCCATAAGCCTGCCGAGCTGGTACGACAGCAGCTGCGCTTTGGTAATCTCAATCAGCATGGTGACCAGCTTCTCCTGGACCAGCTGATAGCCAGCAATCGGGGTGCCGAACTGCTCCCTTTCCTTGGCGTAGTTCAGGGCTGTCTCGTAACAGTCCATGGCAATGCCAATCACGCCCCAGGAAATCCCGTAGCGTGCCTGGCTGAGGCAGCTAAGCGGAGCGCTCAGCCCTTTCGCGTTTGGCATCTCGTTCTCCGGCGGTATCCGGCAGTCAGAAAAGCCCAGCTCACCCACTTCACTCGCCCGCATCGAACCCTTGCGACTCTGAGCCATCTGGCTGAAACCTTCAGTGCCCCGTTCCACCAGAAAGCCTTTCACTCCTTCGTCCGTTTTAGCCCAGACTACGGCCACATCAGCGATTTCGGACTCGGTTATCCATTGCTTGGTCCCGTTAAGCACCCAGCCGCCGGCGTCCTTCCTGGCCACCGTCTCCATTGCGGCCACATCCGAACCGTGATTCGGCTCGGTCAGGCCAAAACAACCTATTTTTTCTCCCCGGGCAATCGACGGTAACCACTTCTGCTTCTGCTCCTCGGAGCCGTATCTCAATATGGCATACTCCACCAGGCCATATTGAACCGCAATAAAGCTGCGCAGGGCGCTGTCAACTCTCTCTACCTCCTGGCATATAAGCCCGAAGGTAATGTAATTGGCCCCGTTCCCCCCGTACTCTTCGGGAAGGCAGGCGCCAATCATCCCCAGCGCTCCCATCTTGGGGGCAAGCACCTTCATATCCAGTGGCTTCTCCTCATGGAAAGCGTCGGGCACCAGTGACTCTATTTCATTCTCGAGAAATTCCCTGACCAGAGTCCGGGTCATCTTCTCTTCTTCAGAGAGCAAATCATCAATCTTATAATAGTCAACACCCTGGAATTTCATTTTCACTCACCTCTTTATGCCGACTGTTTTCCCCATCTCTGCTCGAACTTTGCCTTCACCCCGGTATTGATAAGCCACTGTGGCCACTCACCTTTTACCATTCGGGCAATCTCTTCGAACGGCCGTTTCCTGAGCCTGCCCAGTGCCTCTTCAGAGTAATAGGCAGTGTGCGGCGTGATGATGACGTTTTCCAGCCTGAGCAGGGGGTGGTCAGGCGGCATACTTTCTTCCTGTATTACATCCAGCGCGGCGCCGGCAATCTCTCCCTGGGTGATGGCGTCATATAATGCTTTCTCATCGATGAACTCACCGCGGGCGCAGTTAATGACGTAGGCAGTCGATTTCATCTTTTTGAACTGTTCGGCACCGAGCATATGCCTGGCATCGGAGGTGAACGCGGCGTGTACCGACACAAAATCCGAGTTCTCAATCAGGTAATCGAGTTCCACCGCCTCCACACCACAATCTTTGAAAATGCTGGCGGGGACGTAAGGGTCAAAGGCAATCACCCGCATGTCAAACCCCTTCACTTTGGGGACAAGTTTACCACCAATCCTGCCGAGGCCGATAATCCCCACCGTTTTTCCCTGAATCGGGAATATCGGCGGCAGAATCTCGAATCGTATCTCCCGTTTCTCATACGATTCCCATTTCCCCACTCTCACCGCCCGGTCCAGGCGCACCAGTTTCCGGGCGCAGGCGAGGATAAGCGCCATGGCATGCTCGGCGACTTCCTCGCTGCAGTAGGCATCCGGATAAGAAACACAGATGCCATGCTCGGTGGCTGCTTCCAAGTCGATGGTCTCATAGCCGGTACCGATGTTGTATATCATACGGCACTGCCCCAGTTGCTCGATTACCTTCCTGGTAATCGGTTTCTTGAAGGTGAGGATAAAATCGGCCTCCCCGGCTGCGTCGACTATTTCCTCTTCCGTCTGGCAAGGGCTGGTGATGAACTCCACCCCGATTCCACGGTAGTCCGCCTCATCATGCGGAATCATCGGATTGGCCACCAGCATGACTGTTTTGAAACGCATCTCCCCTCCAGTTACTCTTCCAGCTTCATCTTGATTGCCTCTTTGGGGCAAAAAGCCTCACAGATAGCACAACCTTTGCAGAAATCAAGGTCAATTTGAATCCGGCCCTTTTCTTCATTCAGGGTTATGGCCAGGTCGGGACAGAGAAGGCGGCACATCCGGCACTGGTTACACTTTTCATGTTCCACGACCGGCATATGTGTTCTACCCTCTACCGGCATGTCAGTCTATCACCTTTCATGATATTGCTCTCTAAGCAGATTTACCGCTTCCCAGTCGGAAACCCACTTCCACCGCTTTCAAATCCAGCTCCCTGAGCCTCTCCGCCACTGTCTCGGCAACCGCCGAGCGCAACGCGTCTTTGGTCACCAGACCGGTAACCTCCACCGCCGCCCCCAGCATCACCACGTTGGCCACGAGCTCGCTATTAAGCTCCTCCAGCGCCGTTCTGGTTGCCGGCACCGGCACCTGTCTTACACCGTCGACCTTACCGGGAGCGACAAAGCGGTCATCGTACACGACGACGCCCTCCTCACGCCTGACCTCTCCAATGTATTTATCGTAGGCCGTCTGGTACATGGCGATTAAAATATCAACTTCAATGACGTACGGGAAGATTATCGGCTGGCCGGAGATGACCACCTCGGACCGGCAGGCCCCGCCTCTCGAAGCAGCGCCATAGGAATTGGTGCCACCAACCCATTTTCCGTCGTTGAAGGCAGCCTGGCCCAGTATCGTGCCGGCGAGGACAATCCCCTGGCCGCCATAGCCACATATAAGCGCCTGCTTTATCTGGCCCACCTATAGCTCTCCGGTAATAATTTTACCCTTCAATTCTTCCGGGGACAGCGTCTCCGCTTTTTCCTCGGAAATACATTTCGTCATCAGGTCTTTGAGCATTTCCGCCGGCTTACCCAGCTTGTTCCGGCGCCCGAACTGTACCGGACAGGGCGTAAGCGCCTCAATAAAAGTGAAACCCTCCGTCTGCAGGGCCTTTTTTATTCCCCGCACCATCGCCACGGGCTGAGTAACGGCGTAGCGTGCAACGTAAACCGCACCGGCTGCCTTCACCAGCCGGCAGAGGTCAAAGGGACGAAAGGGGTTGCCCTGATGGGTGGTCATGGTGAGAGCTCCCTCAGGGGTGGTCGCACAGACCTGCCCGCCGGTCATGCCGTAGTTCTGGTTGTTGGCGCAGATGACGGTCATATCCATGTTCCGTCGCGCGCCGTGAATGAGGTGATTGCCACCGATATCGGCAAGGTCGCCATCACCGCTGATGACCATGACCTTCAGCTTCGGATTAACCATCTTGGCACCGGTGGCGAAGGCGATGGTACGACCATGCAGCGTGTGCAGCGCATCGGCGTTAAAATAGGGGCTCGGTATCCAGGCAGCACAGCCTATGCCCGAGACAAACAGCATCTCATCCATATTGAGCTTGAGTTCATCGATGGCCCTCAAAATCAGCCCCTGCAAAATCGCCTCGCCGCAGCCGGGGCAGTAGGTGGTTACCCCAGTTCCGGGGCGAAAATATTTTTCCAGTTCCCTGACCACTACACGAGCCTCCTCAACTGCTCCATAATCGTGTGCGGGTGGATGATTTCGCCGGTGACCTGCCCGTAAGATACCACTTCACAGGCAGCGTATTTCTTAATCTCGCCGGCTACCTGCCCCATGTTCATTTCCGGGACAAATATTTTCCCCACCCTGGAGCCGATATCTTTTATTAATTCATCGGCAAAAGGCCAGAGCGTCTTCAAGCGCAGCACGCCGATTTTTTTGCCCTCCCCGCGCAGTTGCTCCACTGCAAACAGGGCGCTCCGGGCAGTGAAGCCATAACAGATAACCGCTACCTGAGCATCGTCCAGATAATGGCTATCATACTGTATTATTTCCTGGCTGCGATTCAGGATTTTTTTATGCAGTCTGGTCACCAGTTTCCGGTGAATCTCCGGGTGGGTTATTTTTCTCACTCCCCATTCATCATGGGTGGAGCCGGTGATGAGCAATTTTTCACCGTCACCGAAAACGGGCATCGGCGGCACTCCGTCTTCCTCTTCCGTGCCGAACGGAGGCGCGCCCGGTTTCTTCTCTCGATTGAACAGTTCAACCTCAGCGTCGACCTCTATCCTTTCGTGCAGGTGGGCGGTCGCCTCTTCCGCCATAACAAAAACCGGCACCCGAAAGCGCTCGGCAAGGTTGAAGGCGTTGACTGTCTGGTCGTACAGTTCCTGTACCGACCATGGAGAAAGGGCAATAGCCAGGTAGTCGCCGTGCGAGCCCCATTTGGCCTGCATGATATCACCGCTGCCCACCCTGGTCGCCTGCCCGGTGCTGGGACCGGACCGCTGCGCATCAACCAGCACGAGCGGCGTCTCGGTAAAAACAGCGTAGCCAATCGCTTCCTGCATCAGGCTGAAACCGGGTCCGGAGGTAATGGTCATCGCCTTTGCCCCCGCCCATGACGCCCCGATGCAGGAACAGATAGAGGCAATCTCGTCTTCCATCTGCATGAATGCCGCCCCTACCTCCCCGAACCTGACGGAAAGCCTTTCCAGCGTCTCAGTGGCCGGTGTAATCGGATAGCCGGCGCAGTAGCCGCACCGCGCCGCGATGGCGCCTTCGGCAACTGCCTCATCACCGGAGAAGTAATAGCTTCCGGGAGGAAGCACGCTGTTTACTTTCTGTTTACCCAAATGGTCGGCTCCGTTATTTCCTGAAATGGCACACCAGCCATCATTTTACACCAGAACCATATGATTTGGCTAACCCTTCCCCAGAACAGAATCGACGTCATTCTGGCCGTTTACTTCCCACACGTACCCGTCCTTTACAATGTATTTCCAGGTCAACTTATCGCTGCTGGCCAGGTCAGCCGGGGTCGTTGACAGGAGCACCTCCTCGCTGTCATTACGGCTGACTTCAGGATTAAAGATAACGTCATTCAACTTTTGGCTATCCGTATCGTCGGTTTCCTCCAGCACCTTGCCCACTCCCCGGTAGTACGCCCACTGGACAAAACCGCTGCAGATATAGGCGTTTATGTCCAGCCGACTGGCAATCCCCGGCACTCGTGCTCTTCGTTGGGAAGGTTTTTTCCAGCGCAGCCAGGGGAAAATAGCCGCCAGGACAAGCTGGCGCAGTATTTTGCGGGCAATGTCCACAATGAGCCGGTGATTGTATTTATCATCAATCTCCCCCAGGGCAAAACCCCTCACCTTTCGCTGGAACCTTAGCCCATCATCTTTATCATTCTGAAACCAGTCTTTTTCCAGTCGCTTGATGCCAACATCGTACTTCTTCGGGCGCTCAAAATAATGCGCGATATTGTGGATATCAATCCCCCCACCCCCCGATTCAATGATAAAGGTGCTGTCATAGCCCAGTTCCGGATTCCTGATAACGTAGACCGTGGCAGCGTGGTTCCAGTAGCTCCGCGTGCCAAAGCGGATGAGCCAGCCCAGCAGGCTGCCCTTGGAGCGCGTGACCAACACATCGGCGCGTTTTAATTTCCCCTTATCCACCAGCTCTGACATCGCTTTACCGGATAATTTTTTTGTTCCGTCCATTTCTGCCCTCACCCGAATGTAATTTGTTTACCCGCTGCATTCTAACGCCGTATCAAATGAGTTTCAATCCTGATTTGACATGACTTCCGGTGTGGGCTAAATTATGGGCTGGCGCTATAAGCAACAGGAGAGGAACAGATGCGCATCGTTCTTATCGGTCAGGCAGCCTTTGCCGAGAAAACTCTGGAAGCTTTAATTGAGATGGGAGAAGAGGTGGTCGGCGTTTACACCACTCCCGATATCCCCGGCAGAGAAAATCCATTTAAACAGCGGGCGCTTGAAGTCGGTGTGCCGGTCTTTCAACCCGAAAAAATGCGCGCTCCGGGGGTTTACGAGAACTACGTTAAATTAAAACCGGATTTGAACGTGATGGCCTTCGTTACCGATATCGTGCCAGAGTCCATCCTGAATCACCCCGGGCTCGGCACCATACAGTACCATCCCTCGCTGCTGCCCAGGCATCGGGGTGGCAGCGCCATCAACTGGTCGGTCATCAATGGCGAGGCCAGGACCGGCCTGACCATCTTCTGGCCGGATAAAGGCATCGACACCGGCCCCATCCTGCTGCAGAAAGAGGTTGACATCGCGCCCGACGATACGACAGGTTCTCTCTATTTTAACAAGCTTTTCCCTCTCGGCATCGAGGCGATAAAAGAAAGCATCGAGCTTATCCGGCAGGGCAAAGCACCCCGGATTCCACAGGACGAAGCGCAGGCCACCTATGAAGGCCTGTGCACCAAGGCAGCGATTGACTGGCACAGGCCAGCAGGCGAAGTATACAACCTCATCCGTGGCACCAATCCGCAGCCGGGAGCCATGACCGGCTACGGCGACATAAAATTAAAAATCTTTGATTCAGAACTGCGCCCTGGTAATTTGAAAGGGGCACCGGGTGAAGTAATCGAGGTTGCAGAATCGGGATTCCTGGTGGCGGAGCCGGGCGGCGCCATATTCATCAAGCGCGTACAGCCAAAAGATTCACCAAAGATAGCTGCCATCGACTTTATAGCCCAATCCGGCCTCAAGCCAGGGGACCATCTGGGAGAATAGTGTTTACCAATGCCACGTCCCGATAGTATAATGACACCATGATGATAAAAGGCTATTTACTTTTAAAACTAGTCCCCGGACTTGAGTCTGACGCCCTATCCCATATTCGCGCTGTTCCCGGAGTATCTGAGGTCAACCTCGTTTTCGGGCAGTGGGATGCCATCGCTACCATCGAGGCCAAGAGTCTCTTCGAACTCTCCCGAATAATCGTCAGTGAAATTCGCGGCATTCAGGGCGTCCAGGATACGGCGACTCTGGTGCAGGGCGACTTGTAGTTGATACGCACCGAACGAGTTCTACCAGATAAATAACTGATTTATTGGAGTAAATGGTATGAAAGAGCAATTAACCAACCGGGAACGTTTTCGAGCCATCTGCCACGGGGAAAGGCCGGGCGATTTCATGGTCATGGACTGGTTTCACCGCTGCTGGGCAGACACCCTTGACGAGTGGATAAAACAGGGTGCACCGGCCGCCATAAAGGAACAGGACGCCCTGAACGACTACTTTCAGTTCGAGCACCTTCACGGCCTGCAGGAAATCATTTCCGAACACAACCGCTCCGACCTGAAGGAAATCGCCACCGCGCAGAGCCTCGGCGCCTATCATGTGACCCCGCCGATTATGCCCGTCTTTGAAATCAAGGTGCTCCGCGAGGACGAGCGCCACCGCGTGGAAACGACCTACGGCGGCTCGCTGGTGGAGGTCTCCAAAGAGCACCCCTGGCGCATGCCCAAGTACCTGGACCGTCCCGTCAAGGACAGGGCTACCTGGAACGAATATAAAAAGCGCCTTGACCCGTATACTCCAGAGCGCTGGCCCTCCCCCTGGGCTGAGTATGTGCAGAAAAGAAACGCTGAAGACGTACCCACCATGCTCCTGCTGGAAGGTTTCTTCGGGGTGCTGCGCGAATGGACCGGACTGGAACAGCTCCTCTTCATGTTCTATGACGACCCCGCCCTCGTGGAGGACATGATGGACCAGGTGCTCCACATGGACATGGAGGTGGCCAAACGCGTGCTTAAAGATATGAAAATTGACTGCGCCCGCTTCTGGGAAGATATGGCCTATAAAAGTGGCCCCCTGATTTCTCCCGCCATGTTCCGCAAGTTCGAGATGCCGCGCTATCGTCAGATTACCGACTTTCTCCGCAGTCAGGGTGTGGACATTCTGCACGTGGACAGTGATGGCAACATCGATGAACTGATACCCCTCTGGATGGAGGTCGGCGTGAATTTCCCCTGGCCGTTTGAGGTGGCCTCCAGGATGGACGGCATTGTCTGGAGAAAGAAGTACGGCAAGGACATCATCATCGGCGGTAACATTGACAAGCGGGTATTTACCAGAGGAAAGGATGCCATCCGGGAAGAAGTCATGTCCAAAGTACCGTACCTGGTGGAGACCGGCGGCTATTTCCCCTGCCTCGACCATGTAATTCCACCGGATGTTCCCCTGGACGGTTTCCGCTACTACATTAACCTGCTGAGGGAAATAGCCGGTAAGGATAAATTGCCGGAATAGACAGCGCCCCTGGAATAAGAAGGAGGTACGAACAGAGGTGTCAATACTGATTACCGGCGGCATGGGTTTCATAGGCGTCGGGTTGGCATATGAGCTTGCTGCCAAAGGGCAGGATGTTGTCCTGTTCGACATCGTTACCCGGCCGGAACGCGTGGCGGCGATAAAAGATAATGTGAAAATCATCCAGGGCGACCTGAAAGTCTGGCCCGAAGTGCTGAATGCGGTCAGGGACAATAAAGTGGAGGATATCTTTCACCTCGGTGCCATGCTGAGCGTTCCCTCAGAAGAGAACCCCTGGAGCTCCTTCCAGACCAACATCGTCGGCTTTATGCACATGGTGGAGGCAGCCCGGCTTTTCGGCGTCAACCGGTTTATCTTTCCCAGCAGCATCGCCTCCTACGGACTGGATACGGGTGAGGTCATCACCGACACAACTCTGCAGCGGCCGGTCACCATATACGGGGTGAGCAAGGTGCACGGTGAGCTTCTCGGCAGATTCCACCGCCGCAGGTTCGACCTTGATTTTCGCAGCCTGCGCTACTGCGGAGTAATCGGCCCCGGAGTAAAGACGCCGGGAGTCGCCCAGTACAATACCTGGATGATTGAAAACGCGGCCCTCGGCAAGCCGTACGAATGCTTTGTCACCGAGGATACCTACAATCCTATCACCTACTTCAAAGATGCCATCCGCGGCGCGTTGCAGCTTTATGAGGCACCCAGGGAGAACATCAAGACGGTCTGCTACAACATCAACCAGTTCTCGCCGGCGCCGACCGCCAAAGAACTGGAGCTCACCATAAAGAAATTTATCCCCGACCTCAAGGTCACCTACAAACCTGACCCGACGGTCATGGCATTCCACCATAACCAGACCCTGAAGGAAATTGATGACCACCGGGCGCGTGAAGAATGGGGCTGGCAGCCACAGTTCGACAACCTGGAAGACATGGTGGCCGACTTTATCAACGAGGTGCGCACCAGGCCCGAGTATTACGGACTGGCCTGAAATCGGTTAATGCAGCCCTTTTTCCGCCTGCTTGACCATCATATTGACCATCATCTTGGGCAGACCGCTGACCGCCTGCTGTGCCATAGCAAGTCTATCGTAGGTTGTCCTGGTCTCTTTGATTTTATCGCCTTCAAACTCATAGGCGCACATTGCCAGAACGGTTGCCTTCTTTCCTGCCATGGTACCGGATATCTCATGCTCAAAAAAGGCCTTGTTCCCCTGAGCAATGATGCCATTGCCACATTCTTTGACCTTGACATCCTTCATCTGGCCATACATTGCCGCCAGGTAACGTCGTAACTCATCTTTGCCTCTGAAGATGCCATTGGGGTTGGCCCAGACGCCATCTTCAGTGAAGTAGGCGAGCATCTTCTCCACATCACCGTCTTCCATAGTTTTGACGAACTCGCGCATGAGGGAAGGGATTTTTTCTTCAGCCATTTTATTTACCCCCTTTGTATTTTTCAAGCCACGGACGACTATAGATAGTATCAGTTTATAACTGATTTGTTTTTCTACTTCGGCGCAACACCAAGCTGCTCAAATAGAGTAAGGCGGTCCCAGTAGAGCAGATTATCTGCTATCTTCGCGCCGTCAAAACGAGTGATAGTCATGCCTGGCAGCGTAACTTGCTTGCCGCTAGCCGGAATACCCATAAGCTCACCTTTCTGGGTGCCGGTTGCCTTCCAGTGGGTGACTACCTTCCCTCTCCCCTCAAACTGTTCCTCAACGGCGAAATGTAGGTCTGGAAACGCGGTGCGGAAGGCGGTGACATATTGCTTGAATGCATCAAGCCCTTTCACATCCCTGCCCGGGGCATGTTGGACAAAGTCTTCGGTAAGTACCTCATCTGCTATAACCAGGTTACCCTTGTTCCACATTTCCTCTAAATAATGATTGAAAATAGCTATGTTTTCCTGTGACATCTTGTTCCCCCCTGCCATTTACTGTTGTTTTTAAAAATAAAAAAGGCGCCAGCCACCGCACTTATACTGTGCGACACCGGCGCCTGTATCTGGCACTACATATTTCAACCAGTCATCAAGGTTCTTTTACCACAGGTGCATTAATTATAGCCCTAACTCAGCCATTGTCAATATGTTCTGGCAGTTCCTAAACGAAAAGTTTTTCCCTTACTCGCAGGCCGGCTGCGTTTTTAAAAAAGTAAAATCCGCAGTTTTTTACCATGTCCCCATGGCACAACCGTCCTTACGCGGGTCAGAGCCGGCAATGAGCGCCCCGCTCTCAGAACGCACCATAATTATCTGCCCCCCACCAAACTGCTGCGAGTACGGGTCATCCAGACGGGTAACCTGGTGTCCTTTTCCCGCCAGCGACTGAAGAGTGCTGTCTGGAATTCCCGGTTCAAAGGCGCATTCGTTACTTGCCTGAATGTACCTGAGCCTCGGCGCGTCCAGCGCGGCCTGCACACCCATGTCGAAATCGATGATATTGAGCAGCACCTGTACCTGCCCCTGCGGCTGCATGAAGCCGCCCATCACACCAAAGGTCAGAAACAGTCGGCCATCCCGCAAGACCATGGCCGGAATAATGGTATGGTACGGTCGCTTGTGCGGGGCGATAACGTTAGGATGGTCGTTTTCCAGAGAAAACAGAGCGCCGCGGTTCTGCAGGCAGATGCCCGTGCCTCCAACGACGACGCCGGAGCCGAAGGCCTGATAAAGGCTGTTAATTAAAGAGATACTGTTGCCCTCCCGGTCCGTCACCGCCAGATAAACCGTATCCCCTTTACCGCCCGGAATTCCGGCCGCCACCTTCTGCGCTGCCCTGTTTTTATCAATCAGGTTTCTTCGGCTATCCGAATATTCCCTGGCAAGCAGCTGTCTGAGAGGGATATTCACAAAATCGGGGTCGGCTACATACCTATCGGCGTCGGCAAAGGCCAGCTTCAGCGCTTCGAGGAGCAGGTGCAGATATTCCGGCGAGTTGTGCTCCATCGACCTTAAATCATAGCCTTCCAGCATATTCAGGGCGAGCAGCGTTACCAGCCCCTGCCCATTCGGCGGGCATTCAAAGACGTCGTAACCACGGTAGTTGGCACTGATGGGCGTTACCCATTCGGAGGTATGGTCGTTCAGGTCTTTCATGGCCATAAGCCCTCCGTGCTGCTGAGAGCAGGCGACAATCGCCTCGGCGATTTCGCCCCGGTAGAAGACATCACGCCCTTCCTGTGCAATCTTTTTAAAAGTCTCCGCCAGGTCAGGCTGCACAAACACCTCGCCGGGTTCAGGTGCCCGCCCTCCAGGCAGGTAGGTCCGGGCAGCGGCAGCATCCTTCTCCAGCTTTGGCTGGCTAACCTGCCACCAGTGGGCAATCGTCTCCGTAACCGGATACCCGTCTTCGGCAAGGGCAATCGCCGGAGACAACACCTGGTCCAAACTCATCGTGCCACCGGAATCAAGCAGGGTGCACCAGCCCTCCAGAGTACCGGGGATGGTAGCGGTATGAATCCCCGTTTCCGGCATTTTCGGAAAGCCCAGCTCCCTCATTTTCTCCAGGCTGGCGGCATACGGGGCTCGCCCGCTGGCGTTCAGGGCTTTCACTTTCCCGTCTTTATGGAGAAACACCAGGGCAAAGAGGTCACCGCCCAGACCGGTCATCATCGGCTCAACCACGTTCAGGGCGGCGGCGGTGGCGATGGCGGCGTCGATGGCATTGCCGCCTTTCTGGAGTATGCTCACCCCAGCCTGTGTTGCCAGGGACTGACTTGAAGCCACCATACCACCCCTGCTCATCACCGCGGCACGACGGGACGGAAATGTGTATTTCATGCGCTCACCTCTTTTTTATTTTTTATCGTATCAAACAGTGCCACCATTTATAATAACACCAGTCCTGCTCTCTTTCCACATACCAATAATCTCAATGTCTATGGAAAACAAGCGGCAATTGGGCTAGAATAGAGAGCGGTTATTGCTGAAACAAATGAAAAGGAGTGGCTATGCCGGAGCTATCAGAAAAGGAACTGCTGGAAAAATTACGCGGCTTCGATACTCCCTCGATCACCAACATCGTCGCCACGTATCCGAACAACCCTCTCTGCCTGGGGCTTTACGAGCCCTGGCGTGAGAACTGGTACACCGACCAATCAGTCCGCTGCCCTTTCCCTGAACTCGGAGCACGGATTGGCTACGCCATCACGGTAGCCTTCGCCCTGCCCAACCCCAGCTACAAGCGCTGGTCAATTCTCGACCTGTTTGAAATCATCGCCAGCACAAATAAGCCCACTATCCTTGTCATCAAGCAGGAGTTCCCGCCTGAGATACAACCCAAAGTGGGGCTGGCCGGAGGCCAGATGACCACCGCCCTCAAAGCCTGCGGGGTGGTGGGGGTGGTCACCAACGGCCCGACGAGGGACATCGATGAGATACGGCCCTTGGGAATACAATACCTTACCAGCGGCGTAACGCCGGGGCATGGTGAAATGGCAATCAGCGCCATCAACGTGCCGGTATCGGTCGCGGCGATGGATGTTGCTCCCGGCGATATAGTTCACATGGACGAAAACGGTGCCGTCAAATTCCCGGCAGATAAACTGGCCGACATCTGCCAGAACATCGATGCCTTTACCGCCAAAGAGAAAGAACGCGCCGCCAACGTGCTGGCGGCAAAAACGTTCGCCCAGATAAAAGCGGCCTGGAAACGGGAAGACCTGCCGGGCTAAACCAGCTTGGCGTCCTGCAGGATTTCCGCCATCCACCGTGCCGCCTTGCCCACTACATCCGGACAGTAGATATCATGGGCGCCGGCATTGTGGAATTTTTTAGCCTCCTGCTTGTCCGCCAGATAATAGGGCCGGCCCATTGTCTTGGTCTGGATATTGCGGCAGATGATGGAACCATACTCGTCGATGAATTTCTGGCGTAACTTTCCCGCCAGCTCATGGGTCTTATAACGAATGCCTTCGGGGTCGTCGAATTTGTCCCGCTCCCGGCCCACTATATGGCCCAGGACCATCAGAGCGCCGACGTAGCCACCGCAGCTTCCTTCTGTGCTCAGTGCCGAGCCGCCGGAAAGCCCCGTGGCCGCCTTGAATATGTCATCGTTTCTGATGTCGAAAACATCCTGAAGCGCGGCGATAGCACACTGGCTGCAGCCTCGATAGGTCTTCTCATAGTAGTGACCAAGCTCATAGGCCTTTTCTGCAACGCTGTCTGCCATAAATCTGACCTCCTTATCGCATACTTGTTATTTATTACCCGGGATACAGACCGAACCTATTGTAGCAGCCACATTTATCGTTATCAAGGCATGGCCCGTTATCTTTGCCCCGGCTCGCTGAAGTGAGGCCGATAAGGCGCAGCGGCCACAATTACCTCCACGCTGACCCCGGTGGCACTCTCCACCCTGGCGGCTATTTCTTTCAGTTTTTCCGCTGGAACCTCGCGCAGCGAGGAAGCGGCAGACGGGCGGTGGAGGGAGTAAATCTGGGCTTTTATCGGCTTTATTTCACCAACGCGCTCAATCCACGAATCTATTTTCCGCTGGTCGATATTCTGATATGCTCCATCGACGAACATAGTCTGAAGGGTAACATCCGGCATGGACTTCAGGCTCTCCAGTATTGCCTGATAGTCGACCTGCGGACAGGGGCGGTTTATCTCCCGAAATGTCTCTATGTTGCCTGCGTCCAGCTTCATTATCTTGAAATCCAGCTTCCCCAATGCCTTGCGCACTTTCTCTATGGCTGCCGCTGAGGAATTGGTCAACACCCCGAGCCGGGCGGCGGGACAATATTTATTTTTCAGCGCCCCGGCGATGTCCACCAGCTCGGCGAACTGGGGGTGCAGGGTCGACTCGCCATTACCGGAGAACGTGATATTGTCTATCCCCTCGTTCTTCTGCTCCACAAGGACGCGCTCCAGCGTGCTGGCGAAATCGTCCGCGGTGGGAAAATCTTTCTCGTACGGCACCGCATCAAGCGCGCCGACATCGGTCCAACCGTACTGGCAGTACACACAATTGAACGAGCAAAGTTTATAGCGCACCGGGGAAAGATTTAATCCGAGCGACCGCCCCAGTCGCCGCGAATTCACCGGACCGTAAACTATACCGGATTTCAACGGAATACCCTGTGAAATTGAATTTGGCCCAGACGTATGCTTTTCAGACATGCTGTTCACCTGAACGAAACCTCCTCTGGCGCTTCAAGCCACCGGCAACACCATAGAAGATTACAGTTACCGTGTCAAATCCACGTTATTTCGTTCCCAGATACTTCGGCATCTGCCTGAGCACGATGAATATTCCGGCCAGAATAAGGACACCGCCAATGAGCTCTTTAACCGTTGGCACCTCGCCCAGGATGAAGTAGCCCAGCAGCGTCGCCCCTACCGGCTCGCCGAGAATGGCCACCGAGACAAAGGTTACCGGTATCATCCGCAGCGCCAGATTGAAGCTGGAGTGTCCGATGAGCTGCGGGACGACCGCCAGCAGAACCATCATCAGGTAGGTCGTGCCTGAATAACCCGTGAAAGAGTAACCGAAACCAGCCGTCGCCAGCAGTAGTATAATCGCCGCCCCGGTATATATCATGGTCAGGTAAGGCAGAATCTCAATTCTATTTTTCAGATGCCCGCCAAGGATAAGGTAGCCACCCATGGCGAAGCCCGCGATGAGGGCCAGCACGTCTCCCAAGATGGCCTGCGAACCAAAGGCAAAGCCGCCGTAATTTATCAGCACCACGCCGGCAAAAGCTATAACCATACCGCCGATGGTTAACCGGTTCAGCACCTCGTGCCAGAGAAAGTAGGAGATGACGGCCACAAAAGCCGGGTGGCAGGTCACCAGAATAACCGAGCTGGCAATAGAGGTATAGCTGAGCGAGGTTATCCAGAGAGCGAAGTGCAGCGCCAGGAAAAAACTGGAGAGCAGTAGCAGCAGGCCATCGCGCCCGGAAAGTCGCTTCATGCTCGGCATCGTCTTTTTATATGTCAGCAGGATGAGGACAAGCGAGGCTATGGTCAAACGATAGGCGGCAATAACCAGCGGCGGCGCCTCCGCCAGGCGAATAAATATCGCCGCGAAGGACACCGATACCACCCCGACCAGCAGGACAAGATACGCTTTCACTCTGAAAACTCAGTGATTTATTTCTGTTACCCAAATCCTATTGATGAAGCGCTGCTTTGTCAATACGGGCGGAAAGGGAATTGCTGCGCTGTGCCGATTGTGCTACACTAGATAACTGATTTTTCAAGTATTCTGACATCCACACAGGGGAGGTCTGCATTATGGATAAGCGAATTCGTATCAAGGCGGGGTCGGTGGAAGCGCTGGCGGAACTGAATGATACGGCAACCGCCCAGGCAATCTGGGACATCCTGCCCATCAAGGGACGTGCCAATACGTGGGGAGACGAAATATATTTCGGCATTCCGCTCAGCATTGCCCAGGAGAAAGGACAGGACCTGGTGGAAGTTGGCGACCTGGGCTACTGGCCACCGGGACAGGGCTTCTGTATCTTCTTTGGCCCCACGCCGATGAGCGAAGGGGACAAGCCCCAACCAGCCAGTCCGGTCACCGTCTTTGGCCAGGTCACCGGCGATGCCATGGTGTTCAAGCAGGTTGACCCGGGCACTGAGGTGACCATCGATAAGGAAAGCCAGTAACGGCACAGAACGTAAGGAGGCCGCATCTTGAGCAGCCGCGATATCCGCTTCAAAGTGGTCTTACCGCTGGCTCCTGCCGGGGAATCGGAGAAGTACCCGCAGGAGTTCCGCGAACTGGAAATAGAGTTCGCCGGTCAGCGCTGCGACAGCGATGATGATTTCATCGCTCTGGCCAGGGACGCCGATGCCATAATTACCGTGGGCAGCCTTCGCCCCGTGCCCCGCGAAATCATCGAGCATCTGGAGCGGTGCCGGCTTATCAGCAATACCCAGATAGGCTACGACAGTATCGATACCGCCGCCGCGGCTGAGCGCGGGATACTGGTGACCAACGTGCCCGACTACTGCGTGGGAGAGGTGTCTGACCATGCCATGGCGCTGATTCTGGCCTGTACCCGCAAAGTTGTCCATCTGGATAGAGCTGTCAAAAAGGGCCAGTGGGGGCTTTCCGCCAGCGGCATTGAAATTCAACAGCGCCTGTGGCCGACCATGACCCAGTTGGAAGGCCAGACGCTCGGCCTTTTCGGCTTCGGCAGGGTGGCACGGGCGCTTGTACCCAAAGCCAGGGGATTTGGCCTGCGTGTCATCGCCCACGACCCGTATATAGCTCCGGAGGTTGCTCGGCAGATGGACGTGGAGACAGTGGACTGGAAGAGCCTGCTCCACGAGTCCGACTTCATCTCCATACATGCGGCGTTAACCGCAGAGACCAAACGTATCTTCGGTCATGATGCGTTCCAGGAAATGAAACCGACGGCCTGCCTGATAAACACCGCCCGCGGCGGCTTCGTTGATGAAACAGCCCTATATCAGGCCCTGAAAGAAGGGGCGCTGGCTATGGCGGCGCTGGATGTCATGGACCCCGAACCCCCCGACCCCGACAACCCCCTGTTCACACTGGATAATTTCATCAGCACCGCGCATTCGGCCTTCTTTTCCCCGGCTTCCGAGGCGGAACGCTGGCACCGTCCCGTTGAGGAAGTAGCGAGAATAATGCGTGGGGAATGGCCGAAAGCCATCGTCAATCCTCAGGCCAAAGAGAAGTACATCGCCCGATGGGGCCAGATGAAAGAACCGGGTTAAAAAATCACCCGCGCTTTCCCCAGAGCAATGCCGTGCAGGCCAGCGTTATGGCGAGCAAAACCACCGACACCCCCGTGTAGGTGGCGTAGAAACCGTATTGGTCAAGGAGATAACCAATCAGCAGCGTTATCGCCGGGCCTCCCCGACTGCCCATATAGTAGATGCCGAGCACCGTGGAGCGTCTCTGTGGTGACACATGGCTGATGATATAGGCTTCCACCACCGGCATGCCAATGTGCATCGCAGTACCCATGATGAGCAGTACAGCGTAGAAGCCGACGCCCAGAGATAACTGATTCAAGAAGTAAATAGCTGGCCCAGCGATTAGGCCGACGGCGATTATCACCGGTATTCGCCCCAGACGGTCAGAGAGATAACCGCCAAGAGGGCCACCCCAGAGACCGCCGAAGAAGGCGATGGACAGCATAGCACCACCCCACTCCTCGCTGGTACCTAGCACGTCAACTGCATAGAGTGGAACGAATTGGAGAGAGGAATAGACCAGGACCATGCTAGCAATACCTAAAGCTATGAACGCCGACAGCCGGCGCAGATCGCGCGCTTCAGGTAGCTGCGTAGCGGGATTATCTGCTGTTTTCTTAGGAGCAGCGGCAGTATACCCCTTGCGTCCCAGAATTATGTAGAACGCTATTCCAAAGGCTATGGTGGGAATGGCTATGGCCACGAAGGAGCCGCGCCAGCCCAGAGCGCTGGCGATGCCGGCTGCAATAATGGGAGCTAGAAAAAAGCTAAAGGTACCCCCTATCTGATGGACGCCGAGTGCAATGCCCCGGCGCTCTGGATTGACTGAGGCGGAGACCAGTGGTGATGCCGCGGGATGGTAGCCACCCCCCGCTAACCCCAGGATAACCAGAAAAAGCGCCAGGACAATATAGCTTGGAGCAAGACCAATCAAGAGTCCGGCCACCGCCACACCGGCAACGCCGACGGTGAGCATGATGCGGGGGCCGAGACGGTCAGCTGCCCAGCCAGCGGGGAGCTGGCTGATGCCGTAAGCAATATTGTAGGCAAAGAGCAATCCACCTATCTGAGTATACGAAAGGGAAAAATCACTACGAATGAAGGGGAGAAGCGGCGACAGCATTGCCATCATCAGGTGGTGTCCGAAGTGAGCGAGCACAAAGAGGGGCAACAACCCGGTCAGGAATGTCAGAACTCTGCGTCTATCTATAATCGTATCCTCTCGTCGCACCCGGTTCTTCAGTGCCTGTGGTCAGCCCAGAATTATACCTCTTTCCCTGCCGGAATGACAAGGAAAAATACCAGCGGCAAACGTTAACGGTCATCCTTTAATAACCGCCCCGGCTTTTTTCAGCATAAGTGTCAGCGCCATGGCAGTAAAGCTGGTAGCCGCAGCTATGGTAAAAGCCAGCTGGTAACTTTGCGTTACATCAAATATCTGACCGCCCGCCCAGGCGCCGAAAGCACCGCCGATAGTGGCGCCGAAAACAGTTACTCCGACCAGGGCGGCCACCGCGCGCATTCCGAAGAACTGCTCCACCAGGACTGGCATCTGCGGCACTTCCCCGCCATAGGCAAAGCCAAAAACAAGGGCAAAAAAGTAAAACATCCACGGCTCCCGGGCAAAGACGAGGAAAATTAAAGTGACCATCATTATGGCGCAGCATATAACCAGGGCGGTATTGGCACCAATGCGGTCGGAGGCGCCACCCATGGTTATTCGGCCGATAAAGCTACCAATGCCGATGATGCTGATGAAAATGGCCGCATACAGCGATGCAATCCCGATGTCAGTCGCGTAGTTCACCAGGTGCACCATTACCATCTGCAGGCAAAAATTGAACAGAAAAAAGATGATAAAGAGCATCCACAGCGGTTTATACCGTGCCGCCGCCCTCAAATTGATACCTGTTTCGGCAGTATTCGCTTCCAGCTGCTCCGTTCCATTTACTGATTTCATGACTCCGTCAGAGCCGTAAGGTCGAAGTCCTTTCTCCGCCGGGTCGCGTCGCAGCAGAAGAGCGCACGGAATCATAATCGCCCAGGCTGCCGCACCAAGAACCAGATACGCCGTTGACCAGTCGAAAGCAGTGATGAGACGCTCGGCTACCGGGGCCAGAAGCATGGTACCCAGCCCGGAACCACTGGCAACAATGCCCAGAGCCAGTCCGCGGCGCTTGATAAACCAGCGGGCGGTGGTGGCCATAGTGGTGATAAAACCGGCGCCTGCGCCTATGCCAAAGATAACTCCATATGTCATATAAAGCTGCCACAGGGCATTTATCTGGCTGGTCAGCGCCAACCCCAGTCCGCTGATGAAGGCACCGGCAGCCATTACTCTGGCGGGGCCGAACTTGTCCACCAACCACCCCATAATGATAGCAAAGACCCCATGAGTAACCATAAATCCCGAGTGAACCCCGGCGGTGGCCCCACGACTCCAGCCGAAATCAGCGGTCAAATGCTTGAAGAAAACACCGTAGGTATACATCAGGCCGGTGTGCATCGCCATGATAACCATGCAGGCAGCCACGATGACCCACCCGTAAAATAAGATTCGCCCGGCAGTTGTAGAGTTCTGGCTGTGC
The DNA here is from genome assembly GCA_964480145.1 of uncultured Dehalococcoidaceae bacterium. Classification (GTDB taxonomy): domain Bacteria; phylum Chloroflexota; class Dehalococcoidia; order Dehalococcoidales; family RBG-16-60-22; genus E44-bin89. Next base: position 32,461 of record CAYZOI010000002.1, on the reverse strand, counting down.
TGTTCGATAGGTATCAAAAAAAGC
>CAYZOI010000002.1:0-32398 GCA_964480145.1 uncultured Dehalococcoidaceae bacterium | reverse complement strand
TCAGGCATTCTATATTACATCAATTGTATTTGTAAAATGACGTCCCCTTATATGCGCGACCATGTTTTTTGCCAACCGTAAGCGAACAGTGTAAAATAGTTGCGGTATTTAAAGATAGCGCCGCTTGCTTAAGGAGGTCAGAATATAATGACGGGTACGCCAAACAAGAACCCACTGAAAATCACCGATTTGACTTTACGCGACGGGCACCAGTCAAACTACGCCACCCGCATGCGAACCGAGGATATGCTGCCCATTGCCGAAGAGATGAACAAGGCCGGGTTTTACTCCATGGAGGTCTGGGGCGGCGCCACCTTTGATGTGGCCTGCCGCTTTCTGAACGAAGACCCGTGGGACAGACCCCGCGCCCTGAAAAAGTTAATGCCCGATACTCCCTTGCAGATGCTCCTCCGTGGACAGAACCTGGTTGGCTATCGCAATTACGCTGATGATTTGGTTAATGCCTTTGTGAAGCACGCCGCGGAATGCGGCATTGATATTTTCCGAATATTTGACGCCCTTAATGATGAGCGCAATCTGGAGACCTCCTGCCAGGCGGTCAAAAAAGCGGGCAAACATGCCCAGCTATCCATCTGTTATTCCCTCACCGAGCCCAAGATGGGCGGGCCGGTATTCACCCTTGACTATTATCTGGAAAAGGCGCGCATCCTTGAGAACATGGGCGCCGACAGCATCTGCATCAAGGATATGGCGGGGCTTATTGCCCCCGATGATGCTTACACGCTGGTCTCCGCCCTGAAGAAAACGGTCAAGGTGCCCATCCACCTGCACACGCACTACACCAGCGGCATGGGGTCGATGTCCATGTACAAAGCGGTGGAGGCGGGAGTGGACACGATTGATACCTGCGTGGCACCTTTCGCCCTGCGCACCTCGCATCCGGCAGTGGAACCGATTATCGCCGCCCTGCGGGGAACGCCGCGTGACCCCGGCCTGGACCTGGCCCAGATGCTCCGGATTGGCGACTATCTCGAGTCCATCGCGCCGAAATATCGTGACTTTCTGAATACCACCCGAATTTCGGTTATTGACACCAACGTGCTGGTACACCAGACTCCCGGCGGCATGATTTCCAATCTGGTTTCGCAGCTCAGGCAATCGAACGCCTTGGACCGCCTTGATGACGTCTACGCCGAAGTACCCAAGGTCAGGAAAGAGCTCGGTTACCCGCCGCTGGTCACCCCAACCAGCCAGATCGTCGGCGTACAGGCGGTACAGAACGTCCTCGCCGGCAGGTACAAGCTGGTCTCAACGCAGGTAATGGACTACTGCTACGGGCTTTACGGTAAGCCGCCGGCACCAATTGACCTCGAGGTGCAGAAAACGGTCCTCAAATTCTACAAAAAGGGCAAGGAGCCGGTTACCGGCCGGCCGGCGGATATGCTCGAGCCAGAGCTGGATGCGGCACGGGAGCTGGTCAAAGATATCAGCGACGATATCGGGGATGTGCTCATCGCAGCAATCTACCCCATTACCGGGCTGCGTTTCCTTAAGTGGAAGTACGGTCTGGAAAGCCCGCCGCCTGAAGTCAAGGCCAAGACACTGGAAGACGTGCAGCGTGAAGATGAGCTTATCGCTAAGGCCAAGTCTGGCCAACTTGTCGAGAAAGCATAGCGTTACCCTGGCCTGATTTGATTTGCTTCAGTCCCGCCACAGGCACTTGGGCGCGACCTTATAGTACTCATTCTGGCACGGCGTGCCTTCGGTCAAATAAAAGGTGCGCGCCGTCAGGTCCATGACGGCCGAAGAAAGCGTGGCCAGGTGCCGGGGTTCCTCTTCCCTGGTATCAACATGCCGGCAGATGGAGTTCGGGTAGCTGAAATGGTCGCGGAACACGCGCTGGAAACTGCCAACATCAATCTCTCCCCGTGCCTGCTCAATTAGATGTCGCGCCCTACCGGCACGGAACAGGGTATCGGGTGCGGTTGCCTTGAACAAGTCTATCATATCAGGTCGATTGTTCAGCGCGATGAAATGATTGCTGTGGGTAAGGATGCCATCATCGGGATGCAGGAAGCCCACGTCTAGCGGTGATACCTCCAGGTCTATCGCCTCGCCATCACGGTGAGCGATGAGGAAATTAAATGACACCGTCACCTTGGCATTCAGAACCGCCTTCACCGCCCGACTGAAGCTATCGGCATTCAGGATGGCGCGCCCCACAATCAGGAAAGGCGTGGTTGTCTCAAACTTATCTCGGCTGGACACCAGAGCGTTGAGACAGACTCCCAGCCCCGCCGAGTTCATACCCTTATGGGCCATGGTGCCCGCTTCCACATGCATGACAATATTGGGGCTGCCCTCTCTCTCAACCTCCAGTATGACGCTCAGCCCCTGGAACCTTTCCTTGTAGTCCCAGTTCTGTCCCAGAATGGTGTGGCCGTTCCGGGTTACCCCGGGCATGGCGGTTATCGAGGTGCAGCCACCACCCGCCTCCGCCACCGCACTCTGGGCGAACACCATCTCATATCGGGCGTTCAGCGCCACTATTTCTTCAAGGGACATGTCTGCCCCCCTGGCAATCCCCTGCATTTCCTCCAGTATCTCGGCATCATATTCGCCGATAACCGGGACCAGGCTGGCACAATGCTTGAGGACTTCAGGGCGTTTGGCACCCCACAACGAGCGCCACAGATCAAAGTAAAGCTCCAGATTTTTCTGTATCATGGTTTGTGCCTGAGACCCGTACTGTTTGCCCCGTTCAAAAGGCTTTCCTTTTATCGAAATAACCGGCACCTGTGGTTTCATTCAAATCCTCCTTGAGAGCCGCAATTCAAATCACATCGCGATACCATAAGTCTAATTACATCCCGGCCCGCCCGTCAAGTAAAACGGCTAACGGGCTATTCTCTTACCGCCCGGTTCGGTGTATAATGGGGCAACAAGTATAGATAAGTGAGGTCTCAGCGATGCGGAAAAAGGTTATCATCGCCACCATTTTGCTCACATTTCTCTTTCCCCTTCTTGGCTGCGAAGAAATAACTGAATTGACGCAGGGCGCAACCACATCCACATCCCAGTCCAATCTCAAGATTGAGAAGTCGGTAGAGCTTGGCTCCACGTGGCAGATGAAACAGATAAATTTCAAGGTGGGAGCCGGACAGGAGGTGGCAATTCTGCTCAAGATTGCCGACGGCGGTAAGGTGGACGGCTTTTTCTACCTGGAAAAGGGCGATACCGTTGATTTCCGCATTAGCGGTAAGACGCAATTTTACCGTTCCAACGTAGCTGACCGTTTTTCCTTTACCGCCAGTCAAAGCCAGGGTGATACTTATAATTTGCTCTTCCGCAACACTGCCGATGAAGATGAAACCCAGAAGTCGATTACCGTTTCCCTGGAGGTAATCTATCCCCGCAAGGGTGAAATCTACGTGCCGGTGGAGGATTGATTTTCCCGATTCGCCCCGATGGCAACAGCACAGGCTGGCTGGGATATTGGGTCGCCATCTTCACAAGGCGGTGTACTTCTGTTAGAATTTTCTATTGTGCGATATGAAATATTCACTGGGAATAGATGTCGGCTCGGTTAACGCCAAACTCTGCCTCATTGACGACGCTAACCAGATAGTCCGGCTTGATAGTGTAAAAATAACCACTAACCCCAAAGCCGCCATAAACACGCTGCTCTCCAGGCTCGGTGAGGTGGTGCCGCTGGACCAAATTGATAGCGCTGGCGTTTCCGGTTCCGGCAGGGGTACCATCCCCGCAGAACTCAACTGGGCGGAATACAGCAGCTCGCTGGCCATTGCCTCCGGGCTGCTCAATCTGTACCCTTCCGTGAAGACCATAATACAGATTGGCGGTCAGACTTCCCTGGTCATTGTCCTGGAAGACGAGCTGAAAAAACCGTGGAAGGTCTCGTCAAACCCGCTCTGCGCCGCGGGAACAGGGAGGTTCCTCGAGCAGCAGGCATACCGCCTCGGCATAAGCCTTGAGGACTTTTCCCGCCTCGCCCTCAAATGTAAGGGTAAAGCGCCGCGAATCGCCGCCCGGTGCAGCGTTTTTGCCAAGAGCGACCTCATTCACCTGCAGCAGAAGGGGGTCTCCATCGAGGCCATGCTCTATGCCCTCTGCGAGAGCATTGCCCGAATGGTCGCTTCCCTGAAGAAAGGCACCTTTGAAGAGCCGGCCTATTTCGTCGGCGGTGTCGCCGCCAACAGCGCCATTGTCCGGGCACTCAATGAGACACTTTCCGCGAGAAACGGCCATGAGGTGCAGGTCACCGTACCGGACAATTACCAGTATGTTGAATCGCTGGGGACCGCTCTGCTTTCCAGAGATAAAAATTCCAGGGTGTGCCTGTTACCTGAAGCTGACGTGCACCAGGACTACTTCGAAATGCCCAGGCTGGAAAAGGTGGCGCTTCCGGGCAATGGGTCAGACCGGAAAATCACCGAACCATGCACCGGTTATCTCGGCGTTGATGTCGGCTCCACGAGCACCAAGGCAGTTATCCTCGATGATTCGGGCACCAGGGTGCTCGCCAAAAGCTATCTGATGACCGCCGGAAGGCCCATTGATGCGGTGAAGCAGGTCTTCAGCAACCTGCTTCTGGATGGTGCGGCCGACGTCAGGATTGCCGGCGCCGGAGTTACCGGTTCCGGAAGGTATCTGGTCGGCAGTTTCATCGGGGCTGACCTCATCAAGAATGAAATCACCGCGCAGACAAGAGCTGCCGTTGAGATAGACCCGGAAGCCGACATCATCGAGATTGGCGGACAGGACTCCAAGCTGGTCATCAAGCGCAATGGCGTGGTGGTTGACTACCAGATGAACAAGGCATGTGCCGCCGGCACCGGAAGTTTTATTGACGAGCTTGCTGAAATGCTCGGCATCTCGGTACACAATGGCGAGTTCGCCCGTCTGTCCTTTAACGCCCCGCATACTATCGACCTGGGCACCAGATGCGCCGCTTTCATGGGGCAGGCGGTCGCCTCCGCCCAGCAGGAAGGCGTGCCCCTCGAAATTATCACCGCCAGCCTGGCCAATTCCATCGCCAAGAACTACCTGTCCAAGGTGGTGGGACACCGTAAGCTCGGAGACAGGGTCATCCTCACCGGCGCCGTCTTTTACAACGAGGCGGTGGTGTCTGCCTTCCAGCAGCAGCTTGAAGATAAAACGCTGACCGTGGCCGAACATCGCGAAGTCAGTGGCGCCATCGGTGCCGCCCTGCTCGCCAGGGAAGAAATGAGCGGCCGCAAGTCCCGGTTCAAGGGATTTGCCCAGGTGGTAAAGGATGAATGCGCCCTCTCCACTTTTATCTGCCAAGGATGCGATAACAATTGCACCATCACCCGAATGCAGCTGCCCGAGGAGAAAACCACGTTCTATGGCAGCCGCTGCGACCGCTATGACAGCGCCATAGGCCACGCCCGCCAGAAGACATACTTTTATGAGCGCGAGAAATTGCTTTTCCGCGACTATAAGGAGGATGCGGGCACGGGTTCTGTTGTGGGCATTCCACGTGCGCTTCTGGCCTATGACTATGCGCCGCTTTTGATTGGCTTCCTGAATGAGCTCGGCGTTAAAGTCGTTCTATCAACGAAGACAACCAAGGAAATCATGGAACAGGCCGTTGAGCTCAGCTATAGCGACAGCTGTTTCCCGCTCAAGCTGCTTCACGGACATATCGCTGCCATCAAGGACAGTGTTGATTATGTCCTCTACCCCTGTTTCCTTCGCCTGGACAATAAAGAAGGCGACGAGAACCAGAAGTATGCTTGTCCGCTCATTCAGGCATCGCCATTCATCGTGCGTCACGTGCTCAACCTCGGCGAGCGCCTGCTGACGCCGACCATCGATTTCAGCCAGAGCGATGAGGAAACGGTGAAGAACCTTTCCGCCGTAGCGGCAAGGCTGGGCTTCAGCCGTAAAAAGGGGAAAGCAGCCGCCCTTGCCGGCATCAAGGCGCAGCGCAAGTTCGCCGCCGATTGCCTGGCGCTGGGTAAAAAATTGCTCAAGCAGCTCCGCGAAAGCGGCCAGCTCGGCGTGGTGCTTTTCTCCCGCTCTTACATGTCGCAGGACTCGGGTGCCAATCTGGGAATCGCCGAAAAGCTGGCCCAGCTTGGCGTGGTGCCCATACCGCTCGATTTGCTGCCGCTTAAATCCGTCGACCCCAAGGAGTATTCGGACCGTCCTTACTGGTACTACGAGAGCAAGTTCATCGCCGGTGGTGCCCTGACCGCCGAGGACCCGCAGCTTTATGGCTTGGCCATCACCAACTTCGGCTGCGGCCCCAATTCCTTCATGCTCCCGATGCTGGCCGATATTATGGGTGGAAAGCCGCTCGGCGAACTGGAAATGGACGAGCATGCTGCCGAGGCGGGCATTGTCACCCGACTTGAAGCCTACGTGGACACAATCACCAGCTATGACCAGTCCGCAAAGCATGTTCCGGAGACAGGCAGGTACATTTACCGCGGTGCCTCGACCATTATCGACCCGAAGAAAACGCTGCTTGTTCCCAGTATGTGCCCCCACGCCGATGTCATCGCCGAAGCAATCAATGCCTCCGGGGCACGGGCTATCGTGCTTCCTGAATCCGATGAACGCACCCTTCTCCTCAGCAACCAGGTCACCTCAGGAACGGAATGTCTCCCCTATCGCGTCACTCTGGGCGACTTTATGAAGTTCTGCTCCGACTGCGGCGATGACCTGAAGAATTACGAGGGATTCATGGCCGGTGCCTATGGCCCGTGCCGGCTGGGCAAGTACGCGGTCGAGCAGGGTCGAATACTGAAAGACATCGGCTTTGACCTGCCGATGATATCCTCGGTTTCCAATAACGCCTACCGTGACCTGAATCTTGAATCGGGCTTTATCCGCCTCGCCTGGAACGGCATCGTAGCCGTCGACGGGCTGCAAAGGCTTCTCTGGTGCACCCGCCCCTATGAAAAGGAAAAGGGAGCGGCCGAAGCCCTGTTCGATGAATTCCTGAAACGAATCAAGGAGCGGGTCCGCCGCAAGGAGCCGTTCTACGATGTACTGCAGCAGGCAGCGGCCGCGTTCAAGTCGCTCATTGACCCGCACCTGCCACCACGACCTCTCATCGGCATAAACGGTGAGATATTCCTGCGCTCCAATCGATTCAGCAACCGCGACCTGGTTAAAGAATGCGAAGAGGCAGGTCTTGAAGTCATCGTTTCTCCCGTTGGCGAGTGGATGAAATATACCGCCCACCGCAACCTCGAGGACGCGGTGAAAGACCGGAATTTCCGGAAAATGCTGTCCAGCTACCTGAAAAAACTGGTCCAGGAACGCGATGAGCACCGGGTATCCGGCTACTACCGCGAGCTGCTCGATGGAAGAGAGCCCTCCACCGCGGCCATACTGGCCAAGTCAGATATGTATTTATCCCCCCGCTGCGGCAGCGAGGCGGTCCTCAGCATCGGCAGCGGTGTGGAATGGATGGAGTCGCCGGTATTTGCCGGGGTAATTTCGGTAATGCCCCACGGCTGTATGCCCGGCGGCATCGTGGCCGCCATGGCGGAGAAGTTCAGCGCCACCTACCAGAAGCCCTGGATAAGCCTCACCTATGACAGTTTCCTGGAGACCAACAACGCTGCCCGAATCAGCAATTTCGCCGAGCTGTTAAAATTCTGTCGCCAGGAAGCCAATACTACCTAGCATGAACACGCAATGGCATAACCTCTCCACCAGTGAAGCTCTGGAAGCGCTTGGTTCTCGGCGTTCCGGGCTTACCGTTGATGAGGCCGGTTCCGGCCGTATGCGGTACGGCCCGAATGAACTGAAGGGCAAGAAGAAGACGCCGCCGGTAATCGTATTCCTGAGGCAGTTTCTCAGCCCGCTCATTTACGTCCTGATGGTCGCCGCCATTATCTCCCTCGTTGTCGAGCATTTTATTGACGCCAGTGTGATTCTCAGCGTGCTTTTTCTCAATGCCGCCATCGGCTTTATACAGGAGACCCGCGCCGAGAAAGCGATGGAGGCGCTCATCCAGATGGCGGCACCCAGGGCCCGTGTCCGGCGTGATGGGGCTGTAAAGATTATCCCCGCCCGAGAGGTTGTTCCCGGTGATATCGTGCTCCTGGAAACCGGTGATAAGGTCCCGGCCGATGCCAGGCTTATTGAGGTCTCCAATTTGAAGGTCAACGAGGCCATGCTCACCGGCGAGTCCATGCCCATTGACAAACACACCGATGCCATCCGTGAAGACGTACCCATGCCAGAGAGAAAGAACATGGTGCACATGGGCACCATTGTCAACTACGGTCGCGCCACCGCCATGGTCGTCAGGACCGGCATGGCAACGGACATCGGCCAGATAGCCACCGCTATACAGGAAATCAAGCCGGAGAAGACGCCCCTGCAGAAAAACATCAGCAAGCTGAGCCGGTACATAGTTATTCTTTTCCTTGGCATATGTGCCCTGCTGGTGGCGGTTGGCCTGCTCCAGGGGCTGGACTGGCTGGAAATATTCCTGCTGGCCGTGGCGGCCGCCGTCTCCGCCATACCGGAGGGACTGCCTGCCGTGGTTACCGTCGTGCTGGCGGTGGGTATGCATATCATGGCCCGGAGAAATGCTATCATCCGCAAACTGGTGGCCGTGGAGACCCTCGGTTCAGCCACGGTTATCTGTTCGGATAAAACCGGAACACTGACCCGGAACGAGATGACCGTGCAGCGCCTGTATGTTGACGGCCAGACGGTTGAAGTAACCGGCGAGGGTTACATCCCACAGGGTGAATTCCGCCGTGATGGGCAAACCATTGACCTGCAGAACGAGCCCTCAATCAATTTGATGCTGCGAATCGGCACGCTCTGCAACGATTCTTTCCTGACAAGACGGGATAATGACGAGTGCTGTGATATCTACGGCGACCCCACGGAAGGGGCATTGCTCGTGGCAGCGACCAAAGCGGGGATGAACAAGGAAAAGCTGGAAAAGGCCTTTCCCCGCCTGGACGAAATCCCGTTTCAGAGTGAAAAGCAGTACATGGCCACCCTCCACCCGCGCGATGGCGGCAGGGTGGTCTATGTCAAGGGCTCGGTAGAAAAGATAATGGCGCTCAGCAGGTATAAACTCAAAGGGAAACAGCCTATCCCACTCACCGAGAAAGACGTTGATGCTATCATGCAGGCCAACGACGCTATGGCCAGGCAGGCGTTACGGGTCATTGCCACCGCCTATGCCGAGCTTCCCAGTGAACTGGAAGATTTAAAAGACGAACATATCCGGGGCAATCTGGTATTTGCCGGCCTGGCGGGCATGGCCGACCTGCCTCGAGAAGAAGCCAGGGAAGCGGTGCGATTGTGTCGGCAGGCTGGCATCAGAGTGGTGATGATTACCGGCGACCACAAGGTTACCGCGGAGTCAATCGCCCGTCAATTGGACCTGCCGGCGGGGAGAACAGTGACCGGCCTGGAACTCAAGCAGATGTCCGATGAGGAGCTATTTGACCAGGTAGAACACATCTCCGTTTTTGCCCGCATTGAGCCCCTGCACAAGCTCAGAATTGTGAACGCATTGAAGAGCCACGGCCACGTGGTGGCCATGACCGGCGACGGCGTTAATGACGCGCCGGCATTGAAAGCCGCCAATATCGGCATCGCCATGGGCATCACCGGCACTGATGTAGCCAAAGAAGGCTCCGATATGATACTGGCCGATGATAACTTCGCTTCTGTAGTCGCTGCGGTTGAGGAAGGCAGAGTTATTTTCAATCGACTGCGCAACGTGCTCTTCTTCCTGCTGAGTACCAACCTGGGGGAGCTTCTTGCCCTTGTCCTGGCACTCCTTTTCGTGGGCAAGGCGCCCCTGCTTGCGGTTCAGATTATCTGGGTTAATCTGGTCACGGATACCACGGCGGCGGTGCCTCTGGGATTGGAGCCAAAGGTAGGAGATGAACTGAAACAGCCACCCCGCCACCCCGGAGTGGGCATAGTATTTCCCGGGCAGCTTCTCCGCATCGCCTTCATGGCCACATTCATGGGCGTTGGTATATTTCTCATCTTTCGCTGGGCGGAGCCCAGAATGAGCATAGAAGAAGCGCGCACCATCACCTTCTGCACCATGGTCGCTTTCGAGTGGTTCCGCGCCTTCAATGCGCGCTCCAGTCAATATACCATCTTCCGCCTGGGCATCTTCCGCAACCGATGGCTCCTTATGTCAACCGTGGTCGCCATCTCTCTCCAGTTGTTCGTCGTCTACGCGCCATTCATGCAGGTGGCTTTCAGTACAGTGCCACTGACCTTGGGGAAATGGGGCATCGCCCTCCTCGCCGGCGTCTCCCTGTTTATCATTGAGGAAACGAGAAAAGCGCTGTTCCCCAGGCTCTTCAGTCTGGGCCAGTGGCGTCCCCTGAAAAAAGCCAGTCCCTGATGGCAAGCAGTACAGGAACAATACGGTTGGAAATTCGTCGCCGGACTTCTGGTTGCTGAACCGCCAATTGAAAAGGACTATTCCAGCGAGATTCTGCCTTCTTTAATAAGTTTCTGGAAACAGGCCCTTATCTGGCTGGCCGTATCCTCCGGCAGGGCGGTACTGATATAAATCCCGGAGCCCATTTCAAAGCCGGCGATGGTCGTCAGCCGGGGAACAATGCGGATATGCCAGTGATAGTAAGGGTCTTCCTCATCCTCGGTAAGCGTACTGTCAACCATCAGGTTGAAGGCCGGATTGTCCAGCGACTCGTACAGGCAGAGGAGAACATTCTTCAGTGCTTTGGCCAGCTGGTTCAGGTACGTATCGGGGAATAAGCCAAAAGAAGCACAATGGGTTTTGGGCATTATCCATGTCTCATAGGCAGCATGTGAGGCATAGGGATGGAAGACGACAAACTGCTCGGTCCTGATTACGATTCTCTGGTCCTTTTCCAGTTCCTCCGCCAGTAAATCGCAGTACAGGCACCGGCCCCGGTCAATATAGTATTCGTGGGCAATATCAAACTGATGGTGGTAAGAAGGCGCCACAATGGGCGTGGCCACTATCTGCGAGTGCGGATGTACCAGCGAAGTGCCCGAAGCCCAGCCATGGTTCTTAAAGATAGTTATGAACTTCAGGTGTTTTTCCCTCTTCAGCGCGTTATACCGCTCCCGGTAGGCAATAAGCACCTTCTCCACCTGGTCGTAACTCATCAACGCCATGGGTGTATTGTGCGACGGCGTTTCGATGATAACCTCATGTGCCCCGATACCGTCCATCTTGCGGAAGAGCCGCGCTTCCTCTACGATATCCCCACCCTCACCTGGTGTGAGAGCGGCAAAGCGGTTGGGCACCACCCTCACCTCCCAGGGAGCACTTTCACTGGAGACGGGAAGCTTAAAAACTTCCGGAGGGGTTAATTCCTCGTTGCCCGGGCAGAAAGGGCAGGATGAGTCCCATTTCGGTAATTCATCAGCTGGTCTGACTTTGTGCTTTTGCTGGGGGCGCTTTGCCCTTTCCGGAGCCAGTATCACCCAGGACTTGGTGGTGGGGTCCTGTCTCAGTTCGGACATCTTTTTCTCCGGCCTATTTCCTTAAATACCCGGCTTATTTTCGATGCTGGTTTTATTCTTTGCGGGCAGGACGGTGCCGCTTCGGGCTTATCGTTTCACCGCTCTGGACAATAGAGCCGCGGAAGTCTTTCTCGGTAACATTACCGGCAATGGCGCAGTTACGACCTATCCTTATCCCCTCCGGAATTTTGGCTCCCTTGCCGACCACGGTAAGACCGGTATTAAGGATGAGCGGTTCCTCGCGGTTTACCTGGAAATCATTGCCGGTACCAACGTGGCTACCTGCCTCAATGACAACATCTTTATCAAGAATGGAAAAATCTATTACGCTTTCCCGGCCAATCACCGTATCATTCATAATCACCGCGTATTTGACCACGGCATTGGCCGCTACTCTAACTCCCGGTGAAAGGATTGAATTTTCCACCCTGCCTTCAATAACGCAGCCATGCGATATCATGCTGTTGACAACATCACCACGGCGGGAAATGGTCGCCGGCGCTCTGGGTTCGTCTTCCTGAGTGCGAACCGGCCAGTCAGCGGTGAAACTGATGGATGGTGGCGACTCAAGCAATCGCATATTGGCTTCCCAGTAGCTGCGGATGGTACCAACATCCCGCCAGTATCCCTCAAAGTTATAGGCAAAAAGCCGGCAATTACCCACCAGCTGCGGAAAGATATTGCGGCCAAAATCGTGTTTTGACGAGCGCCGCTGGGCATCATCCTCCAGAATCTGATTAAGCAGTTCCTTCTGGAATACATACACGCCCATGGAAACAAGGTCGCTCTTAGGTTCTTTTACCTTTTCCTGAAAGCCGATAACCTGCTGGTTCTCATCCGCAGTCACCGTACCAAACTGTAGAAGCTCATCTTTGGGCAGGCGGGTAACCGCTATGGTGGCATCCGCCTGGTTTTTACGATGAAAATTGATCATATCGGTATAGTCCATCTTGTAGACATGGTCCCCGCTCAGTATCACCACCAGTTCTGTCTCCTGCTCCTCAACATACTGCCAGTTTTGATAGACAGCATCCGCCGTACCTTTATACCAGCCTCGACCTTCCTCGCGTGCCAGGTATGGATTCAGGAGCTGTATTTTACTATCGGGGCGGGCAAATCCCCAGGGCATGCCGATGCCGATATGGTCCGTTAGCGAGCGCGGTTGATATTGAGTCAGTATGGCCACACTGTATATGCCGGAGTTAACGCAGTTGCTCAGCGTGAAGTCTATAATTCGGTATTTACCGGCAAAAGGAATCGCCGGTTTCGTCCTCTCCACCGCCAGAATCCCCAGCCGCTCCCCCTGGCCACCAGCCAAGATAATAGCCACGACACCTTCCATGGTAATCGCCACCTCCTCTGTGCTTTTTTTGGTAGCTATCTACCCGGTTACCCGCAAATGCACATTACGAGTGACTACTCGGCTCGTCGTGCCGCTTGTAACTGAAGCGCCGTATACCCTATTATATCTGTTCAGGCCAACATGTCAAATACCTTTCAAGTAAAGGGGGATTTGTGATAAAGTAATAATGGGGCTAGCAGAGGATAGATAACCATGCCTGCTTTACGGGCTTTTATCACCAATATGTCAGCGCCAATGCCATTTCATCGAAAGGTCTACCTTCTGTTTCGAAATAATGTCATCAAGATTGTAAAAAGGCAGAGCTGCTGCGGGCATCCCGGCGAGCCGGGTTGCTGAGAAAGCAAAGATTTCTCTCCCGGTGCGGGAGAAGGAAAGGAGGAGTGAGACATGTCGGTAGAGAAAGCGGGCGAAAAATATCGCTGCACTATCTGCGGCAACGAGGTGGTGGTTACTGAGGCCGGCGGTGGCACTCTGGTCTGCTGCGGCGAGGATATGGAAAAAATCGAATAAGGGAATATATTGTATTACTTCGCCTATGGCTCTAATCTGAACCAGAAACAGATGAAAGAACGTTGCCCGGACGGCAAACCGCTGTTCACCGCTGTCCTGCCCAATTACAAGCTCGTTTTCGCTGGATGGTCGCGACAGTGGCGGGGAGGAGTGGCCAGCATAAAGTCTCTGCGCGGGGACCGGGTGCGGGGCGCTATTTATGAAATTACGGAGTCCTGCCTGCAGAGACTTGACCGGTATGAAAGCGGCTACAGCCGACTCAAAATCACTGTTTTTGGTGAGGATGACGAGCCAATCGAGGCCATAACCTACGTCAAAGACGGTAAGCTCGAAGATGCGGCGCCCTCGAAAGAATACCTGGCGGTTATCCAGCAGGGTCTGAGGGACTGGCGACTATTCTAAATTTACGAGACGCGGATTGGATTTATAATGGCTGGTGCAAAACGTACCCCACTTTATGAAGAGCATTTAGAACTGGGCGCCAAAATGGTTGAGTTCGGGGGCTGGGAAATGCCCCTTCACTACCCGCAGGGCATCCTTTCCGAGCACCTGGTAACCAGGAAATATGGCGGGCTCTTTGACATCTCACACATGTGCCGGTTCCGCATCAGCGGTCGCGATGCACTGCCCTTCCTGCAGTATGTCCTGACCAGTAACGCCGCGGCGCTGCTGCCGGGAATCGCCCAGTACACCATATTACCCGATGAAACGGGCGGCGCCATAGACGACGGCTACCTTTACCGTGTCAGCGATAATGATTATCTGCTGGTCACGAACGCGGCCAATGCGGAGAAAGACCAACAATGGCTGCAGCAATACGCACCCAAATTCCCTGACTTGGCCTTTGAGGACATCACGAGCAACCTGGCCATGTTCGCACTGCAGGGCCCGAAAACAAAGGCGGTGCTGGAAGCCGTCCTCAGCAATAAAACCGGAATTCCCGAGCCTCTTCTGAACCGCCTGGCCAGCAGTGAAGTCATGGGCACCGATGTCACCATTGCCAGAACCGGGTACACTGGCGAACCGCTTGGCTTTGAATTATTCCCACCCGCTGATACGGCGGCTTCTCTATGGCGCAAATTACTTGATACGGGCGAGGAACACGGCATTGTACCGGTCGGGCTGGGCGCCAGGGATACGCTAAGGCTGGAGGCAGGTTTCCCTCTCTACGGCCACGAACTGGGAACTGACGCCGATGGAAAAGTGATACCCATATTCGCCCTGTCCGCTGCCCGTTTTGCCGTTAGTTTCAGTCCCGTCAAAGGTGAATTCATCGGGCGCGAGGCACTGTACCAGCAGTTCCAGGAAGTTAAACTCAGACGGGAAGGCAGACTGGATACGCCCGAGGATAAGCTGCTCGTTCCCAGAAGCATTTATTTAATGTCCCTGCTGAGCGACGGAATTGCCAGGACCGGCAGTCAGGTGCTGGTTGATGGCAGAACCGCGGGAAAAGTTACCAGCGGCACGGTGGTACCCTACTGGGAATTCGAAGGTCCCGGTACCATGGCCATGCCCGGTGACGAATCAGCACGTCGGATTATCTGCCTGGCCTATCTCGATGCTGGTTTGTCTGAAGGACAAAAAGCAGAGGTCATCATCAGAGACAAACCAATAAGCGCGGTCATCGTGCGCCGGCACATCGGCGGTGAGGCACCCCCCTATACCCACCCCCTGCTACCCAACAATCTAAAAAGTAATGCCTCAGTAAAAGGTGAAAAAGCCATGGAGGAACTGGCGGTTAACCTGGTGCAAAAAGCCCACGACAATACTATTTGGCGACAACAGCAGGCTATCAACCTGATACCATCGGAGCAGACGGCATCACCGCTGGTAAAATTGCTCACCATCGCTGACCCATCGCACCGGTACGCCGAACACCGCAAGGTGGAAGCACTGGGAAACATGGATGCGTTTTACTACCAGGGCACCAGATTCATTGCCGAGGTGGAAAAGGAAGTACAGGAGCAATTAAAAAAATTCCTCGGCTGCTCGGAAGTGGAAGCAAGGCTCATCAGCGGTCTGATGGCCAATGCCACCACGTATAGCGGCATTATGGACTACCTGAACCGAACCGACCGACACACTGAGCCGAGGCGAATAAGATATGTCATGAACCATCATATCGGGCGGGGTGGCCACCTGAGCGCACAGCCCATGGGCACGCTGAGGGATTTCGTTTCCATAGACCCGGCTACCGACCGATGGGCGGTGGTCAATTTCCCCGTTCTTGCTGAAAACCCGTACCAGATAGACATCGTCAGAGCCACCGAACTCATCACCAGATACCAGCCGGAGCTGTTTATCTTCGGCAAGAGCATGATTTTATATCGCGAGCCGGTGCCGGAAATAGCCCGAATAATCGCTGATATGAAGCCGAAGCCAATCATCATGTATGATGCGGCCCATGTCCTCGGGCTGTTCGGGCCTTACTTCCAGGAGCCGCTGAAGGAAGGTGCCGATATCGTCACCGGCTCCACGCATAAGACTTTCTTCGGCACGCAGCGCGGTATCATCGCCAGCAATATGAGCCCGGATACGAATTATTCCGAACTCTGGGGGAGCATTTCGCGAAGGTCTTTCCCGGGCAGCGTCAGCAATCATCACCTCGGCACACTGCTCGGCCTGCTCATGGCCGCCTACGAGATGAACGCCTATGGGCGCGATTACCAGCGACAGGTAATGACCAACGCCAAAGCCTTTGCCCTGGCACTGAAGGAACGTGGGCTTCAGGTAGAGGGAGACCCCACCGTCAACTACACGGAAACACACCAAGTCCTCCTGCGCGTGGGCTATGCTCGCGGCGTGGAAATGGCGGAGCGGTTGGAGGAAAATAACATCATCGTTAACTTTCAGGCGCTTCCCGATGACGAGGGTTTCACCGCCAGCAGCGGTCTGAGAACCGGTGTCCAGGAGATGACCCGCTTTGGTATGAAGGAGGCCGACTTTGCCGAGCTAGCCGACTACATGGCGGCAGTCATCCTTGAAAAAAAGAGTGTTGCCCGGGAGGTCGCCCGTTTCCGGCAGAGATTCACCACCATGCACTACTGTCTGCCCGAGGAAAAAGCCAGACCGCTTATTGATAAAATGCTGGGCAGTCTGTTAAAATCTTAAGGCCGCTGCCCAAGAAATTTTGATGAGGTGATTGGTAATGCCCGGTATTCCGTATCAGGAAATTAAACCCCCGCAACGTATTCTTCTCGGTCCCGGCCCCAGCAATGTCCACCCCCGCGTCCAGCAGGCTATGATAGCACCCGTGCTCGGGCACATGGACCCATATTTTTACACCATTATGGAAGACACCATGAACCTCCTGCGCTACCTTTTCCGGACCGAGAACAAGCTCACCTTCCCTATCTCGGCCACTGGTTCGGCGGGTATGGAAGCTGGCCTTTGCAATTTTCTGGAACCGGGTGACGTTGCCGTCATCGCGAATAACGGGTTCTTTGCCGACCGGATGATAAACATCGCCTTGCGCTGCGGTGCGGAGGTTATCCAGCTGGATGCCGAGTGGGGCCGCATCATTGAGCCTGAGGCAATCGAAGCCGCCCTTAAATCCCGGAAAAAAGTGAAGCTGCTGGCACTGGTTCACGCCGAGACCTCCACCGGCGTTCTCCAACCGCTCACCGAAGCTGCTAAATTGGCCAAACAGCATGAGGCGCTGCTCCTGGTGGATGCGGTTACATCTCTGGGAGGACATGAGCTGGCGGTGGACGACTGGGGCATTGACATCTGCTACAGCGGCTCTCAGAAGTGCCTTAGCTGCCCGCCCGGACTGTCCCCCATCACCGTCAACCAGAAAGCTATGGACACTATCCCGAACCGCTCGCATGCTATACCAAGCTACTATTTTGACCTCGAAATGCTTTCCAAGTACTGGATAAGGGACAAAGGCCAGCGAGCCTATCATCACACGGCACCCGCCTGCATGTTCTATGCCCTGCACGAGGCGCTGGCGCTCGTCGCCGAGGAGGGTCTGGAGGCACGCATCCAGCGTCATGCCAAAAATGGCACCGCGCTTCAGGCCGGTCTGGAGGCAATAGGGCTCACCTTGCACGTTCCGCCCGACTACCGCCTCAACACGCTGACCACGGTTCGCGTTCCGGAAGGCATTGACGATGCCCGGATACGACAGCGTCTCCTCAGCGATTACAGCATCGAAATCGGTGGCGGGCTGGGAACATTGAAGGGTAACGTCTGGCGCATCGGGCTTATGGGCTATGCCTCCACCGAGCAGAACGTATTGCTCGTCCTCTCTGCACTGGAGAAACTGCTGACGGAAGAAGGCTACAAGACGGAGACCGGCGCTGGAATCAAAGCGGCGGTACAGTCACTTCGGAAATAAGGTTAATTTCCCTTGCCGAACTGGCGATAGCGCTTTAGTATCTCGGCGATTATTTCGTCCGGCTCTTTTCCCCGGCAACCGATTACGATATCGGCGTATTTGAAATAGAGAGGCCTTCTCTCCTCATATATCTGCCGCAATGTCAGTGCCATACTGGAGGGCTTTATCAAGTGGGTCTATTCAGTGGCCTCACTCTCCCCAATTGCCCTGACGCTCATGATGTCAGCCGCTTACTTTTTTTACCTGGCGCCGTTTTACTCACTCTGGCAAGAGCTCTTTGTGGTTATGGGCCCGGCTGGCCTGCGTGCCATCGTTATCTCTCAGGTGAGCATAATACTGCTTATGCGCTGGCTGGTGGATAGTCGTTTTAAAGAGCCGTTTATCTCGGTTTTCCTGCACCCGTTCGGTCTCCCTTTTTTATTTCTAGCTGCCCCCTGCGCTGTTTTCCGGCGTGCCGTTGGTGCCGGAGTACGCTGGAAGGAACGCCTGTACAGTCGCGAATCCTCCATTGAGTAAATCACGGCATTACATCTTGAGAGGCTTAATTCAGACATCCAAGTCCTTTATCATCCTTACATTACGATAAATATCATATTTTTACCCCTTTTTACCCCTATATATACTTGACATGCCGTGCTATAATAATTGCAACAATCTACAATTGCATATCAGGCAATATCCACCTTTCGTTTGCATCTACAGTCAGAGGATAATTTAAAGCCTTCGGGCGAAAGGAGCGGACGCTTAAGGGAAACAATGATATTGCCCAAAATAATCGCCTGATATTAAGCGGGCTCAATGAGACTGGTGGACGGTTCAAATGCGTCACCGATGACTGGCGCGGGTTCCACCAGGTGAGAGTTCGGAGCGCCACGCTGAGTACTCCACTGAACAGGATCCTTTACCTTTTTGGGTAATTAGTATCCCCCAAGCAGCAAATTCAGTAGCAGCCAACTCTTTTCAATTTCCCGCATTATTATTTTCATTTAATTAAATATTTACATCGCTAGAATCGAGATTCAGGGCGAACGCCCAAAAGAATAAAGGGGGTGATAAATTTCAAAGTAAACTGAGAGATAGCTGGATGAAAAATTCTATGAGGAGGAGTAAATGAAGAAAGGAAGAATAATTGCCGCAGTTATGGTGCTGGTACTTATCGGCAGCGTCCTCGCCGCTGGTTGCGCGGCACCCGCTCCAGCGCCGGCCCCGGCCCCAGCTCCAGCTCCAGCCCCGGCTCCAGCCCCGGCTCCAGCTCCAGCTCCAGCACCAGCTGCACCGGCAGAAGTAATCACCTGGATAGGACAATCATCCCTGCCCGCCGGAATGCCGGTAACCTGGGGCATGGAGGATTTGGCTAAGCGAATGGAAGTCGCCAGCGGCGGACGCTTTATACTGAAAGTCGAGCCCGCCGGCGCCATCACCCCGGCCACCGAAGAGTGGAAGGGTGTGCATACCGGCGTTCTTGACTGGTGCGGCGGCGGCGGCGGCTATGCTATCGCCGAGATTCCCTGGAACGGCCAGCTCATTCAGCCCGCAGCCGGCATGCCTCCGGAACCGCTGCAGATATGGCTTGACATCGAAGGCTGCGACATAGCCAACACTGCGTACGCGTCAATGGGGTATGATATGCAGCATATTAAGGGTGCCGGCTTCGCCGGGCCGCCCGAGATATTCATCCACCTGGACAAGGAGCTGAATACCCTCGACGACATAAAAGGGTTGAAGATGCGAAGCGCCGGTGACGGCGCCAAAGTCCTCGCCGCAATGGGCGTCGGCACAGTCTTCATGCCCCTGGGCGAAGTCTTTGAAGCCATGTCACGCGGTCTGCTTGACGCCTACGAGTGCAGCTCCCCGCGCTTTGACTGGGAAATGGGCCTGAATGAAGTGGGCAAGTACATCTACCTCAACCCCATCCGTGCCCCCACCGAGGTGTACCAGCTTCTGGTCAAGACGAGCAAGTTTGAGGCGCTGCCCGATGACCTCAAGATGATGTTCAATGAATTGGGTGAGGCAGAGACCTGGGACTACCATAACAAACTCGTCGCCGGTGACATCGAAGCGCTGCAGAACTTCAGGGACTACGGGAACATCGTGCTGCCCCTGCCTCTGGAAATAGAGGAGGAGTTCGGCAGACAGGCCAAGATATACATCAATGGAGAGATGGCCAAGGACCCCATTTATAAGCAGGTAGTGGAATCCCAGCGCGCCTTCGCCAAGAACTTCAACGATATTTACGGGCTTCCTTCCTGGGCCACCTATTCCTACCAGTAAAGCCTGGTAAGTCACCTACTGCCAGATAAAATTCGTCCCCGCTCCGGGGGTAGTCCCGGAGCGGGGCATGGTAAAGGATAAAATTTGAAAGATTAAAACAGAAAATGAGAAAGATAATTAAAGCGATAGATGTCACTAATGACAAGGTGGGCCTGACAGTGAGATGGTTTTCTCTCATTTTCATCGGTCTCATCTGTGCCGAGGTGTTCATGAGGTACGTGATGAACCATCCCACTGATTTTTTGCCGATAACAGCCGTCATGGCCGCAGCCTCCATGTATGTCCTTTCCTGGGGATATGTCCACCTCAACCGCCGCCACATCAGGGTAGATGTCCTTTACGCACACCTGCCAAATACGGCCAAAATCATCATTGATGTGGTCAGCGCCATAGTCTTTCTGCTGCCACTGCTCATTCTGCTTACCTATGCTGCCTGGACCTGGATGATATATGCCTGGGTAACCATGGAGAAGTCGATATTTAGCTACTGGTACCCGATAGTCGGTCCGGTAAGAACCATGGTATTCATCGGACTGGTCCTGTTTTCCCTCCAGGCTCTTTCCACGCTCTACCGTGATATCTATTTTCTGGTGAGGCATAAAACCTTATGATTGAATTAAGTGGAGAACTGATCACCATCATCATGCTTGGAGGCATCTTGGTCGGGGTCCTGCTTGGTTATCCCCTGGCCATCGTGGTCGGCGGTGTGGGCATCGTCATGGGAATGCTCCTCTTCGGGCCACACATCTCACTGGAAGTCATCTACCACCGTGTTTACGCCCTGCTGAATAACTATATCATTCTGGCGGCGCCGGGCTTTATCTTCATGGGCATCATGCTGGGATACTCGGGCATAACCGAAAAAATGTTCGCTTCCATGTATGTGTGGCTCGCCGGTCTCCGGGGAGGGCTGGCCGTAGTCACCGTATTAATCGGCACCATCCTGGCCGCCTGTGTCGGCATCATCGGCGCTTCGGTCACGGCGCTGACCATTATCGCCCTGCCCGCCATGATAAAGCGAGGGTACGATAAGGCTCTGGCCAGTGGTGCGGTATGCGCCGGCGGCACCCTGGGCATATTGATTCCTCCCAGCATTATGCTGGTAATCTACGGACCAATGGCGCAACTCTCGGTAGGCAAACTGTTTTTTGCCGCCTTTATCCCGGGGTTCCTGCTTTCCGGGTTATACTGCAGCTACCTCATCATTCGCTGTTTCTTCCAGAAAGAAATAGGGCCCGCCGTGCCCATAGAGGAAAGGGCAGTCCCCTGGATGAAGAAAACAACTGACCTGCTCGTCTCGATGTTGCCACCAGTGGCACTTATCCTGGCAGTGCTGGGAAGTATCTTCATGGGCATCGCTGCCCCTACGGAAGCTGCCGCCGTCGGTGCTCTTGCCGCCGTGCTTCTGGCGATCGCTTACCGCCAGTTCAATTTTACTGTCCTCAAAAATACGATGACCGAGACGGTAAAAGTCTCCGGTATGGTGCTCCTGGTCGGTGCCACCGCTTATGCTTTCGTGGGCATATTCATCCGTGCCGGTGGTGGGGATGTGGTGAAGGAGATTATTCTGAGCGCCCCCGGCGGGAAGTGGGGCATCTTTGCCATTGTCATGTTCGTCGTTTTCCTGCTGGGCTATTTCATCGACTGGCTGGGAATTCTGTTCATTATCGTTCCTATCATAACACCGGTTGGCGAGGCGCTCGGTTTTGACAAGCTCTGGTTTGCCATGATGATTTGCGTTAACCTGCAGACGTCTTTCCTGACCCCCCCCTTCGCCTATGCTATATTCTATCTCCGGGGTGCCGCCGACCCATCTCTGGGGGTAACCACGGGTGACATCATCCGTGGGGTATGGCCTTTTATTATCCTCATCCTGATTGCGCTGTCACTGTGCATCATCTTCCCCCAGATAATCCTCTGGCTGCCGGGGCAGATGATAACCGGCTTCAATTAGTAACAGAATTCTATAAATCTTGGTAGCGAAGACTGGCAACCGCCCCGATAAAATCGGGGCGGTTCCTTTTTAGCCTACGAGGGTTATCCGGCTTTCGTCGGGAGATAACTTTTCTTTCTCGAAACCGAGCTTTCTAACCAATCTCAGCATCTTCGTATTGTCATTTCCTACGCCTGACATTATAATCTTAAACGGTGAGAAGTAATCGCACGTCCGAATAATTCCACTTATACAATGCGCCATATAATCGCGAGGGGAAGGAATAAAGAAAGATGTCTGCAAAACGGGTGACCGGAATGGAAAAAAGAATCGCGGAGCGCGTGGCCAGAGTGTCCGACGCTGGCTTTGCCAAATTTTTAAACCTGTTTCACTCTCTGGAAGGCGGCATTTCACTGAGTGTCGGTGAGCCTGATTTCCCCACGCCCTGGCATATCTGTGAGGCCGGCATTTCAGCTATGAAGAAGGGTATCACCAGTTATACACCGACGGCGGGATTTCTCGAACTGCGAGAAGCCGTTGCCATGCATCTGGAAAAGCTCTACGGCATAAAATATGACCCGGAAACCGAAATCGTTATCACCGTCGGCTCCAGTCAGGCGATGGACCTCGCCTTCAGAACGACTCTGAATCCCGGCGACGAGGTTATAATGCCCGACCCTTACTACGTGTGCTATCCTTCTTGCATCGTTTTAGCGCATGGCATACCGGTCACCGTGCCCACCAGACCGGATAATGATTTCAAACTGGAACCTGACCAGATTGAGGCCAGTATTACCCCGAAGACAAAGGTCCTCCTCTTCGGCTACCCGGCCAATCCGACGGGTACCGAACTGACCCGTGAGGAATATGCCGATATTGCCCGGGTGGTGGAAAAACACGACCTGCTGGTCATCTCGGATGAAATCTACAGTCGCCAGACCTATGGTGTGAAGCACACCTGTTTCTCAACTTTACCGGGAATGAAGGAACGCACCATTCTCCTCGACGGTGTTTCCAAAGCCTACGCCATGACTGGCTGGCGTCTGGGCTACGCCGCCGGCCCCGCGGAAATCATGGCTGCCATCAGCAAGGTTCACCAGCACACCATGCTAAGCCCATCCAGCATAGCGCAGATGGCGGCTCTGGAAGCCCTGAATAATGGCGAAGACGACGTCCAGCGCATGCTGGCTGAATACGAGCGCCGCCGCGAGGTTATCATCCGCGGTCTTAACGACATGGGGCTCAAGTGTCACGAACCAAAAGGAGCTTTCTATGCCTTTCCATCGATTAAGCTTACCGGCATGACATCAGACGAGTTCACCGAGAATCTTCTCAAGGAAGAAAAAGTGATCGTCATGCCCGGCAGCCTTTTCGGTCGGCTGGGCGAGGGGCACGTGCGCTGCTGCTACGCGACCTCTCTATCTGATATTGAGGAAGCACTGCGCCGCATGGCCCGCTTCGTCGAGCGGCACCGCATCCATTCCTGACCGGAGAACCAACGAGCCACTATATACTCGCCCTTTTTGCGTACCTTGGCAGACCTTTTTCACCCGAACCCTTTACCACTGATGAAATAAGAGCTATTATAAAAGGAAATCCTCAGGGGAATGAAATGGCGGACTACAAAATAAGGGTTCTGGTTGTTGATGATGAGGAAACGGTGCGGGTACTGCTTCAGCGAATATTACAAGCCGCCGGCTACGAAGCTGTCACCGCGGCTAACGGCAAAGAAGCCCTGTCTGTTATCGCCGATGGTGGTATTGATGTGGTGATGCTGGATATTAAAATGCCCGGCCTGTCCGGCGTTGAAGTGCTTGGAAAAATAAGCGTCGATTGGCCGGACCTCTGTGTCATCATGGTAACCGCAGTTGCCGATGCCCAAACCGCCGTTACCGCCATGAAACTGGGCGCTTATGACTATATTACCAAGCCATTTGACCAGGATGAAGCGCTTCGTAAAATCCGTCAGGCCGTTGTGAATTGGCAGGAACGTCTTACGCTCAGGCAGAACATCGCTGAAAAGACCGAACGGTTGCAGGAAAATTTCGCCGAGCTGGTTGCCAGCCTATCCAGAGAGCACAGGCTGCTCCAGCAGATGGCGGCAAAGGAGGGAACCGGCGGCAAGTCCCTACTCTCAGGTCTACCTCCAGAACTACAGAAGCCAATCGCTTCGGTTGAGGAATTCAGAGACGCCCTGCTCAAGATTCTTAAAAAATCTTAGCTTTCTTGCCGGTCATGTTTAACGAATAAAGGGTTATCATCTGATGAAAAAACGGATTTTAACAGTCGATGATGAGCTGAGCATTCTTAGATTTCTGCGCTCTAATCTGGAGGATAGAGGCTTCACGGTCATTAGCGCGACCAACGGCGAAGAGGCACTTCACATGATAGAGATGGAATTGCCCGACCTCATCATACTGGATGTCATGATGCCTAAAATGGACGGCTTTGAGGTATGCCGCCAGCTGCGTGAATGGTCGCAGATTCCAATCATTATGCTCAGTGCCAGAGGCGATGAAAAGGACAAGGTAAGGTGCCTCGACCTCGGCGCCGATGACTATATCGTCAAGCCTTTCGGAGCCGATGAACTCATAGCGCGGGTCAGCGCCGTCCTTCGGCGCACCAAAACGGCCAGCGTATCTCCCACGAAATCTACCGTCACCAGCGGTGACCTGGTCATCAACTTCGCCGCCAGACAGGTGACTCGTGCCGGCCTTGAAATAAAACTGACTCCCACTGAATATGCCCTCCTTCAGGAACTGGCCGTTAATACCGGCAAGGTGCTCACCCATACCCACCTGCTGAACAAGGTATGGGGTCCGGAATATCGGGAGGAAAGGGAATATCTGCACGTCTTTGCTCGCCGGCTGCGCTCCAAGCTGGAGCCAGACCCGAACAACCCCAAACGTATCCTCACCGTTTCCGGTGTCGGCTACCAGTTCACTGATTCTGGTTAAGAAGTAGCCTGTAGCCTTTTAACAAACCGCTTTGAAAGCACCCGTTCCGGGTGCTTTTTTATTTCCCTCAAACTTTAAGGAAATTTTTAGAACTGCAAGGTAGATATTTAGGCTTTGTTTCGTATCCTGGTTCTATCCTGAAAGCATAGAAGAACCGCGAACGAGGTATCCGAGATGCGAAACAAATGGATAAAGAGGCTCTCCCCCTTTCTCTTCCTCTTCCTTCTTCCCTGGCCGATAGCTCACGCTACCAGTGTCAATGAACTGACCGATGGTGGAACGGTGAGGGTAGAAGTCGCTGAACCTTCGGCGAGGCCAAGCTATACCGCATTCGGCAGAGCCATCGGAGGTGTCAGCAACCCCGGCGACCTCTTCTACATAGATGCCACCAATAGTGCCTCCGAAATAAAGGTAACGCTGTATCTGACCAATGCGCAGCAACTCATCAGGCACTACCAGTACCTTATTCTGAACACCGGCATATACGTTGAAAACGGTGAAGGCGAGTGGGAAAGGGCAATAACCAGTAATGGTGCGCCTGTTCCGAAGACAATTATCTCAATGCACAACGGCCGGGTCAGTTTTCTGTTGCCCGGAGATGCCAGATACAGGGTCGCCATCGATAGTGGCTGTTTTTACTGTCACCGAGCTCCCGCGGACAGCAGTTCCTTGTCCCCGCAGTTCAGTCTGGAAGTGCTTTAACGAGCAAACACTGATAACGAAGAGAGGTTAAAGGAAATGTTTGAATTACGGCAATGCAACCAGGTTTCATTTTCAGCGCACAATGAAATGATGAAGCAGTTCCGCAAGGCACACGGCAAGGTGGTCATGGCCAATCCGGCCAGAGTTAACGAACATGATATCCTGTCGATAACAGCCCCCTCAGCCATTAACTGTACCAGTACGGATAGCGGAGGTTCATATTCACCGGAACGGATGGTGAGCCGGTCAACTTCCCCTTCCTTACCAAAGGTAGCGGGCTACAAGTTATCGCCAAATTGACGCTATATAAGTAATAAAAGAGAGGAATCGATGAAAAGATGAAAAAGCGTACCTGCATAATGGCCATCGATGATGAAGAAGAGATACTTCGATTGCTCAAGAATATACTTGAAGAAGAGGGGTATGATTTTGCGGGTGCCACCAGTGGCGATTCCGCATTTTCCCTGATGCACGAGTGCCGGCCTGACCTGATTATCCTCGATATTATGATGCCCGGCCTTGATGGCTTTCAGGTGCTTGACCTGATACGCCGGAAATCCCAGGTACCGGTAATTATGCTTACCGGCAGAGGTGAAATGACCACACTGCGCGAATCCGTGGAGATCGGCGCCGACGATTTCATCAGGAAGCCCTTTTACCCTCTGGAGCTGGTCGCGCGCGTAAGGGCCAAACTACGCCGGGCAGGTCAGTAAAACAGCCAGCTACGAGACGCGTATGACGAGACGAACTGAAGAATAATAAGCAAAACATATGAAAACAAGATAGATATCGCTCAGGGAAGAAGGCAGGGGGACCGTAATAATGAATCATAATACATCTACAAACGGACGCGCGTCCAGACAGGGAAGTGGAACAAAGTTTATATTCTGTCCGCATTGTAACCGACGGGGGCTTTATAAGGTAAGTTGCCAGTATGAGCGATGTCGCTACTGTGGCCTTTACCGCGTGCTTCTGCCCGGCCAGGATTTTTAACTATTACTAGGCCAGCTTGTTTTTTACTTGCCCCGCAAATAATCAATCATGGGCCGGGTAATCAGCGGTACCACGTCACCAATCATATGCGGCATAAGGTTGTCCATGACCTGCGGCATAAGCTCCGGCATCTGCTCCTGCATGTAATCCGGCATCGGAATGCGTTCTGCTACCCGCTCCAGCATCACTGGCATGACTTTGGGCATCATCATCGGCAGCAACCTGGGGAACAGGATGGGAAACATGGGCTTCATCAGCTGAAGCGCCCCCGGAATCCGGCCCATTAGCCTCATCATCTTTCCCATGCCGAAAGGCATAGCGTCGATGAGCTCCGGCCACATTGAACCCATCAGGTCGGCAAAGCCCTGCGGTGTCATCAGGGCAATCATGGCCTCGAAGACTGCCCACTGCCGCTGCACTTCCGGATTCGGGTCAGGAAATTCATACCCGAGATAGGACGCCGCAAAACGAGCCAGGTCAACAACTTCGACCGGCGACTTCTTTTTATCCGCGCTCACGCGGAGCTGGAATTCGCAGCAGGGACACAGTGCCAGCACCTTTTCTGCACCGACTGCCACGGCCTCATCAAGACGCGTTTTACCAATATCGGCGGCTACCGGCGGCTCTTTAATCAACGTCAGAACACTGCCACAGCAATGGGCATTTTCCCGATTGTACTCCATCTCGACGAGCTTCACCCCGGGGATGGCCTCAATTACCTCACGCGGCGCATCGTACACACCGGAGACACGACCGATATGGCAGGAATCATGCCAGGTAACGGTGCAGGGTTTCTGGTCGTCGCCCTTAAAGGCGAATTCGCCTTTCCTGATTTTCTCCGCCAGAATTTCACTGTAGTGCCTGGCTTTGATGTTATACTCTATGCCCAGTTTTTTCGCCCATACAGGATAGAAGTAACGCCACATCATGTCACAGGCGGGACAGGAAGCAACCACGGTGTCTGCCCCGGCCTCTCTTACCGCCGCAATGTTTTTCTTAATCGTTTCGATGAAGATGTCCCACTTACCAGCCACCAGCATGGGCGTGCCGCAGCAGTTCTCCTTCTCGCCAATGTAGGTGAAATCCACGCCAGCCTCATCAAGAAGCCGGACACTGGCCATGCCAATATCGTGCTCCACGTAGCTGACGGTGCAGCCGGCGAAATACGCAACCTTGGCCTGGTGCCCCGGGCCATGCTTTTCCCAGAGGTCGGGCGGAAACCAGGCGGTCCGGTCTTTCCGATAACCGGCCCAGATGTCGCCCTCCTTGCGCACTGCCGCCCCCATCATTTCAAACGGTGGGAAGGTCATTCTTTTGTCTTCATCAATCAATTTGCCACGCAATTTCATCCAGGAGGGTTCAATGGGCAGGGATGCCGAACAGCGCAGGTTGCACAGCTCGCAGGTGGTGCAGACAACAATGGTATCCACCATGAACTGGTCCCATTTCTCGCGGCCTTCCATGTACTCACGAAGCCAGTACCATTTTCCGCGCGGGCTCTGGCTCTCCCAGCCCCGCCCGTAGAACTGGTCGCACTCATCAACGCAGTAGCCGCACTGGGAGCAGCTGTAGGCGTACCACGCCACGTCAGCGGGAATACCTTTTACCGGCTTTGCCGGCGCTTCACCAATATGCGTAATGACATAGTTGCCGAATGGTCTGAGCAGCAGCTCAAAGGCACCGGCCACGCCCATAGCCATTCCCAGGAGTCCACCATCAAGCACCTTGCCGGGATTTAAAATACCCCGGGGGTCGACTTGCTTCTTGAACGATTTAATCTGGAGGGCTCTCTCCGCACCCAGTATATCGGCCGTCTTCCTGGCAAAATATAGTCCGGTGGCGTAGGGACGTCCGCCGTACTTTTCCGCAATCTTCATTATGGTGAGCACCAGAGTGAAAACGAAATTGTAGCTGAGCTTTCTCTGGTCGCTGGGAATAAAGCCGAGAATCACCACTTCCGGGGGTCTACCATTGGTCTCCCTGATGATAACGCCTTCCTTGACCACGGGCTGGTCCACCCTGTTTTCAATCTCGGTCATCACGTCGCCCAGACTGGATAGCGGGACGACGATTTCCGCCGGCACCAGGCTTGGCCCGAGGCGTTTGACAATCATCAGTTTGAAGCGGTTTTGCCATTCGTGTTCCGCAATGCGCTCGCTGAGTACCTCTGCCTGACAGGGCTTCATCAGCTGTAGGAGCTTGTCCATCACCGCACTCCGGTCCTTTTTACGAAACGTTAGCGTGGTAATATAGGACGCCGGCAGTAGCACCCGTTCCTCCATCGGGTGTCCGTGGTGCTCCCTCAGTGGCGCTTTGTTCTTTAGCTCCGCCATTTTTGGATTGATAAACATCAGCGACCATATCGGCAATTTCGCCTCAATCATAGTCTTAATTAACTTCTGCAGGTCGTGGGCGTCCGGGCAGCCAATCGATACCACTTCCATGTCCTCCAGCGGCATCACTTTCAGCGTAATATCACTGATAAGGCCGGTAATACCCTCGGCATCGGATATCAGGTCAAGCTCCGGACCGCTGAACACACGCACTTCACCGCCAGGCAGCACCACCCGGGCACTGATTACATTATCGCGGAACCATCCTGCTTCATAAGAACCAATGCCTGTCCCACCCTGCGCCAGCCACCCACCGACGGTGGCCGCCGGGTAGCTGGTCGGATACAGTCGCAGTGTCAGGTCATGTTTGCTCAGTTCCCTGTCCAGTTTCTCCCAGACCACGCCAGCCTGCACCGTTGCCGTCAGCGCTTTAGGGTCAATATCAAGAATGCGTTTCATCCGGTAGAAGTCAACCACCACGCCCTTCTTTACCGGCAGGACACCTCCATAACCTGAGGTGGCCTTGCCCCGCGGCGTCAGGGGAATATTGTTTTCGGCTGCCCACTTCACCAGTTCCACCAGTTCCTCTTCGGTCTCCGGCTGCACCACTGCGTCCGGAACGGTGCTGCCCACCATCGGTTTTATCAACGCCGGCATGGCGGCGATATCATGCCCGTAAAGTTTCCTTTCCGTTTTGTTGAAATTCACGCGGTCGCCGAATTTTTCCTCCAGATAGACCCGCTGTTTGCCACCCAGTTTACCCATAATGCCTCCTTATCCTGTGCATCTCTTCGTCGGTTTTTCTTGAAACCATCAGGCGGTCAGTCTTTCGGCCAGCTCCCGGTTCTTGTTCAAAGAATTCAGAAGCACCTCATGAATTATGTCGCACGCCGCCACTATCTTGGGGTCGGTGAGACTGTAATAGACATTTGTCCCTTCCCGACGCGGTCTCACCACACCGCGATTGCGCAGCAGCGCCAGGTGCCGCGAGGCGACAGCGGGGGGTATCTGGAGGGTTTGAGCCAGTTCACCGACCAGCTTCTCGCCACCCCGCAATTCATGTATGATAGCGAGCCTCTTAGCATCGGCAAAAGTCTTGCAGAGTTCGGCTTTCAATTTAAACATTTCTGAATCGTGCATAATGCATACTGCTCCGTACATTTATATTCCTATATATTTATATACAGATATTTATATATTATAGTCAATTCTTTTTCCTGTCAAGTATTATTGAGTCTCCCAAATTCAGGCTCGGCGGATTCTGTCCCAGTTGTGCCAGACCACCCCCGTCCCGATTAGCACCACCGAGGCGATTATCAGTCCCAGCGACTGATTTCTGAGCCCGCTGACAAAGCTGTCAATGGCATTGTGCGCCAGGATATTTCCCTTTTCCGCAATTAACAAGGTAATTCCTTCAGCCTGGCCGAACTCCATGGCGAGTGCCTGGTCTATCATCGGCTGCGCGGTGGCGGAGAACACCGGCCCAAAGATAATATAGGCGCTAATCGCCATGGCTGCCAGCAACGCCGCCGCCCAGATAAGTCGACTGCTCCACCGTCGGCCACCCAGCGCACCGACCCCCACCATCATTAAAAACGGTATTATCCAGATAAAATTGACCCACTGCTTCGCCATGCCAAGACCGGAACGCACCTGCTCAAAGGTCGTCAATTGCTCGCTGGCACCACCCTCCCCCGTATCGCTTATCAGGTCCCGTAAATCCCGCTCGGTGAAGACCAGGCCATCAGCTATCAATTTCCGGATGTCTTCCAGAGCGGCAGCATCGGTATCCATAATCTCAATCAGGTCTCCGTCGGTAAAGGTCAGGCCTTCCTGCACCAGCTCCCGAAGCTGGCTTAGAATATTGTCTTCACCCTCACCGCCAAATAGCTGGTTCATGTCTGCTTCAGTTAAAGTCCACTCATCGGGTATTGCCACTTCGATGATAGGTTGCACCAGGCTACCGATGTCTATGCCCACCAGGTCTTTGAACTCCTGATAGGATATATCAAACGGGCGGCACAGGATGTTTTCCAGAGATGGGTCAGACAGCAGTTCCAGCAGATGTGCTCCCGAGCACACCGGCAGGTCGTCGAAAGCGCTCTCCACTTTCTCGTCAGCCAGCTGGCTGAGTGCTTCGGCTATTCCCGGCTTGCGGTCGACCAGCTGTATCGTCAATTCGAGTTCATCCTGTGTGCCGCGCAGGTAGGCGAATATCTGGCCGACCAAATCCTGCACCAGCTCCTGATACCACTCCAGAGTCAGCATATTCTTGGCAGTAGCAATGATTTCGTCATCGGTCAGTTCTATGCCGAGCGGGAGCTCGGTTACTTCTCCAAGGTTCTGCTGCAGTGCCGGTGCCAGCATATCCGTAAACAGGCTATCGTAGGTTTCCTGCCTTGACAGGATATCGACCAGCACTTTCTCCAGTTCATCAAGCGGCCTGGTTATATCTATCTCAACGGTGAAATGCGCCTGCTCCTTGGTGAAATAGGGCACCACTTCATCAATCGCATGGTCTATCTGTTTGAGCAGCCAATCCTCGGGCACTACCCGACGCAGCATCGTCTCCATTTCTTCCTCAGATATGGCTAGCATAGCCGGCATTTCATCTTCCGCCGGCGCTATCTCATCGGTAATTAATTCAATAAGCTGCTCATAGAGCGTCGGGAAAACACCTTCCCTGTGCAACAGGCTCTTTAATGCCCCCGCTCCAGCCTCGACCCTGTCCTTCAGTTGAATGGTGATACTGAAGGTATCCGTTTCCCCCCAGACATAGGGCACCGCCTCGTTGACAGCACGCTCAACCTGTGCCTGAAGCCATTCCGGGGGCACCGTTTGCCTGGCCACATCAACGAGATGGGGCTTGAACGGCGCGATGATAGCTCCAACCCCCTCTGCATCCTCACCCACCCCGGATTCTTCCAGCGCCGCCGGCAGCACATCATCGTAAATGAAATGGTACACGTCCGCCTGGTGCAGCTGTTCCGCGTAGAAATCAGGGTTGCCAACAGTACCGTTGACACGGAAGGCGACCATCACCAGCACCGACAGAATGATGAAGACAACGGCCAGGAGTATGGCAGTGGCTCTACGTAACCATATCATGCGTTTTTTGCCCACTTATTATGATGAGATAGTTTACCTGTCTGCGAACCATCGGTCAAACTCTGTTCATCTTGTGCACCTTGATAGCTACCATAGCTAATGATAGAATGCCTGATAGAGGCGTAAGATATGACACTGCGCAGAAAGACGCTGCTTATAATTGCCGGGACGTTTTACGGTGTAATCATATTGCTCTTCTTCATCTCCCGTAACATCCTGCTGGAAAGCTATACTGACCTGGAAAAACAGAGCGCCCAGCGGGATGTGGAACGGGTACTGACGGCTTACTCACAGGAGCTGTCCAACCTGGAGACCACTGCCGCGGACTGGGCCGCCTGGGATGACACCTATCACTTCATTGCTGACCACAATGAAGAGTACATCAGGTCAAACCTCACCGACAGCACG
>CAYZOI010000001.1:0-72538 GCA_964480145.1 uncultured Dehalococcoidaceae bacterium | reverse complement strand
GGTGAAGGAAAACGAGGTATTCGGTTTGCTGGGCCCGAACGGCGCCGGCAAAACAACGACCATTCTCATGATGCTGGGTCTGACCGAGCCGGCTTCCGGTTCGGTCCATGTGCTCGGCTTCAATCCCACCCGTGAACCGCTTAAGGTCAAGCGTCAGGTCGGCTATCTGCCGGAAAGGGTGGGTTTCTATGAAAACCTCACCGCACGCGAAAACCTGAGGTTCATCGCCGACCTTAATGGCATCAGCTATTCCGAAGCCAACCAGCGCACTGAAGAGGTGCTGAAAATGGTGGGGCTTACCGAAAGTGAGCTAATCGAGCAGTCGGAGAAGAATCTAAAGAAAGAAAAAACGGTGGGCAAGTTTTCCCGCGGCATGAAGCAAAGGCTCGGCATTGCCGAAGTGCTCATAAAAAGGCCGAAACTGGTTTTCCTTGATGAGCCAACCGCAGGCCTGGACCCGAAAGGTATTAACCAGCTTCTTGACCTCATAGCCGGTCTGCCCAAGATGGGGACAACGGTGGTGCTCTCGTCGCACCAGCTATACCAGGTGCAGCGGGTGTGCCACAGCATCGGCATACTGGCGAAAGGGAAAATGGTGATACATGGAGCCATTGATAAGCTGGGGCGTGAGGCACTGGCCGGGGGCCGCTTCCAGATTGAAGTGGAAACTGAAGCCCCGGATGAGAAGCTCATTAAAGCGCTTCAGAGTATAAAGGGCGTGGTGAGTGTCGAAGCCAGAGAGAACGTGCTCTTCATCAGTACCGATGCCGATTTGCGACGGCAGATTTCCAAAGCCATCGTTGACAATAATTTCCCGCTGATTCAGATGAAGGTCCAGGAGTTTTCCCTGGACGATGTTTATATGAAGTATTTCCGAGAGGAATAGAGTTATCTATGTTTGCTATAGTACGCAAAGAGTTGGCCGATTACGTTACCAGCGTTCGTTTTGTTGCCTCTTTCATACTGGTGCTTCTGGTCAGTGCGGCGGCACTGTGGGCTGCCAGTGAGGGTATCCGTGGAGCGAACCTGCCGGAAGGCATCGTCTTCCTCGGCCTGTTCACCACTTCGGGGACAGTAGTCCCTTCGCTCACTTATCTGGTTTCACTGCTCATTCCCATTATCGGTATTGCCCTTGGTTTTGATGCCATAAACAGCGAGCGGGCTGGAGGTACCCTCAGCCGGGTTCTGGCCCAGCCTGTCTTCCGAGACAGTGTCATCAACGGTAAATTCCTGGCCGGTGTGGTCGCCCTTGCCATCATGGTGGCGGCGATGCTGCTGCTCATAGCCGGCTACGGGCTGAACATGATAGGAGTGCCACCGACCGCGGAAGAAATCATCCGGCTCTCTCTCTATTTTGTTCTAACTGTAGTCTACGGGGCGTTCTGGATGGGCATGGCGATACTTTTTTCCGTCGTCTTTCGCCGCGTGGCGGCATCATTGCTTTTTTCACTGGCGCTCTGGCTGTTTTTCAGCATCTTCATCCTGCTTATCGCTCCCGGGATTGCCAACGTGCTGGTCCCAACTGCTGATGGCGCGCAGGCAGAACTGGTTCGTAACGTAGAATTAGCTCGGATGATAACGCGGATTTCCCCGAACATACTGTTTCAGGAAGCGACCACCGTTTTGCTGGTGCCATTAGTGCGCAGCCTGGGCATAGTGAGCCAGAGCCACGCCGCCTACATGGTGCCCAACCCCTTGAGCCTCGGGCAGAGCATACTGCTTGTCTGGCCTCACATCACTGGCCTGATAGGTCTCAGCGCCGTCTGTTTCGCCGCCAGCTATATCCTGTTTATGCGGCAGGAAATAAGAGCCACCTAATCAAGCGTTATCTGTTGGTCAGGCTTTTTCCTCGGCTTTTTGGGAGATAATCCTCTGGCAGATTTGTGCCGGCACCTCTTCATAGTGGCTGAATCCCATAGTATAAGTGCCTCTGCCCTGGGTCATTGACTTGAGGTCAATGGCATAACGCAGCACTTCCGCCAGCGGCACCTGGGCCTCGATTATGTTGATATCGCCGGACGGGTTCATCCCCTGTACGCGGGCGCGCTTGGTATTAAGGTCGCCGATAATGTCGCCGGTGAGGTCGTTGGGGATGGTTATCTGGATATTCACGATGGGCTCTAGCAGGATTGGCTTCCCGTCAGCCAGGCCTTTCTTCATCGCCTGCGACCCGGCAATCTTGAAGCAGATTTCAGAGGAATCCACCGGGTGGAAGCCGCCGTCGTACAGCGTTGCTTTGACATCCACCACCGGATGATGCGCCAGCACGCCATCCTTAATCGCCTCCTGGAACCCTTTCTCCACCGCGGGGATGTAGTTCTTGGGTACCGTACCGCCGACGACACGCTGGGCGAACTCGTTGCCGGTGCCGCGGGGCAGAGGCTCCAATTCCATGATGACATGGCCGTACTGGCCGTGGCCTCCGGACTGCTTTCTGTGCTTGTGTTCGGCTCTTGGTACCGTTGCGGTAATGGTCTCCTTATAGGGCACCTGGGGTGTCTCCAGGTTTACGCTGACGCCGAACTTGCGCTGCATCTTCTCCGCGGCCACTTCAAGCTGGGTGTCCCCCATGCCGGAAAGCAGAGTCTCGCCGGTATCGGGTTCCCGGTGTACCCGGAGGGTTGAGTCCTCCTCGGTGATGCGGGACAGGGCGGTCCCAAGTTTGTCGAGGTCGGCCTTGGTCTTCGGGAAAACCGCCTCGTCAAAGACCGGCGGCGGGAAAACAATGGGAGCCAGCTTAATGGGCTTGTTCTGGCCGGAAAGGGTATCACCGGTGTTGGTGACATTAAGCTTGGCCACCGCCCCGATGTCGCCGGCGCTTACTTTGACCACCGGTTCCTGGTTCTTACCCCGCAGCATGAAGAGCTGGCCGATACGCTCGGCACTGCCTCTGGTGGCATTCCAGACCTGGGAATTGCTGTCGATGTTGCCACTGAACACCCGGAAGTAGGTGAGCTTGCCGACGTATGGGTCGGCAGTTGTCTTGAAAACAAGTGCTGCCAGAGGGCCATCAATACCGGGCTCGATTTTTTCCTCTTTCGAATCGGTTATCGCCATTACCTCACGCTCTGCGGGAGATGGCAGGTAGTTAACCATCGCGTCCAGAAGCGGGCTGATGCCCACGTTCTGCAGCCCTGAGCCGGCCAGAATGGGGAAGACGCTACCGCTTACCACGGCTTCCCTGAGTCCGTTTTTCAGCTCCTCAGAAGAGAGTTCCTCGCCACCCAGGTATTTCTCGATGAGCGAATCATCCGTTTCTGCTGCCGCTTCGATTAACTTTTCTCGGAAGGTGTTCACCTGTCCTTCCAGTGAGGACGGAATCTCTCCTTCTTGCGGCGGCGAGCCGGTGTAAGCTTTTAGAGCCAGCAGGTCGATGATGCCCTGAAAATCGTGCTGGGCACCGATGGGTATCTGTATTGGCAGGCACTTGGGGCCGAACCTGGCCTGAATATCATTTACTGTCTTCAAGAAGTCGGCATTCTCGCGCTCCATCTTGTTCACGAAAATGAGACGAGGCAGGTTAGCTTCCTGGCAGTACTCCCAGACCTGACTGGTGCCCACTTCCACACCTGAGGCGGCACAGACGACGATGATGGCAGCTTCACTGGCGCGGATTCCCGCATTCACCTCGCCGACGAAGTCGCTGTAGCCGGGGGTATCAATGATGTTGACCTTGGTATCCTGCCACTGAAACGGTAACAGGCTCAGGTTAATGCTAATCTTGCGCTTTATTTCATCGGGGTCATAGTCCGAGGTGCTTGACCCGTCGTCTACTTTGCCCAGTCGGTTGATTGCCTTGGCCGTGAAGAGCATTGCTTCCGCGACAGATGTCTTACCGGCGCCCGCGTGCGACAGCAGGGCAATATTTATGATTTTTTCCAGTCCAAACTGCTCCATGGAATCACCTGTCCTCTAATATACGTTCGCAACTATTATACCTGTTGGTACGCACTGACGGCAAGCTGGCGGACAGCTAATGAGCACGCCGCCGGAAAAGTCGGGAAATAAACCATAAAAATATGATGATGCTGAAGAACGGGACGGGAAATGAGGCGCTGCCTCCACCACCGCCGGTAATGATGGTAGCCGGCGCTTCGGTTGGCTCGGCACGGGTAACGCGCTCATCGGTTATTTCATAGGCGTAAAGCTCTTCCGCGATTAAATCCTGGGCTACCCACCCCAGCGGGTTTTTCTTGCCCGTAGCTTCCGCCCAGAACCAGCCCTCCTCGCCGTTCATCTTAAAGCTGCTTCCCTTTTTATATTCCGGCAGATAGACCATGGCGGCGGTATGACCGGGGGCGATGGCAATTGCGGAACGGTAGCCGGCACCTTTGTACATGACGGCCAACAGTATGGCGCTGTCCTCACAGTCGCCGTGACCAAAGCCATTTTGCGCTATTTTATCGGCCAGTTCATCAGCATTCTGGGCAAACTCGTCGTACTGGAACTGGTCCTTGTCCGGTGTGTATCTGACGCGGTCGCGCACATAGTAAAAAATCTTTTCCGCTCTCTGTATCCGGTCCGGGTATTGCCCTAGCATCTGTTCGCCCATGTGGTAGGCTGTGTTGGCCTCTTCTCCCAGGCTTTCGTAGGCAATGACCGGGCGGAACCCCGTTTCGCATACCTGATAGAAACCATCGGCACCAACCGCCCGGGTGCGGCTTATGTCCCAGTCATCAAAGACATCCTGGTCTACGGTGCGGAATCCCTCGGAGCTGGTAGCCCAGGCATACCCGCTGGCGGCCAGAGTGGAACCCAGCATTATAGCTAGTATAAGAAAAAGCCCCATTTTTTTCATAGTGGCATAGTCAGTGCGGCGTGGAGTATCAGGCCAAAGAAGACCAGATAGCCGAAAACGTTGATGCCCACGGCCACTGGCTCGGGTTCAATACCGGCGAAGGGAATTTTCGGGGTCAGCTTGTCCACGATGTAGAACAGGGCGATGCCGACCAGCAGGCTCACCACAAAGCTCAGTGCCAGCAGCCCCAGCCTCCTGAAGTCGAAGAAGTAAGTGAGCAGCGGGCCGCCAATTACCGTCGGTGCCGTCAGCGCTCCGTGGATAACCAGGCCGGTGAGGATGAAAAAACCGGCGATGAACAGTCCGGTGGCCACCGGGCTTTCACCGATGCGCTGGCGGTGTGGGATGTGGGGGGTGAGCGCGTCAAAGGCACGGATACCAAGCCAGGCGAGCAGGACGCAGATGATGACCAGCCAGATGGTCTTCGCCATCCAGATGAGCG
The DNA here is from genome assembly GCA_964480145.1 of uncultured Dehalococcoidaceae bacterium. Lineage (GTDB taxonomy): Bacteria > Chloroflexota > Dehalococcoidia > Dehalococcoidales > RBG-16-60-22 > E44-bin89. The sequence continues at coordinate 67,298 of CAYZOI010000001.1, read as the reverse complement.
CCAGAACCCAGAAGGGAATTGCCAGACCAAGCTCATTCATTGTTGTCCACCTCCTTAGCGTAGAAATAGTGGCGTGATATAGGTTTCGATTATGGCCGCCGGCAGCAGCAGGGCAAAGGCCAGCGCCATGTACTTTATATTCTGTTTCAGGTTGGGGTATAGCTGGCTTCTTCGCTTCTTGGAAATAAGGGCGATAATCGCCATCGCGCCGAAGCTGAGTGCGGCTGCCTCGCCGATAATCAGCGCCGGAAGCTCAAATATACCGTGGGGCAGCAGTCCGGCCAGGAGCAGACCGACCGACTCCTGTTCTATAATGGTAATGGAGACGAATGAGATAAGTCCCCCGTTGACTATTAACGCAATGATGGGTACCAGGCAGAGAAGCGGGCTGAGGATGAAGCTGAAGACCAGAGCCGACGTGTTTTTCAGAAAGATGAAAACCGCCGTCGATACTGTAAAGGGGCTGAGGTCTAATAATTTGGCCAGTTCTTCAAGAGTTGCTATGTCCCCGGCGAAGAAGTCGCCTGTGTCATCGGGCATGGCCAGACCAAGCAACATGCCGGTAGCGAACAACCCCGCGGCAACCAGAACCCACACTCGGTAGCTCATCGAAACTGTGCCCTATCCGGCACCCCATTTGTCGTAATGGACAAACTCGGCAAGCTCTTTTCTTGACCGGGCCTCTTTTATTTCGTCGGGGTAACCGAGTGGTGTAATCGCCACCGCGCGGTATCCTTCGGGTACTGACAGGATGCTGGCGGCCTTTTTCGCGTCAAATAGCCCGACATAAACCGTGCCCAGCCCGAGGGCGTGAGCGGCCAGCACCAGGTTATGCATCGCCAGAGCAACATCGAACATGAACCAGTCGCCCTTGTCCGTGGTCACCTCGCCGCTCTTGTAGCCGGCCCTGCCCATTTCGGCGCAGGCAACTACGGCTATTGGTGCATTGCGTACGGCATCCCGGGCCGGGTTGGTCTCGCTCAACGTGTCGGAGAGCTTGCCTTTGGTTTCCGCATCCCGCACGGCCACAAATTGCCAGCATTGAGTGTTTGCCCACGATGGTGCTTGGCGCGCGGCTTCAAGCACCTTCTCCAGCGTTTCGTCATCCACCGGGTCGGATTTGTACTTGCGAATGCTCCTCCGGGTTTTAATTGCTTCCAGGACTTCCATCAAGCCTCCTTATCGATGATTTCTATTCTTTGTCCCAGGCGCCCTTGCCTATAAGTGAGACGAAGCGGCAGCCGCCCAGGTTCTCAACCCTGTTTTTCTTCCTCTGACGGGTAATTTTTACCAGTTCCTGAAGGTAACGTGAGCCGACCGGTATGACCATACGTCCGCCGAGGGCCAGTTGCGATACTAGCTCCGGCGGCACGCTGGGTGCGCCGGCGGTGACCAATATCGCCTCAAAGGGGGCTTCTTCCGGACAGCCAATGGTTTCCGCGGAGAGGTGTATTTCAATATTGCGATATTCCAGGCTATCCAGTACCTTTCTGGCTGTCTCCGCCAGCTTCGGTAAGCGCTCCACGGTAACCACGCGGCGGGTTAGCGCCGCGAGAATCGCCGCCTGATAGCCGCTGCCCGTCCCGACTTCCAGCACTTTTTCCGCGCCGGTCAGTTCCAGCGCCTCGGTCATCAGGGCAATAATAAAGGGCTGAGAGATGGTCTGTTCCAGGCCGATGGGCAGTGGAATATCCTCGTAGGCGAGGTGGCGGCTTTCCTTCGGCACGAATTGCTCTCGTGGCGTGCGGGCCATGGCCTCGAGGACACGCCTGTCCTTTATTTCCCTGCTAAGGTGCTCAATTAACCTGGCTCTTTCGGCCTCAAAGTCCATCATTACCGCCAGGTAAAAATATTACAGTACCAGTGCCAGCACAACGAGAATGACCACTATCGCCCCGGCCAGAATACCGATTCGGCGCAGTTCGGCCGTAACGTACGGGTATTTCACGGCAGAGGTTTTCGGTTTCGTAACCGCACCGGATGCCGGAGTTGCAACAGCGCGTATATCTTCCTGAGCGGCTACCGGCGGTGCCGCAGGTCTGGAGATAGCCGGTTGCCTGACTCTTCTCTTTTTACTCTGGAACATTTTGCCACGTCTTGGTTTCTTCGGCATTTAGATTCTCCTGTATCCTGTTAAAGTGTCAATATTCGGCTACTTGGCCCTCGGGTGCGACCTCTCATAGGTGCGCCGGACGTGCTCGCTGGTGAGGTGGGTATAAACCTGTGTGGTGGAGATATTGGCATGCCCGAGCAACTCCTGAACAGCGCGCAGGTCGGCACCACCGCTCAGCATGTGGGTGGCAAAGCTGTGTCTCAGTGTATGCGGGCTGATCTGGGTGTTCAGTCCCGCCGATTTGGCGTACTCTTTCAACTTCTGCCAGAAACCCTGCCTGGTCAGGCGGTCGCCGCGGGGATTGAGAAAGAGGGCGACTTCATCCTTTTTACGAGCCAGTTTGGGGCGTGTTTCCCCGATATACTCCTTGACCAACCGGGCGGCCTGCTCGTAGATTGGCACGATGCGTTCCTTGTGTCCCTTGCCGAAACATCTTACAAATCCCTCTTCGGTGTTGACATCGCCCAGATTAAGGCCGACCAGCTCGCTTATCCGCATGCCGGAGGCATAGAGCAGTTCCAGCATTGCTTTATCTCTCTTCGCTTCCAGCGTATTCAGCTTGGTCGGCTGTTCCAGCAGTTGGCGCACCTGGCTGATGGTAATTGGCTTGGGCAGCGACTTCCCCACGCTTGGCGAGCTCATGTTCTCGGTCGGGTCAGTCTTGATGATGCCCTCGGACTTCAAGAAGCCAAAGAAAGAACGCGTCGCCGCCACCTTGCGGGCAATGGTGGTTGCCGCGTAATTCCGCTCCTTTAGATTAAGCATGTAGGCCAGCATTACCTGGCGGCTGAAATTTTCCCATGAGGGGATGCTCCCTTGCTTTGCCGCCTCTTCCCCGGCGAAGCTGGCCAGCTGTTGTAAATCGTTCCGGTAAGCATCCAGAGTGTTCTCTGAAAATCCCTTCTCCACGGTCAAATAATTCAAAAAGCCGTTGATTTCTTCTTTCACCGCGCCTCCTCTAAACAGGCATCGCCCATATATTTTAACATAACGTTAAACATTTTAACATAAATCAATAATATGTCAAGTCAAAAAGCTAAATTAGTTCCTTTTATGCTATATAGTTGACAGCCTTTAGTCCCAATCTTATCATTGTTACGAATGGAGCCGCGTTTCCCGTATTAACACACCCTTATCAGGTAACCAAACTCTAATCCCAATATATGAATTGGGTTTAAATAATAGTACAGAGGAGAAGAAAGCAATGAAAAAGGTACTGGGTATCGGGGGTAGCCCTCGCAGAGGAGGTAACTCAGATATATTAATGCATCATATACTCAAGGGAGCAAGGAATGAAGCTGTTATTGAGGAGGTGCAGCTTCGAGACTATCAGTTCCAACCGTGCATTGGTTGTGAGCGATGTCGTAAAGACAAACGGTGCACAGGTCTTCAAGATGGAATGCAACTCATATACCCGAAAATCGAGGAAGCCCTGGGACTGGTTCTGATATCTCCTGTATATAGTTACAATATGACTGCTCTCATGAAATCCTTCATAGACCGCTTATATTCATTCTATCACTTCAGTGATGAACGCCCTGGATATTGGTCTAGCCGATTAGAAGGCCAGGGTCGAAAAGCGGCAATCGCTGTTGTCGGCGAGCAGGCTAGTCTTGAGGAGGGAGGAATGGACTTGACGTTAGAGACTATGCGTCGTTCTATCAAAGCTCTTGGTCATGAAGTGATTGGTGAACTGCCGGTACTTGGTATTTTTCAAAAGGGGAAAGTAAGGGAATACCCGAAAATCCTTGAGCAAGCAGAGAACCTCGGAAGACAGTTAGCCTCTTTGTTATGACTGAAAATTAGATTCAGGAAGTTGGGCATAAATAACTAAACCAGATTAGCTAGCAATTTCCCGTGTCCGCGAACGCTTTCTTTGATACCGAGTCGCCTGAGAATTCCCCAGTATATAGCCAAATCTCCACCAATAATGGGTTTGCCTGTTTCTTTCTCCAGTCTCTCAACGACGTCCAGCAACCTCATGCCACCACCGGAAACTAAAATACAATCTGCATCAGGAGCATTTTTCGAGACATTCCTGACCGCTTTTTCAATAGCATACACGGGGGTTTTCCAGTTTATAGGGTCTAATTCTCCCTCTCCGATAAATAAATTAGAATCTGTCTCTTCTGCTATACCCTGTGATTGCCAGTTTTCGGAATGCAAAATGTTGAAACCGGCCTCTATCAGATATTCATAAAGTATTTTCGACATCTTTCCAGAATAGTATGTAGATGCGATAGCGATTGATTTACAGTTGAGATGTTTCATGGCGTATACTATTTCCACGCCCATCATTACAAAGCTAGTTTCGCTGTTTTTCTGAATACTTTTATAAACCTTTTGAGCCTTTTCCCACCCATGAGCTAAGGAAAAAGGGTATCCAAACTGGGTTACAACGTCAGCTCCGGCTTCTGCTAGAGAATTAAAACACGCACCCAACTCTGGTACAGAATTTATAAATTGTTCCACTCTGTCTACTTTATAGTCAAAATCCGGTAGCCGCATGACTGTTTGCATAACAATTGTATTTTTTGGAGCAATACGCAGGAACTCAGTTGGTGATATGTCAAACCAGGCTGGCGGCGAAATGAAGCCAACTTTATGCACGCTTGGTTTAATAATGGATTGAACCATGATTTACCTCCAGTAACCTGATAACATCCATTGTGTCTCATAATATGGCATTTCCTTTCTGAGCGTCAAACGTTCTGGGATTATCCGTTGCATCCTTTTCTGTAGGGCTTTTATTTTCAATCATAAAGGGGCTGTTTCCTACCTATAATCGTTCCTTTGTAGTTAACGGCTCTGCTTTGTCCCCCATATCGGCTGTGTTAAAATATGCAGGGGAGAAGCAAACTTGGTCAGCGTACTGATTGAAGAGCAATTAAACCGGTTGCCGGACAGTCCCGGCGTATATCTGCTTCGGGATGCGGAAGGGACAATCCTGTATGTGGGCAAAGCCGCCAGCCTCCGCCACCGGGTCAGGTCGTATTTCGGTGCCGCCGGCCAGAAGCTGTCGCCCAAGCTGCTGAAGATGGTCTCCAGGGTGGCTGACATCGATTTCTACGTAACATCCTCGGAGCAGGAAGCGCTGATTTTGGAACTCAACCTTATAAAGCGTCACCACCCCCGCTATAACGTCAGGCTGAAAGATGACAAATCTTTTCCCTATCTCAAGATTAACGTCAAAGAAGAATGGCCTAGGGTTCATACCACCCGGCGCCTGGAGGAGGATGGCTCGCGCTACTTTGGACCGTTTGCCAGCGCCAGGTCCGTGCGCCAGACAGTGAAAGTGCTCAAGGGTATCTTTCCATTCCGTTACTGCAAGAAAACGATTACCGGCACCGATTCGCGGGCGTGCCTGGAGTATTATATAGGTCGGTGCCTCGGGCCCTGTATCGGAGCGGTGAGCCGAAAGGAATACGCCGAGGTCGTCAAACAGGTCATTATGTTCCTGGAAGGGAAGCAGGCTAAGGTTATCAGGAGCCTTCAGAACAAGATGGACCGGGCGGCGGCAGCGCTGGACTTTGAGAAGGCGGCGCTTTACCGCGACCAGGTTCAGGCCATGGACAAAGTTGTGGAAGGGCAGAGAATCGCCGCTGCGGTCAGCGGCGAGCAGGACGTCATCGCTTTTTCTCAGGATGGAGACCAGGCTTATGTCCAGGTTTTCTTCATCCGCAACAGCAAGCTGACCGGACGGGAGAGCTTTGTGATGCAGGGCACGCAGCAGGAAGAGCCGCGACAGATTATCACCGGCTTCATCAAGCAGTTTTACAGTTCCAGCCCGAACATACCGCCCAGGCTGCTCCTGCAGTATCCAGTTGAAGATACGGCGGTGCTCAAGGGCTGGTTGCAGGGCAGGCGGGGCGGTCGGGTTGATATCCGGGTGCCGCGCCGCGGCAGCCGGAAGCAGCTGGTGGACATCGTTGCCGAGAACGCCAGACAGGGGCTGGAGCAACTGAAAATCAGACAGCTCGCCACGCCGAAAGAGCTGGAGGCAGCCATTGACGAGATAGAGAAAGAACTGCACCTGCCCCAGCCGCCGTTGCGCATGGAAGCCTATGATATCTCCGATATTCAGGGGAAAGCGGCGGTGGGCAGCATGGTGGTCTTTGAAAAGGGAAAATCAAAGCCGGCCCACTACCGGCGCTTTCGGATTAAAACGGTGTCGGGGGCCAATGATTACGCCATGCTTGAGGAGGTTCTAAGGCGAAGGTTCAAGCACCTCGGCGAGGAAAAATCCGTGCCGGATGCCTGGGCAATCGTCCCTGACCTAGTACTCATCGATGGCGGCAAGGGCCAGCTCAATGCCGCGCTGTCGGCGTTGGGTGAGATGGGCGTAACGTCGGTGCCGGTGGCCAGCCTAGCCAAGGAAAATGAAGAGGTTTACGTGCCGCGGAAGGCGAAGCCGATTGTTCTCCCGCGCCGTTCTCCGGGGCTCAAGCTGTTGCAGCGACTTCGTGACGAAGCGCACCGGTTTGCTCTGGGGTATTATCACAACGTGCGCCGCCGGGAATCATTCACCTCGGCGTTTGATGGTATAACGGGCATCGGGCCCAGGCGCCGGCGCGCCCTCCTGAAGAAATTTGGCTCGGTTCAGGCGGTAAGAGAGGCATCGGTTGACGAAATGGCGGCAACCAGCGGCATGACGGAAAAGCTGGCCAGAAAAGTAAAGGAGTCACTGTAAGATGCCAGCCAACCTGCCACCACAGTATTTCGATGCCGAGAAAAACTTCCGGGCGGCGAAGACCCCGGCCGAGAAAATCGCCGCGCTGGAAGAGATGCTGGCGATTATGCCCAAGCACAAGGGCACTGACCACCTGCGAGCCGAGCTGAGAAGTCGAATTGCCAAGCTGACACAGCAGGCGGGCAAGAAAAGCGGCGCCCAGCGGATGACCATGGCGATTGAGAAAGAAGGCGCCGCTCAGGTGGCCGTGGTCGGGCTGCCCAACGCCGGTAAATCACAGCTTGTGGCCAGTGTGACCAACGCCTCGCCGACAGTGGCCGACTACCCTTGCACCACCTATGCCGCCAGTCCGGGCATGATGCCCTTTGAAAACATACAGATACAGCTGCTTGATACCCCGCCCCTGGTGCCCCAGATGATTGAATGGTGGCTGCCGCCTATGCTGCGGCGGGCGGATGCCCTGCTCATGGTAGTTGATTTGAACGATGCTCCTGGGGAACAGATGGCGTCAGCAATCGAGCAGCTGTGGCAGATGAGAATCAGCCTTAATCGAAACGAAAACGAAGAGGGAATCCTGAGCCGGCAGAGGGTCCTGGTGGCGGGCAACAAGGCGGACATTCCCGGCACCGATGTCGGATTTAAGTCATTGCAGGCCGGATATGGTGCTAAACTGCCGCTTGTTTCCATCTCGGCCAGGGACGGAGCTGGTCTGGAGGAGATGAAGAGGCAGGTCTTCCGGTTGCTTGAGATTATCCGCGTGTACACCAAGACCCCCGGCCAGAAGCCGGATATGACCGACCCTATCATCTTGGGGCGGGGAAGCACGCTGACCGACGCGGCCGAAGCGGTGCACAAGGACTTCAGGGCCAGGCTCAAATTCGCTCGACTGTGGGGCTCGGGCAAGCACGATGGCATCATGGTGAAGCGCGACCATGTCCTGCAGGACGGCGATATCATAGAGCTGCATATGTAGTCTGTCCTTATATAGTTGTTTGAGTAAATGTCATAAAAGGGAGTGGTAAAATAGCCAGGGCGATAGTCATCTATGAGTCAAAGTATGGCAACACCCGACTGGTTGCCGAAACGATTGCCGAAGGTATAAGACAGGCTTCCGGTGTTGAACCTGAGGTACGTGAACTGAAGGAGGTAAATCCCGAAGGGCTTACCGAATTTGATGCCATCGTTATCGGTTCGCCCAACCACATGGGTAATGCCACCAGGAGCATCAGGAAATTCATTGATGGACTTGCTGAGTTCAGTTTTGAGGGAAAGCTGGCGGCGGTTTTCGATACGTATATGGGCCGGGATTTAGAGAAAGCGATGAAAAAGATGGAAAAGCAGATAGGTGAAAAGGCACCGTCGCTATCACTCATGGCACCCGGACTATCTGTCAGGGTCGAAGGGATGAAAGGACCAATCACCGAAGGTGAGCTACCCAGATGTCAGGACTTTGGCATCACAATCGGGAATCGACTGAAAGCTTAATTTCATTTACAGGAGACTGATATGCCATCACGCCCGGGCTGGTATGACCGATACTGGCGAAATATGGATAAGGAAACTGAGGCCAGGATACGCACCACGTGCCCCCGCTGCGGCAGCTCTAGAACATACTACAACGAGCAGTTCCGGACCTGGCGTTGTGGTAAATGCGAACATATATTTGCCATCCAGGGATTGGGAGAGAGGAATCCCTGGTGGAAACGCCTGTTCACTTTTTGGAAGAGGTAAGCACTCAGCTATGCGCGAGATGCTTTAGCCGGCCACCGTTCTGCTTGACAGGAGTGGAGCATTAGGGGAAAATAGCATATAAGTATGGGGGTGGGGAGGCAGTCTGGCAAGGGAACCCTGAGACGTTTGTCTTGGGAAAAGAAGAGGTGATACGTTGGAAGAGGAGCAGGCTTCCGAGCGTGGAAACAAAGAGAAGGAACGGCTTGCCATCCAGAGGGCAAAAGACAGGGCACGCACGGCCAGATGGGATCTTAATATCGCCATTTTTCTCTTTGTCGTTCTGATAATCGTCATTATCCTGCTCTTTCAGGGAGTCGTCCTTGAAATCGTAGCGCCGCTGGCCGCCTTCGGATTGGGCATGGTGTGGCTTACTGGCTGGAGACAGGGGAGACAGATGTTTGAACGCTTCTGTGAGGAAGAGCTGGCCAGACTGGAATACGAGCGTACCCGGAAAGTTGAGGAAACGATAGAGGACGCCGTGCGCAAGGCCATCCGCGAGCGCCTGCACTAATCTCGCATACAACCCGGTACCTGTTTGCCCGGGAATAAATCTCTTTATCAAGCATAGCGCCTGTTTTTTGAGGTAGCACAATGGAAGTATTGAACAGTATCCCGATTGAACTGGAACTTGAAGCCGTTATAAAACGGATGCGCCTCCGCAAAAGGAACGACAATATTTTGGACAATATACGGGAGATGCTGGATATTGCCGCCCCTATCGCCAGACCGAAGGCAGTCTACGAGGTTTCCTATGTTGAGAATAAGAACGAGGACTCGCTGCAAATCGGCGGTGTTAAATTTACCAGCCGGGTCCTCCGGGTGAATCTGGACAAAGTGGAGCGTGTCTTTCCTTACATCATCACCTGCGGTCGGGAACTTGAAGAGATTGATATACCGTCTACCGATTTCATCAAGGGATATTATCTTGACCAGATAAAAGAGACGGCGCTGGTACTGGCCCGGCAACAGGTTGAGAGCTACTTAAAGAAAAGGTATGCTCTGGGGCAATTATCCAGAATGGCACCGGGGGCCGGTGCCGAAATTGACTGGCCAATAACGCAGCAAATGGAACTGTTCTCCATCTTCGGGGGAAGGGAAAAGGTCGAGGAACTCATCGGTGTCAGGCTCACCGATACTTTCCTGATGGTACCTATCAAGTCGATATCCGGGATATTTTTCCCCACTGAGGTCAGCTTTGAGAGCTGCCAGCTATGTCCGCGGGAGCAATGCATCGGGCGAAGGGCGCCCTACGACCCGGAAGCGGTAAAAAAATACCGACCTGAAGAAGCCTGACCGGACTCTCTTATACAGCTTTCTCTATTTCCACCAGACAGCTATTGCAGGCAAAAGAACCTCCGGGGGAAGATTTGTCTCTGGTGAGTACATTGACGCAGCCCCCGCGGTCAATGCCCTCGCTGTCCGGCTCAAACCAGGCGCCTGCATCCAGACTGGCGACCCCGGGCATAACATGCTCGGTTACCCTGGCGGTGGTAAGAAGTTGCCCGCGGCCATTGTGAATTTTCACCCTGTTGCCATCGATAATACCTCGTGACCGTGCGTCGCCGGGATTTAACCAGACGGTATCATCTGCCAGCGCATCCAGCCGGGAGATACCGTGCCACTGTGAGTTAACCCGCGCCCTTGAGTGGGGAGTCACCATCTGAATGGGGAACTTGCTTGTAGCGGGGTCATCCGGGCCTTCCCAGGGTGGAATGTATTTGGGGATGGGGGGAAGCAGCGGGTCCTGCCTTTCCGCCAGCTGCTGGCTGTATATTTCTATCTTGCCAGAGGGTGTGGGGAAGCGGTGATGGGCCGGGTCCTCAATCTGTTCCCTGAAGGCGACCCAGGGCTGTTCCAGAGGGATGCGGTGAACTCCTGCACGTTTGAAAACCTCGTATTCGGGAAGGTCTGGAGTGGCCGCGGCAAACTCCCTGAGCCAGTCTTCTTCTGAGTTGTCATTATAATCTGGTATACCCAGCCGGGAAGCCAGCTCAGTGAAGATGGCCAAATCTGATTTGGTTTGCGGTAATGGCTCTATGGCCTTGTCCATATGAATAAAATAAGGCCCTCCGGTCCAGGGTTGCCCGATATCTGTGCGCTCAAGGGCGGTGGTGACGGGCAGAACAATATCAGCATAGCGGGCGGTGGGGGTGAGAAAAAGCTCATGCGCCACGATGAACTCCGGTCTCTGAAGTGCCGATACGCCTTTATTGGTATTCAAAAACTGGTTCAATAAATTGCAGCCGATGATATAGAGCAGTTTGATATCACTCGGGTAGCCGCCGGCTTTCCCTTCTAACAGGGCATCATAAATATCGGTGACATGTACAAAATGAGATGGACTTTTCGGCACGGGTAAAGTCTTGCTGAGCAAACCAAGGGGGATTCGACCGGTACCCCCCGACGCAAAACCGCCGGTGACGCCGATATTGCCGGTCATAGCTGCCAGAGTGCTTGCCGCCCGGTGATATTGCTCGCCGAAGGCCGTCCGCCCCGGCGCCCAGCTGGCATAAAGGGCGGCTGGTTTGAGAGTAGCGTAGTCCCGGGCTAACTGTTTTATAGTCTCCGCGGGCACGCCGGTGATACCCTCAGCCCAGTGAGGTGTTTTGGGCACCCCGTCTTCTTCGCCCTTGACATAATCTTTGAATTTCTCGAAGCCCACAGTGTAGGTGTCTATGAAATGGTGGTCATAAGTTGCCTCATCAATCATAACGTAGGCCATGGCCAGGAGCATGGCGGTGTCCGTCCCCGGCTTTATCGGTATCCACTGCTCAGCCAGAGCCTTCGCTGAGATGGTGTATCTCGGGTCAACGCAGATAATTCTGGCTCCCGCTTTCTTTGCCTGGGACAGGTAGTGAGTGGTATCGGGGCCGAAGCGGGTGACCACCGGATTCCAGCCCCACATGATGATTAGCCTGGAGTGGAGGAAGTTATCCCGGCTGGTCCCGGTAAAGGTGTCGCCAAAGGTAAAAAGGGAGGAAAAAACGGCGGCTTCTAAAGAGGTATTGCCCCACCAGGTAGTATAATCTCCCAGAAAGGAGAAAAAGCGGCGGCCAATTTTCTGAAAAGTACCATGCAAAGGACTCATGGAGCCAGTGTGGTCCATGAGAAATATGGCGCTGGTTCCGTACTGGTCTTTAACTCTCTGGACTTCTCGTGCCACGACGCCGAGTGCTTCTTCCCATGAGATTGGCTTGAATTCCCCGCTGCCCCTTTTCCCCACTCTTTGCAATGGTTGCCTGAGGCGGTCTTTCGCGTACACGACCTCTTTCTGAGCCAGACCCCGGGGACAGGCTTTCAGGCCGGGCAACGGCCCTTCCCCGGCGTCGATTCGGGTGATTTCGCCTTTATTAACGTGTATCTTCAGGAGGCAGCGGCCGCCGCAGTCGTAATCACAACTGGTGGTCACCACCCTGCTCTCGGCATCGGCTCTATCGCTTTCCATGGAAAAATATCTATTCTTTTCCTTTGAGTTCCAGGCCGATGTTGAATGCCTTTCCCTGAAACTCGCCCATGGTGTGATACTGCCGCAAAGGCTCTGCCATGTGGGCCAGGGGCTTAACTTTGTCCAGGTCAATCCTGCCTTCAGTAAGATAGTCGCTGGAGACATGGACCTCCTCAATCCGCCCAATATAGAGGAAATGGCTGCCCAGCTCCAAAGAATGCACAACACTGCACTCCAGATTTATCGGGCACTGTTCAATCATCGGCGCCGTGCCCAGCTTGCCGTAAAACGTGGTGAAATGGCAGGCTTGAACTTTATCTACCTTGGCGCCAGAGACAATGCCGCAGTAGTCGGCCTCTTTCACCAGGTCGGCAGAAGGGATATTGACGGAGAAAGTCCTGTTCTGCTCAATGCCAATGCGAGTATAGCGTTTGACCCGTATGGCGACTGCCGCCATGGGTGGTTCGGCATTGGCGATATTACCCCACGCCACGGTCATGAAGTTTGGCTTGCCATTGACATTGGCGCCGACCAGGAGCGTGGGCATCGGGTAAATATTGTGTCCGGGACCCATTTGAACTTTGGCCATATATGTACCTCCTTACAATGATATTCGACAGATTTCAATGAAGAGCCGCGGTTTGAAGTCAGCGACTCGATTAGGTTAAAATATATATAGAAGGCGGCGAAGGCGCCCGCCTTTCTTTTTGCATGGAAAATCCCGAGCATCTTAATTATAACATACGCGCGCCCGGTGAACATTCATCTTGTGCGATGTTATTTAATGTTTTATTCATTGCCATTTTGTAAGCTTTTGGCAATGGTTATTTAGCGTTTCTTCAGCCTTTTCGGTATAGGATTTAAAAAACAACTTTGGTCAAACGGATGGGTGGAGACAGGAGCGTTGGATGGCAAAGCGTAATCTAACTGAAAAGGAATGCCCCGGCTTTGATGAGGTTAGCCTGCGTCCGGGCCGCATTAAAGTGGGGCACCTTGATATCCACTATTTAACCGGCGGGGAAGGTGAACCATTGATTGTGATTCATGGCGGCGGTGACAGTGGTCATGCCTGGCTGAAAAATGTCGCTGAGCTCTCCAAGTATTATCAGGTCTATCTGCCGGACCTCCCCGGTTTCGGTCGCAGCAAAGCCGCTGAAGAGGACTTTGACCTGTCTTCATATGTCACGTTCGTGGAGGACTTCTCCCGCAGTCTGGGGCTGGGGCACTTTCACCTTGTCGGGCATTCGCTGGGCGGGGGAATCGCCCTGCGCTACGCGCTGGATTTTCCACATCGCATCAAGCGGCTGGTCCTGGTCAGCAGCCTCTGCCTGGGAAGAGAAATCGCGCTCTGGGCCAGAATTATGTCTCTGCCCGTGTTTTACCGCATTGCCAGGAAGACCGTCGTCGGTGTATTCCGGGCAATAGGGTGGCTGACCAGGAACCTGCACTGCCCGCTGGAAAAAATAACCCCGCCTTCTCTTCTCAGGATGAGCATCGGGAAGAGCGTGATGACGGTGAAGGGTCAGACCACGGTTCTTCTGAACCAGCTTTCCGAGTTACTGATGCCAACATTGCTGGTCTGGGGCGCCAAGGATAATATCGTCCCGGTTCACCATGCTTTCCTCGCTGCTGAGCAAATTCCGAACTGTCAGGTGAGCGTTTTCCAGAATTCCGGGCACAGTGTTTACCGGCAGAGAATTGGTGAATTTTCAGACCTGCTGGTGCGGTTTCTGGGCTAGATGTATTTGTCGATGGCTGCCGCCAGTCCGCTGTGGTCAACGTCAAGGGTAACGTAATCGGCGATTGCTTTCACCTCGTCCGCGGCATTACCCATGGCGATGGCTACCCCTGCCACTGTCAGCAGTGAGATATCGTTGGTGCCGTCCCCAATGGCAATAACCTCGCCGAGAGGCACCTGCAGATGGGCGGCCAGCTTTTCCAGAGCCTTCCCTTTGGAGACGCCAAGGGAGAGAACGTTGGTGAAATCCACCTCGGGAAAGGCCGGAGCTTTGGCCAGTGAAAAGTGAAGCTGGTGGTCAAGTCGGCGGCGGAAACCGGTGACCTTGGACGCTTCCTCGGGGCTGGTGCTCACCAGCCCGCCTTTGATGACCCTCTCCCACTCCCAGACCTGATGGAAGTCGACGATTGTTGCGGGCGTATTGAAGAAGTCGCGGTGGGCTTCGGTAGACCACGTCTCCCGCTCTACGAAGTAGTGGGTCACGGTGAAAAGCTCAAGGTCAACGCCGCAATCGTGAGCGGCATCAATCATCTGCCTCACCAGTTCCTTGCTGATGGGGTTTGCGTATATTTCATCGCTGGAACCGGGGTGGCTGACCAGCGCACCATCAAAAGAAATATGGTAGCTGTCAAGTGAAAGCTCCGTGATAACATCTGTGGTAGCCTGAAGGCCGCGACCGGTGGACAGCGCCACCTGTATTCCTGATTCGCGGGCGCGGGACAATGCCTCTTTGTCCCTGTCCGAAATTGTGCCGTGTCGATTTACCAGCGTGCCGTCAATGTCCAGCGCCAGAAGTCTGTAGGAATTACCAGCCAATCATGTCTCCTTCCAATGCCCGATTTCATTTTAACACCTCGGCGGATAGACTTCCACGCTGCTTCAATGGTATCTTGTATGGGGAACGCTGTTTACCATCTGGTTTGCAGCCGATACCGCAAAATTATCACCGACTACCGGAGAAAACATGAGTTCCACCGAAGTTAAAACACTGGTTCAATGCGACTTTGACAACACCATCGCCGAATTTGATGTGAGCTTTATGCTCCTCGATGCCTTTGCCGACGGCGACTGGCGGCAGATTTTGCAGGAGTATCGTGAGCATAAGATACCGGTCGGCGTCTTCAGCCAGAGGACTTTCAACATGATTAAAGCCGATGAGGCGACGATGGTTGATTATCTTTTTATCGGCAAACGGGTAAGCATCCGCCCCGGATTCAAGGAGCTGCTGGACTTATGTTCGCGAAAGGGCTTTGAATTTATCATCGTCAGCAACGGACTGAAGTTTTACATCGATGCTATCCTGAAACGTGAGGGCGTTACGGGTATAGAGGTCTTTGCCGCGCATACCGAGTTTAACCCTGATGGACTCAAGATTACTTACATCGGCCCGAATGGTCAGCAAGTGCTGGATAAATTTAAGCAATCATACGTGGAACGGCATTTGAGTCAGGGCTACCGCGTGGCCTACATTGGCGACGGGTATTCGGATATAATGCCGGCCAGTCTGTCCCACTATGTCTTTGCCCGCGATGACCTGCTGGCCCACTACCAGCAAAATGGTTTGAAGTGCACGCCCTTCAATGACCTCAATGACGTGGTCAGGGGGCTTGAGGGGATAGCGTAGCTACAATTACTATGGAATTGCAGACTCTCGGATTCAATGACTGGTTTAAGCAGAGGCAGAAGGAATCAAGCAAACCTGACCACAGCATAGCCCGCATTACAGCTGTCAACAAAGGTAGCTATCTTGTTAGGAATGAACATAGCGAAGTCCTATCCGAACTTGCGGGCGAATTCAGGTTTTCCGCAGAGTCGATAATCAAATATCCTGCGGTTGGAGATTGGGCATTTGTTCAATACTACAACGATAATACATTCGCTATTATTTACGACCTATTACCGAGGAAAACAATACTAAGACGTAAGATCGCCGGTAAGAAAGTCGATTATCAGATAATTGCTTCGAACATCGATGTGGCATTTATTGTTCAGTCATGTGATTTCAATTTCAATCTGCGCAGACTAGAACGATACCTGGTGATGGTAAACGATAGTTATATCGAGCCTGTGATTCTATTGAGTAAGAGTGACCTGGTCAGCCAAAAAGAATTGGAGAGTAATATCTCAGAGATAAGAAATACAGGTATCAAATGTAAAACCATTGCCTACAGTATTGAAACTGGTTTAGGGTTATCCGAAATCCAGCAGGTGCTGGAGCCTGGTAGAACTTATTGTCTGCTTGGTTCATCTGGAGTGGGTAAAACTACTCTCCTAAATCGTCTGATTGGGCGCGGCGCATTTAAAATAAACTTGGTCAGAGAGAAGGACGGGAAGGGAAGACATACAACAGCTCGTCGACAATTAGTAGTCCTTGACCAAGGAGCAATGATAATCGATACTCCAGGCATGAGAGAATTAGGTAATATCGGTGTCGAGTCGGGTATTGAGGAGAGCTTTTCAGATATTCAAAACTTGTCCAAAGAATGCTGTTTCAATGATTGTACTCATACGCATGAAGCCGGCTGTTCAGTGCTGAGAGCCGTTCAAAGTGGCGACATAAGTGAAACTCACTATCAAAGCTTCCTCAAGTTAAAAAAAGAATCCGAACACTATCAAATGTCTTATATTGAAAAACGAAAAAAGGATAGGAAATTCGGACAATTCATTAAGTCTGCGATGAAACAATATAAGAAGAAATAAGGTTGCCTGCTTTGGCTCGTGTCCGCGCGGAATGCAGTTACGACGTAATAGGTTTTCAACTAATGTGGTTAAGTCGGTTTGAAGCCTATTTCTTCACGCTAGTGACCGCAGGTAGCGCAACTGCTGGCACCGCAGCTGGCGCATGAACTCCCGGTGCCGGAAACCCGGGACATTTCCCCGCTGCCGTTCTTGGAAAGGCAAACGCAGGGCGACATGATTCGTCTGGCCTGTTTGTGACAGCGGGGGCAGGAAGCATCTTTATCCGCCTCGTTGAATGGCTTCATCAATTCAAAAGTAAGCTCGCAATCGGCACAGGTGTATTCATAAATGGGCATTTTTGTACTCCCACTCTAATTTTACGTCTTCCGTCGCCTGCGGGTCAATTTAATTTACTATAAGTTGTCTCAATGCGGAGAAATAGGGTATTTGCCGTACTCTTTGGCCGCTTCGTACATGGCAAGAATGTTCGCCACCGGCACGTCGGGTTGGATATTGTGCACCGCGCAAGGTATGTAGCCGCCGCCGGGAGCGAGGTCGCTGATGCGCCGCCTGACGTCGGCTTTAACGTCGTCGGTGGTTCCCTTCGGCAGCACGGTCTGGGTATCGATTCCGCCCCAGAAGCTCAGCCGGTCGCCGAACTCGGCAGCCAGCTTGCCTGAGTCCATATCTCTGGCGGCGACCTGTACCGGGTTGAGGACATCGGTTCCAAGCTCAATCAGGTCCGGTATTACTTTATAGATAGAGCCACAGGAATGCAGGTGAATGAAAGCGGAGGTGTGCTTCTTGACCGTGTCAAAGAATTTCTTATGGCGGGGCTTGAATAGCTCCCGGTAAAGCTCCGGGGAGATGATAAGTCCGTTCTGGAATCCCAGGTCTTCGCTGAAAGCCACCACGTCGGCCAGGTCACCGGCTGCTTTCAGGATCTCCTCGGCCACGGCGGCGTTATGTTCCACGCAGGCGTCAAACAGGACTCCGGCCAGTTTTTTATCCGCTGCCAGGTCGATGAACCAGTCTTCAAAGCCGCGCAGGAACTGGGAGGTATGGACAAAGGGCACCGGCAGGCGCAATACGGTGGCATAATCCGTGTTCTCCCGATAGTATAAAAGACGTTCGCGCAGTCCACGGGTATAACCGGGGTCGGCGGGGTCAGGCCAGGGGAAGTTCATTATATCCTGAATGGTAATCGGGCCGGCAAGGGGGCACTTTATCAGGTCGTAGTAGAATGAACTGGCCGGCTTGCGGCGTACCACGCCGTATTCGTCCTGGTAGCCGTCTTCACCAACTTGCTTTACCGGTTTGCTGTCCGGTGCTCCGGGAAGCACGGCACGGAGGTCAATGTCCAGGGCCTGAAGGATGGGCTCGTGCACGGCGGCGGTCTGCATCATTTTATTGATGATGGTATCCTCGGCGTCTATGCCGAAATGGGCTTTCAGTTTTTGATACGTTGCCATATGGGCGCTGGTACAGATAGTGCTGCCAAGGTCAACAGGCACTCTATCCGGTTCCTGGTGGTTCAGTGCTTTGAGCACCCTTTCGCGGTGGCTTAAAGGCATGTCGTCACCTCCTGTGCAGAGTATATAGAGTATATAATAAATAGGGACAAAAAATACACCACCATTTTGACCGCTCAACCGTGCCGTAGTATACTGGCGATAACGCAGAACCACCACGGAGGTATGGATGAGTATCGAGGCTTTGGCGGATAAGTTAACCTCATGGATAAGAGATGAAGTAACCGCGAGAGGGTGCCGGGGCGTGGTAATAGGCATGAGCGGCGGCATTGACTCCGCGGTGCTGGCGGTATTGTGCCAGCGCGCCTTTCCGGAGAGCACGCTGGGTGTGATGATGCCCTGCCACAGCAACCCTGATGATAAAGCGCACGCGCTGGCGGTGGCGGAGAAATTCGCTATTCCCACGGTAGAGGTGGCTCTTGACTCGACTTATGAAGCTTTCATGGGGGAACTGCCTGAATTCAAGGATAATCCAGAGCTGAAGCATCTGGCCCAGGCCAACCTGAAACCAAGATTGAGGATGGCCGCGCTTTACTATATCGCCAACCAGCGCCGATACATGGTGGCCGGCTCAGGCAACCGGAGCGAGATTGCCATCGGCTACTTCACCAAGCACGGCGATGGTGGGGTGGACATCATGCCGCTGGGCAATCTGGTCAAGTCTCAGGTGCGAGAGCTGGCGCGCCACCTCGGCGTCCCCAAAGCAATTATCGATAAACCCCCCTCGGCGGGGTTGTGGGAGGGGCAGACGGATGAAGCCGAGATGCGCGTGAGCTATGAAGAACTTGATGGATACGTGCTCACCGGCGAAGCATCAGAGGAAGTGCGCCAGAAAATTGAAAAGATGATGGCCGGCAGCGCCCACAAGCGCTCACTCCCCCCGATGCCGGATTTTTGAAAAATTTTTCACCCAATTAACAACCTGCAGTGGTATTTAATCCCCTTGTTTTGTTAAAGTTTGTCTGCTATTATGTTAAAGAGGCAGATGACTACCGAAAGAGAAAAGGCACTGGAGCTGGCGATTGGCCAGATTGAAAAAAAGTTCGGCAAGGGCTCCATCATGAAGATGGGAGAATCTGCGGGCATATCTCCCGTGGAGGCTATCCCCAGTGGCTCGCTGGCTCTGGACTTGGCCTTGGGCGTGGGCGGCGTTCCCAGGAGTCGGATAACGGAGATATTTGGTCCGGAATCCTCCGGGAAGACTACCCTGGCCCAGCACATCATTGCGGAATCACAGAAACGCGGCGGTTTGGTTGCCTATATTGATGCTGAACATGCGCTAGACCCATCCTATGCGGCAAAGTGTGGTGTTAATGTAGAGGAGATGCTTATCTCCCAGCCAGATACCGGGGAGCAGGCACTGGAAATCTGCGAGGCACTGGTGAGGAGCAGCGCTGTTGACGTCATTGTGATTGACAGCGTGGCGGCTCTGGTACCCCGGGCTGAGATTGAGGGGGATATGGGGGAGCCACAGATAGGTCTGCAGGCGCGCCTGATGTCACAAGCCCTGCGCAAGCTGGCGGCGGCGATTGGCCGTTCTGGGACGGCGGTCATATTCATCAATCAGCTGCGGGAGAAGGTCGGCATTGTCTTCGGCAATCCGGAGGTAACGCCCGGCGGCAGGGCGCTCAAGTTTTACAGCTCGGTGCGGATTGACCTAAGGCGTGTTGAAACCATCAAGCAGGGTAACGAAGCCATCGGAAACCACGTCAGGGCCAAGGTTGTCAAGAATAAGGTTGCCCCACCATTCCGAAATGCCGAATTTGACATCATGTTTGACCACGGCATAAGCAAAGAGGGCAATCTTATCGACCTCGGTCTGGAAATGGGACTGGTCAGTAAGGCTGGTGCCTTTCTCTCTTACGGCGATGTCCGCCTCGGACAGGGCAGGGAAGCGGCCAGGCAATTTCTGGCGCAGAATCTGGAACTTGCCCAGGAAATGGAGCAGAGAATCAGGTCCTCAGCCGGTAACACTCATCTTGCCGTGCCCGATAAATAAGGGCATATTAAAATAATAGAAAACAGAATACCGTAGAGTGTACAAGGCTGAGGCATAGGTTTCGGCCTTGTGTTTTTTGAAAAGGAATGGATAGGGTGAATAAGATTACCGACCTGCGCACAGGGAAGCGGAGAGATAAGAGGCTGAACATATTTCTGGACGGCAGATTTGCCTTCAGCCTCGGGGCTGAGGTTGTGGCGAAAGAAAACCTCCAGGTAGGCCAGGAGCTCTCCAGCAACCAGATAGAGTCGCTGGCCGGTAACGATGAGGTTCAGCGCTGCCTGGAGGCGGCTTATCGTTACCTCGGCTACCGTCCGCGCAGCGAGTCTGAAATCAGAGAGCGAATGCAACGCCGCGGCTTTGCCGCGGAAATCATAGATGCGGCCATCACCCGGCTGAGAGAGCAGGCACTGCTGGATGACGAGGCCTTTGCCCGGTTCTGGAAGGAGAATCGGGAGTCATTCCGCCCGCGAAGCCGGTGGCTCACCGGGCTGGAATTAAAACGGATGGGGGTCGTGAACGACGTTATCGAGAAGGTGGTAGCCGGTGTAGATGATGAGGAAAACGCCTATCGGGCAGCACTGCAGAAGACACACTGCTGTACACCAGCCGACTATCAGAGCTTTCGACGTCGACTGGGTGACTATCTCAGGCGTCGCGGTTTTAACTACGAAGTCATCAGCCATACAGTGGAAAGGATATGGCAGGAACGAGGGAATAGCTCGGGATAGCCTATGGAGCAATAAAACTCGGTGGCACAGCTATCTCAAGCTTCCCCCGCTGGATAGAAATTTAAAGAAAAGGGGGTAACACAATGGGCTTGGATCTTATTGTAATACTGGCGATATTCTTTGCCTTTGTCATTGGCGCCGTCTTTGGCGGTATGGCGGCCTTTATTTTCCGCCGGGTAATGTTCAACCGGCAGATACGCATTGCCGAACGCAGGGCGGCCAAGATGATTGCCGGAGCCGGAGATGAAGCCAGGGTGGTTCTAGGCAATGCGCAGGAGGAGGCGAAAAGGACTAAAGCCACGGTTGACGCCGAATACCGGGAGCGGCGTTCCGAACTGCAGCGCCAGGAAAACCGTTTGAGCCAGAAAATAGAAAACCTGGACCGGAAGCTTGAAGGCGTCGAGCAGCGGGAGAGAAATATGGCCGGCAAGGAAAAGGAAATCGATTCGATACGCGGCCAGCTTGGTGAACTAAGAGACAGGCAGTTAAAGCAGCTTGAACTGATTTCGGGTATGTCGAGTGCCGAAGCACGTCAGCAGCTGGTTGATGCCATGCAGGTGGAGATGGGGCAGGAGACCTCGAGGCGGCTTCGCGAGTGGGAAGCCAAGCTGAAAGAAGAAGCCAATGGGAGGGCTCAAGAAATCCTGTCACAGGCGATTCAGCGCAGTGCCTCAGAGATAGTTACTGAGTCTACGGTAGCTGCGGTGCCGCTGCCCAGTGACGAAATGAAAGGGAGACTCATCGGCCGCGAAGGACGCAATATCAGGGCTCTGGAACAGGCGACCGGCGTGGACCTGATAATCGACGATACTCCTGAGGCGGTTACCGTATCCAGTTTTGACCCGGTACGGCGGGAAATCGCCCGCAACGCATTGCGCAAGCTAATCCTGGACGGGCGCATCCACCCGGCACGCATTGAGGAGGTGGTCGCCAAGGCGAAAGATGAGGTGGAGGCTGATATCAATAGCGCCGGAGAGCAGGCAGCCTATCAGGTTGGTGTGCACGGGCTGCGACCGGAGATTGTCCGGCTGCTGGGACGATTGAAATACCGCACCAGCTATGGTCAGAATAGCCTGGCGCACAGTATTGAAACTGCCTACATAGCTGGAATGATTGCCTCCGAGCTGGGGGCTAATGTGGACATCGCTAAAAGGGCCGGGCTCCTGCATGACCTTGGCAAGGCGGTTGACCGTGAAGTGGAAGGCACTCATGCCCAGATCGGTGCCGACCTGGTAAGGCAGTGGGACAAGTCGCCGGAAGTGGTGCAGGGCATTGCTGAGCACCACATGGAGACGGAGAGCGTCAGCATGTGGGGTTTCGTCATCTCGGCGGCAGACGCCATAAGCAGCGCCCGGCCGGGCGCCCGGCGGGAGTCGCTGGAGAACTACCTGAAGCGAATGAAAGCGCTGGAAGATATTGCCAACGACTTCAAGGGTGTGGAGAAATCTTACGCCATCCAGGCCGGACGGGAAATCCGCATCCTGGTCAAGCCGGAGGAAATTGATGACCTGGGCGCGATGCGGCTTGCCCGGGACATCGTGAAGAGGATAGAAGAAGGCCTGGAGTATCCGGGGCAGATAAAGGTCACCGTAATGAGGGAAACCAGGGCCGTTGACTTCGCGAAGTAAAGGACATAGATGTTAGTACTGGTAATTGGTGATATAGTTGGCCAGCCCGGCAGAAAGGCGGTACATGAGGTCCTGCCGCTATTGCGCCAGCAGTACAAGCTGGACATGGTCATTGTCAATGCCGAAAATGCCGCCGGCGGTTTCGGGCTGACCCCGGCCATTGCCCAGGAGTTCATTGAGATTGGCGTTCACGTGCTGACGTCAGGGAATCATATCTGGGCGCAAAAGGATATCATTCCTGAACTGGACAGTGGAATACCGGTTCTGCGTCCGCTGAACTATCCTCCGGGAGCACCGGGGAGGGGTTACCTCATCACTGGTAAGACGATGGTGGTCAACCTGATGGGCCGGACTTTTATGAATGATATCGACTGTCCGTTCCGGGCAATGGACAGGCTTCTTGAAGAGACCGGGGACAGGCCACCGGTGATAATTGTTGATTTTCACGCTGAAGCAACCTCGGAGAAAATGGCCATGGGATGGTATCTGGACGGCAGGGTCAGTGCTGTTCTGGGCACCCACACCCACGTCGGTACCATTGACGCACAGATACTGCCCCAGGGCACGGCTTATGTCACTGATATCGGTATGACCGGCCCCACTGATTCCATCATCGGCAATGACGTGGCATCAGTCCTGAAACGTTTTCTCACTGGGATGCCCCACCGTCTTCCCGTGGGAAAGGGGCGGCCGGTTCTCAATGCCATGCTGGTTGATGTGGATGAGGACAGCGGCCGGGCAATAAGTATTGAACGCATATATCGGCAGCTGGAGAAATAGTGAGCAAGGTTGACCTGCATATTCATTCCACGGCCTCGGACGGAAGACACAGTCCGCAGGAAATCGTCCGCAAGGCGGCAGGCCTTGGTCTGGAAGTCATTGCCCTGACCGACCACGATTCTGTTGACGGGATAGCGCCGGCTCTTGAAGAAGCCAGAAAACTGGACCGGCTTAAGTTCATTCCGGCGGTGGAGGTGAGCACGGACGTTCCCAGCGGCGAAGTACATGTGCTCGGCTATTTTATTGATTACACCAGCGAAGAGCTGGCTGCAGCGCTGGAAAGATTTCGTGATTCCCGGGTAGGACGGGCGCAGGGTATGGTGGACAGGCTCTCCAAGCTCGGCGTCCACATAAGCTGGGAGCGTGTCCGGGAAATCGCCGGCAGTGGTGCCGTCGGCCGACCTCACGTCGCGCAGGCGATGCTGGAGAAAAGGTATATCAGTTCCATAGGGGAAGCGTTTGACAGGTATATTGCACGTGACGGCCCGGCCTATGTGGAGCGGGAAAAGATGACCCCGGTGGAGGCGGTGCAGCTGATATTGCGCAGCCGCGGTGTGGCCGTTATGGCGCACCCGTTTACCGTTCCTGAGCCTGAAGCGACGATTGCGGAGATGAAGGCCGCCGGGATGGCGGGCATTGAAGCCTATTATGGCAATCATACCGGTGAAGAGACAGGCACCCTCATCGCCCTGGCGAAAAACCACGGGCTGCTGGTTACCGGTGGCAGCGATTATCACGGTCTGGATGAGAGCAAAGAGACCTTGATAGGAGGGGTGGAGGTACCCATGGAGGCGGTAGACAGATTGATTGCACAGGCCGAGCCAAAAATGATAAAGTTGGCCTATTTGCAGTAAGTTATTCCTGCGGAGAGTCTATGGCTATCTGGTTTGCCTTAATGCTGGCAGCCTATCTTCTGGGTTCCGTCCCGGCCGCGTATATCGTGGCCAAGCTGGTCCGCGGCATAGACATCAGGCAGTACGGCACGGGTCAGATTGGAGGTGGCAACCTCTGGCGGATGACCTCCTGGAAACTCGGTTTGCCAGTCGGCGCTTTTGACTTAGGCAAAGGGATACTGATGGTCTGGGTGGCACAGGCCCTGGGACTGAGCGTAGCCCAGCAGCTGATGGTGGGTGCGGCGGCAGTCATAGGGCATAACTGGTCTATCTTTTGCCGTTTCGGTGGCGGCCGGGGTATCGCCACCGCAATTGGGGTTGTCCTTATCCTCCCGTTAATCAATGCGATAACGCCGTGGCTGGCGGTCACCTGTTTGGCCTGTCTTGCCATTGGCGTCATTGTACTGCGAAGCTCGCCGCTGCCGGTGCTGGTCAGCATTACCTCGTTGCCCGTGGTCAGCGCCATTTACGAGCCGGTGACGACGACGCTGGGATTCCTGGCCATCTTTTTGATAGTGGTGATAAAACGCCTGGTGGCGCCAAGAGCGGTTGAGGCCACCTCAATTAGCAGGAAAAGAGTGCTGCTGAACCGCCTGCTTTTTGACCGGGATATAATGGATCGAAAAGCATGGATGTATCGGCGCCCTTTCAAATCAGAGATTATCAAAGAATTAAGGGACGAGATTGACTGATGAAGTGTGCGGCTCATCCCAGAGTGGAAACGAATCTCAGGTGCAGTAAATGCGGGAAGCCGATTTGCCCCAGGTGCATGGTGCAGACACTGGTGGGTGCCAGATGCCCGGAATGTGCCCGATTATATAAATTGCCGACCTACCGTGTCTCCACTAAATATTACCTCAGGGCGGTCGGCACTGCCCTGGGCATGGCACTGGTCAGCGGTGTGCTCTGGGGGCTGACGAATACTTTTATCTCCTTTTTCTTCTTAAATCTGTTAATCGGTGCCGGCGTCGGCTATGCCATCGGTGAGGTGGTCGGTCGGGCCGTCAACCGGAAACGAGGCAGAGGGTTGGCGGCGGTAGCCGGCACGGGTGTTATCATCAGTTACCTGGTCAGCATCTTTTTATTTTTCGGACTTCCTGCTGGCATTCTTCATATTTTGTTTGACCTGATATCAGTGGCACTCGGCGTTTACTTTGCCGTTACCCGACTGCGCTGATAATATATTACCTCGGAAGGGATATATATGGAGCCAACGAGAGAAGTATTCTGGAATATTCAGCTTGGCGTTATTATGGATGTGCTGGCCGCGGTGGCGGTCGGCATTTTTATTTACGCATTCTACCGCCGGGTAAGGCTCTGGAAAGTCGGCCGACCGGATGACCGGTTCGGCCAGCTGGGAAGAAGAGTGCGGGCATTTCTGGCCTACACGGTGGTACACCTCTTGTTGCACGGCAAACTCTTCGGTGTGACCAGGGGAGCGCATTTCCGGGAATTGTATCCGGGAGTCATTCATTTCCTCATCTTTTCGGGCTGTGTTGTCCTGTTCATGGGGACGGTGCTGGTAGCCGTGAGCCATTACGTTTATGACTTTCTGGAAGGCAACGTTTATCTTGGTGTCTCGCTGGTTCTCGATATCTTTGGCCTGCTGCTCATTGTCGGGGTTCTTATGGCCATGTACCGGCGCTACGTTCAAAGACCGGACCGACTGGATAACCGGCTGGAAGACCTGATTGCCTTGCTGCTTCTTCTCGTGGTGGCGTTCAGCGGCTTTGTCGTTGAAGGGTTACGCATCGCCGCCACCGAGCTGGAGACCAGCCCGGAATGGGCAGCGTGGTCGCCCGGCGGTTACCTCGTCGCTTTGGGGCTCAAAGGACTGGGCCAGTCGGCATTGCTTTCCTGGCACCAGGTTATCTGGTGGCTGCATGTTATTTTAGCGCTAGGCGCGATTATTTACATCTCACTGACCTGGAATCGATTATGGCACATCATCGTTTCGCCGCTAAATGTCTTTTTCCGCAATCTTGAGGCACGAGGTGCCCTGGTGCCGATTGATATGGAGGCAGCGGAGACCTTCGGGGTCGACCGTATTCAGAATTTCACCTGGAAGCACCTGCTGGACCTTGATGCTTGCACGCGCTGTGGGCGCTGCCAGGACAGCTGCCCCGCTTACCTCAGCGGCAAGCCGCTGAGCCCGAAGAAGGTAATCCAGGACCTGAGGGGACACCTGCTGGAGCGGGCACCGGCGTTGCGGAAACGGAAAACTGAGGAAGAAACCCCGGAAGATAATGGGCGGATGATTGGTGGAGTGGTGGTCGAGGACGAAATATGGAACTGCACCACCTGCCATGCCTGCCAGGAAGTCTGTCCGGTATACGTAGAACCCATGGCCAAGCTCATTGAGATGAGGAGAAATCTGGTGATGGAACGGGCAACTATTCCCGAGACCGGGGAGGGCGCCCTGAAATGCCTTGAGACCAGGGGGCACCCGTGGCGGGGGACTACACTGAGCCGCACCGACTGGGCAGAGGGGCTTGGGGTCAAAACGCTGGCTGACGATAGTGATGTTGACCTGCTGTTCTGGGTCGGCTGCACCGAGGCTCTGGAGGAAAGAAGCACCCGGGTGGCTCAGGCTATTGTCGGGATACTGAAAATGGCGGGTGTGAACTTCGGCATCCTGGGGGCGGAAGAGGTGTGCTGCGGCGACCCGGCACGTCGGCTGGGCAACGAGTACCTTTTCCAGATGCAGGCGCAGCAGAACATTGAACTGCTGAATAACTACGGAATCAAAAGGATAGTTACCGGCTGCCCCCACTGCTTCAATACATTGAAAAATGAGTATCCCCAGTTTGGCGGCAGGTTTGAGGTTTTGCATCATACCGAGTTGATTAACCGCCTGATCGAGGAAGGCAAACTGCCGGGCATCAAGGAAATGCCCGGTCTGGTTACCTACCATGACTCGTGCTATCTGGGGCGGTATAACAGCATTTATGATGCGCCGCGGCAGGTTCTGCGCCGTCTCGGCGGGGTGAAGCTGGTGGAGATGGCACGCAATCTGGAACACGGCTTCTGCTGCGGTGCCGGCGGCGGGCACCTGTGGCTGGAAGAGCAGAAGACGGGCGAGAGAATCAATGAAATGCGTACCGAGCAGGCGCTGGCGACAAAAGCCGGGGTCATTGCCACGGCCTGTCCCTACTGCCTGCAGATGTTTGAGGACGGGATACAGACCAAAGAGGCGGCGGAATCGGTCAGGACTATGGACATCGCCGAGCTGGTAATGAAGGCGCTATCCTGACGTTTGACGGTATATCGGGAATATTGTAAGTTATATTTAGAGGGAGACTTTGAACAGGAGGGGAGATATGCGCAAAGTAGCGGTAGTTGGCGTGGGGGAAACGAACTTCAGCGGCCCGCAGGAAAAAACGAGTGTTGAGCTCTTTGCCGAAGCGGCTGCGGAAGCGCTCGCGGAATCAAATCTGAAGCCGAAAGATATTCAGGCCCTTTTCCTGGGCAACGCGCTGGGGGATTTTACGGAAGGACAGGGCTCGGTACAGGCTTTTGCTGCCGAGAACATCGGCTGCTTTAACGTGCCGGCCAATCGATATGAAGGCGCTTGCGCCTCGGCGAGCATGGCGGTGCGGGATGCCTGGATGTGGGTGGCTTCCGGTTTCTATGACGTGGTTCTGACCGGTGGCGTGGAGCGGGCGGCCACCATGGGAACACCGCTGGCCACGCGCACTTTTGCCATGTTCAGTGATTCACGCTACGAGTTTGCCTCGGGCCTGACCTTTCCGGCCGTCTTCGCCATGCTGGCTCACCTGTACTCGGCGAAATACGGCATACCGCTGCCGAAGTTGAAGGAGCAAATGGCCGCCGTTTCATTGCAGTCTTACAAGCATGGCATGTTCAACCCGAAGGCACATCTGCGCAAAGAGGTGACCATGGAGGCGGTGCTGAAATCTTTCATGGTGAGCACGCCGATACAGTTGCATGACTGCTGCCCGTTTTCCGATGGCGCCGCTGCTCTGGTGTTGGCATCGGAGGAGGCCGCTAAGAAACTGACCGATAAGCCGGTTTTCGTCATCGGCACGGGACAGGCTTCCAACGGAACTCTGGCCAACCAGCAGGAGTACCTGCCGCGATTCAGGTCCAGGGAATTATCCGCACAGCAGGCTTACGACATGGCCGGAGTCAAACCCGGGGATATCGATATCTGCGAGCTACACGACTGTTTCAGCATCGCCAGCCTCATCTCTGCCGAGAGTCTCGGCTTTTTCGATTTCGGTACGTCTGGTGAGGCCTGGGTGAAGGGCGAGGCCGGCATCGGCGGAAAAGTTGCTATCAATCCTTCCGGCGGGCTGAAATCGAAAGGGCATCCCATCGGTGCCACCGGTGCCGGACAGGTTTATGAGATAGCCAAGCAGCTGAGGGGAGAGGTGGAGCCGGAGCGTCAGGTTGAGGGCGCCAGGGTCGGCATGACTGATACCCTGGGCGGGGATGGCTGCACGCTGGTCAATATGATTTTCCAGCGGGGCTGGTAATAAGAATTGTTTAATATCTGGAGGCCAAGATGGAATATAAGCTGAGCTATAAAGAATACAGCGAAGCGCTGAAGCAGAACAAACTGCTGGGATTGAAGTGTGAGAATTGTGGCATCGTGACCGTGCCTCCCAAGATGGTATGCCGCAGCTGTGCCAGTCCGGACCTGGAGGTTATGGAACTGAAAGGCAACGGCAAGATACAGACCTTTACCACCTGTAACGTTGCCGCCGAAGGGCGCGAGGACGAAGTGCCCTATACCATTCTGCTGGTTGAGCTTGACGAAGGGCCCTGGATAATGGGCAACCTGGTCGGCGTTGCACCGGAGAAGACGACCATGGAAGCGCTGATGGGTAAAAAGGTCAAAATGACCGAGACCAGTGTTTTCGCCGGCGATAAGTATTCCGCCGGAGAGGGCGCCAGCCCTGCCTTTGTTCTGGAGGTTTAGACTAAAATAAGGGGGAAGAGATGGACAACTTGTGACTTATTCTGTTCTGGACAGGGCCCATCGGCGTTGGCATTTTCCTTCTATGTCTGGGTATCATGATATGGCTGCTTGCCAAAGCTGATGAGATAAGCAAGCGAACCAAGGCAATGATGAAGGAAAAGGGACTGGACAAGAAGGGATAATCGCCTCTCCCTCACCCTTCTTTCATAAGCTGACGGGCAATGGTCATGCGCTGCATCTCGGAGGTGCCCTCGTAGATTTCGGTGATTTTGGCATCTCTCAGATAACGTTCCACCGGGTATTCCTTAACGTAGCCGTAGCCGCCGAATATCTGGATGGCTTTGTTGGTCACGAACGAGGAGGTCTCCGCGGCATAGACCTTGGCCATTGATGCCTCTTTGATGAAAGGCTGACCCTGGTCCTGCAGGTAAGCGGCGCGGTAGATAAGCAGCCTGGCGGCATCAATCTGCGTGGCCATATCGGCCAGCATCCACTGAATCGCCTGGAAATTGATTATCGGCTGGCCGAACTGCTGTCGTTCTTTGGCGTACGCCAGTGCACGATCAAAAGCTGCCTGGGCGATGCCCAGCGCCTGAGCGGCGACCACGACCCGGCTGGCGTCTATGGTGCTGATGGCGATTCTGAAACCGTCACCTTCGTTGCCGAGGCGATTTTCTTCAGGCACAAAACAGTCCTCGAAAACCAGCTCCACGGTTGATGACCCCCGTATGCCCATCTTGTGCTCGTGTTTGCCCACGGAAAGACCGGGGGTGTCTTTTTCCACGACAAAGGCGGTAACCCCTTTGTGGCGCAGCGATTTATCAGTGGTGGCGAAAACCAGGATGAGGCCGGCTTCAGCGCCATTGGTGATGAAAATCTTGGTGCCGTTGAGAATATAGCCGTTATCTTTGGGGGTGGCGGTGGTCTCCATTGCGGCGGGGTCGCTGCCCGCGCCCGCTTCCGTCAGCGCGAAAGCGCCAAGCATCTGACCACTGGCGATGGGGGATACAAAACGTTTTTTCTGCGATTCACTGCCGTGCATAAAGACCGGTTCTGCAACCAGGCCGGAGCTGGCCAGGAGAATAGCGGCGGTGGCAGCACAGGCGTGACTGATTTCCTCGATAACGAGGCAGAACTCGGTGGCACCGCCGCCGCTGCCGCCGTACTCCTCGGGAAAACCGACCCCGGGGAGTCCGAGCCTCGCCATCTTCGGAATGCTTTCCGCAGGGAACCTGGACTCTTCATCGATTTGAGCGGCAATTGGCTCCAGTTCCTTGGCAGCAAAATCGGCGACCATTGCTTTGAGCATCTTCTGCTCTTCGGTCAGGGAAAAATCCATCTCTGCCTCCTAACGAAGTCTACTGCGGGTTATTTTTAACGTGGCCAAGGTCGCTGGCCAGTCTTTTGACCAGCTGTTGTGCCGCCGCCTGAGGGTTTAATTTTCCCTTGAGCAGCTCGTCAATCAGCTTGTCCAGATACTTGCCTTGGTCGATGTTGGCGATGCTGTCTTTGATGAGCCCTTCCACCGTTTCCATCAGCTCCAGCCTCAATCTCAGTTTCTTCCGTTTCTGCAGCTCGCCGGTTACGGTGAGGTGCTCCCGGTGCCTGGATATTTCAGCCGCCAGCTCTGCGGTACCCTTGTCATAGATGGCTTCGGTGAAGACTATGCCGGGCTGCCATTCGTCAGGAAGCCAGTTCCTCATCGAGAGCATTGTCTGGAGGTCGGTCTGGATAATGTCGGCATTTCCCCTGTCTGCCTTGTTGATGACAAAAATATCGGTGGCTTCCAGGATGCCCGCTTTCATCATCTGAATGGCGTCGCCGGCCTCCGGTGTCATGACGAACAGGGTGGTATCGGCCACTCTGGTGATGTCTATTTCTATCTGCCCTGAACCAACGGTCTCAACAAGGATGATGTCTTTGCCCATCGCGTCCATGATGTGAATGGTCTCGATGGTGGCTTTGGCCAGACCGCCCTGCAAACCTCGTGTCGCTAGGCTGCGGATGAAGACGTCTTTATCCTCGCCGTGCTGCTGCATCCTGATTCGGTCACCCAGCAATGCTCCGCCGGTGAAGGCGCTCGTCGGGTCAATGGCGATAACGCCGATGGTCATGGGCTCTTTGCGAAAATGGCCGATGAGGTTGCTGGTCAGGGTGCTCTTGCCGGCACCCGGTGAGCCGGTAACGCCAATGATGTACGCTTTTCCGGTATGGGGATAGATGTGGCTCATCTCCTCGAAGGCGCCGGGCGCTTCGTCGGCTATGCCACTGATGAGCTTGGCGGCGGCGATGGTATCGCCGGAAAGCACTTTGCTGGCAAGTTTAGCTTTCATTAACAGGACATTAAAAGGCGTTAAATTTAAGAGCCACTAAATTATAGTTGAAGAGTGGCGTCAATTCAACCGTTCATTTCCCGGCAAGCTTCCGCATTATTCGTGACATCGCTTCTCCAGCCTTGGCCCTGATAATTATGCTCGCCTGCTGGTCCATGGGCGTTTCGCTCAGGTTTATGATTATCAGCTCGGTACCGGCATCGGTGGCGTAGCTCGGCAGCAGCGCCGCGGGATAGACGACCAGGCTGGAACCGACGACGATGAAAAGGTCGCAATTCTCGGCACGGGAGGCTGCTTCTGAAAATACTTCGTCCGGCAGCATCTCCCCGAAGAGTACGATATCCGGTTTCAGTATACCGTGGCATGCCTCGCAATCAGGGACTTCCTCGCCGGCATCCAGTCGCTCTTTGACTTCCGGCATAGTGTACCTCCGGTGGCACTGCAGGCAGATTACCCGGCGCATGCTGCCGTGAAGCTCGAACACCTTATCATCCGGGACTCCGGCGACCTGGTGCAGACTGTCCACGTTCTGGGTAATCACGCAGTCGAGTTTATTTAATCTGTGTAGCTCGGCAATGGCATGGTGGGCGAGATTTGGCTTCACTGTCTCCGTCAGGTGCTCTTTCCAGAGCAACTGCCACTGTCTTTGCCGGGCACTGGCACTGCTGATGAACTTCTGGTAGGTAAAATCATCCGGGTCAAAGCGGTCCCAGATACCGCCCGGGCTGCGGAAATCAGGTATGCCCGATTCGGTGCTGACGCCGGCGCCGGTGAAAACCACGATTTTTTCCGCCCCGGCAACCAGTGCTGCCGCCCGTTCGGCGAGCTGGTCTAAAGTCCGGTTGTCTACTGGCTTATCACTCTGGAATAACATGGCATTAACGCCGGTCGGGTGTTGCGGATATTTTCATCATTTTCACATTCAGTTTGTCTGCGTTTCGCGGTGCGGCAATCCAGAACGCGGTGCAGGCCAGGGCAAAGGCTGTCATACAGAGGAAAAAAGCGAATGTATAGCTGCCGGTAATATCGTATATTAAGCCACCCAGCCATGGCCCAATCACCCCGCCGATTCCCATACCGGTAAGCAGTATGCCGGCGATGGCGCCAAAGTGCTTCCCGTGGAAGATATCCGCCGCGCCGGCGGTCATGGTGGGAGTGAAAAAGCCGCCTCCGTAACCGAAGCAGACGGCGTAGATATAGAGAAGCCACGGCTGGGAAGTGTCTTGGACTGAAACCAGAGCGATAAGGGCAATAATCGTCAACGAGGAGGCCAGCGTAATTGTCATCTCCCGACCGATACGGTCTGATATGCCACCGGAAAGGTTCCCCCCCATCAGGCTGAAGCCGTAAAGGGCAAAGATTGAGGTGGCAAAGGTGCTGCTGTAGCCAACATCCTCGGCGAACTTTACTTGGTGCGCGATTACCATGTAGGCGCCGATGCCCCAGAAGAGGAAATAAGTCAGCATCAGCAGCCAGAGCTGATAGGTA
Organism: uncultured Dehalococcoidaceae bacterium; assembly: GCA_964480145.1. Classification (GTDB taxonomy): domain Bacteria; phylum Chloroflexota; class Dehalococcoidia; order Dehalococcoidales; family RBG-16-60-22; genus E44-bin89. The sequence goes on along the minus strand of CAYZOI010000001.1, from coordinate 34,573 downwards.
CCGATTGCCTGCCTGAGAGTCCAGTCGCCTGATAGGGCCTGTTTGCTTTCAGGCGCTTCAGGTGCTTCATCTTTGGCCAGTGCAATTTCGTCCGCGCCGTAGGCTTTTAATCCTTTGCCCTCCGGGCGGAAGCGGAAGAAGAGGAAGTAGAGAGGCAGGAGTATTACCCAGAGCGTGCCCGCCAGCACGAAATAGGCGTGGCGCCAGCCCAGCTGCGATATGGCGAAGTCGGCGTACAAACCGTAGGTGAAACTGAGGCCGGCCCCCGTCTGTGCCAGCCCCATGGCCAGTCCTCGCTTCCGGGAAAACCAGTTGGCCAGCGCCGGACCCAGCAGTGGCCAGCCGGCGAAGGACATGCCGATTGCGGCCACAACGCCGAGGAGCAAATAGAAATGCCACAGCTCGCGGGCAAAGGCGCAGCCCACCGTTGCCAGACCCAGAACGATGAGGCCGATGGGCATGACGCGTTGCGGCTTCCAGCGGTCGCCGAGGCTGCCGGCGAGGGGCGCCAGAAAACCATATACCAGCAGGTTCAGGGAAAGCATGAAGGCAGTGCTGCCGCGGCTCCAGCCGAATTCTTCCAGAATGGAAGGGAAAAAGACGGCGAAGGAATGCCTGATGCCATAAATCAATGTCATGCTGATAACGACGATGCCGACAATGACCCAAGCGTAGGAAAATCGGGAATCTCTGACTACCATTGGCCCATCTTAACCAACTTCAAAGGCCAGCGTCAAGCTAGCCAGACTTGATAAAATACGCCGCTTCCAGTATAGTTTAACGGATGTACTCTTTAGTGACGACAGAAGTGAAAACAGACATCGCACCGGACATTCTGTCCCTGCTGAAACGAGTTAACCACTATCTTACCGACCGTGGTATAACCGCGTATCTTGTCGGCGGCGTGGTGCGTGATATGATGCTCGGGCGTCAGGTGGAGGATATTGATATTGCCGTTGCCCATGATGCGCTTGAAGTAGCCTCCAGAATGGCTGACGACCTGCATGGCAAATACGTGCCACTGGATGAGGACCACGGCGTGGGCAGGGTAGTGCTCAGTGTGGAGGACAGGAAGCGGGAGCTCGATTTTTCCACCATTGAAGGCGGCATTGAGCCGGACCTGGCGCGGCGGGACTTCACCGTAGATGCCATGGCTATCGAGATGGAAGAGCTGCTCCGTAATCCGCAGTCTCCGGTGCTTATCGACCCGTCCGGCGGGCAGGAGGATTGCAATCGCGGTGTTATAAGGGTGGTCAGTGAGTCGGCTTTTGGTGATGACCCCATCCGCCTGCTGCGGGCGGTCCGCCTGGCGGCTGAGCTTTCCTTCGTGATAGACGAGGACACAGAAAGGCTCATCAAGCACTATGCTCATCTTATTGGCAGCGTAGCCGGTGAGCGGGTAAGAGAGGAACTGCTCCGGCTGCTGGTTTTGCCGGGTGGGGGTCGGCACCTCGAATCTCTTGAGGATTTGGGGCTGCTGGATAGTATCTTCCCCGAGCTGGTGCAAACAAAAGGGGTGACGCAGCCGAAGGAGCATTGCTGGGATGTTTTTGTGCACTCGCTGCGTACGGTAAAAGCGGTGGATTTTCTGCTCCGAGAAGGCGACTGGGAATACGCTGACGCGGAAGCTCTGGAAGCCGTTCCCTGGTCATTGGAACTGGCACAGCACTTTTCACGCGAAGTCGGCCACAGCAGCATCAGGAAAGCGCTGCTTCGACTGGCAGCGTTGCTGCACGATATCGCCAAACCGCAGACGAAGATGGTTGAGCAGACCGGACGGACGCGTTTCCTCGGTCACCCCCAGGAGGGCGCCCTCGCGGTGGCTGATATAATGGAGAGGCTGAGGTTCAGCACCAGGGAGATAAAGCTGGTGGAGATAATGGTGAGGTATCACCTCCGGCCAACGCAGATGAGCCATGAGGGCCTGCCGACCAACCGGGCGATTTACCGTTACTTCCGTGATGCCGGCGAGGCGGGGATTGATATCCTTTTCCTCAGCCTGGCCGACCATCTGGCCACGAGGGGAGAGAACCTTGATATGGCTCACTGGCGGGAACACGCGGAACTTATAGCCCACGTGCTGGCCAGACATGCCGAGGAAGATAAACTGACAGCACCGCCAAAGCTGGTGGATGGTCACGACTTAATCAACCTTTCCGGCCTGAGCCCGGGGCCACGCTTCGCGGAAATACTTGAGGCGGTACGGGAGGCGCAGGCAGCCGGAGAAGTGACCACAAGAGAAGAAGCTTTACAGTATATTCAGCATACTCTAAATATCTCTTTGCGAAAGGATAAGTAGCGTTTCGAAGCTATGACCACGAAAAACCTGGTTACCATGTCCGTAGTAATGGCCCTCTTTGCCTTTGCCATTATTGCTCTCCTGTATCCGCTGTGGGGCAGGGAGGCAATGCGCCTGGGTCTTGACCTGAGCGGCGGCATCCATTTGGTCTATCAGGCTGATTTCTCGGATATTGAGCCGGAGAAAGAGGGCGAGGCCATTGACGGCGCTGTTGCCGTCATCGAGCGGCGGATAAATGTCTTTGGGGTAGAAGAACCGGTAGTACAGAAGCAGGGCACTGACCGTATCATCGTGGAGCTGCCGGGCATCAGCGAGGCCGATAAAGCTAAGAAGCGAATTAAAGAGACGGCGCTCATCGAATTCCGCGAGCTTAAAGTCAAAGATGATGGGGAGGAGGAATGGGTGCCGGCAACCGCCGTCATCGGCGGACAGGAAAAGGAACTGAACAGCTCCTACTTCCGGGAGAATACGTATGTCACCACCGGTCAGTTTGGTGAGATGCTGCTCATCTTTGAGTGGGACAGCGAGGGGAGGAAAATCTCCGAGGAAGTTACCGGCAGACTTATCGGGGAGCCGCTAGGCATTTTCATAAGCGGGGAACCGCTTCTTGGGGATGACGGCGAGCCGATTACCCCTATCGTCCGTGCCAAGATTATCGATAGCGGGCAGATTGAAGGCCTGAGCCCGAATGAAGCGCAGGAGATGTCCCAGTTGCTCAATGCCGGGCGCATACCGCTGCCACTTAACCCTATCTACGACCAGACCGTCTCCCCCATACTGGGTGCCGATTTCATCGATATGAGCATAAAAGCGGGCATCATCGGCATACTTCTGGTGATGCTCTTCATGATGGCGTACTACCGCGTATCCGGCTTTCTGGCCAGTCTCTCGCTTGTTTTCTACGGAGCCATAGTGCTGGCCGTATTCAAGCTGTTTGGTGTTGTTCTAACGTTAGCCGGGCTTGGCGGGTTTATACTGTCGATTGGCATGGCGGTGGACGCCAACGTGCTCATCTTTGAGCGGATGAAAGAGGAAGTCAGGACCGGCCGTACCCTGGGGGCGGCCATCGAAGCCGGTTTCAACCGCGCCTGGAATGCCATCCGGGATAGTAATATTACCACTTTTATTGTATGTATCATACTGTTCTGGGTAGGGAATAGCATTGTCGGCGGGGCAGCGGTAAAAGGTTTTGCTGTTACATTGGGTATCGGTGTTGCCGTTAGCATGTTCTCCGCCATCGTGGTGACCCGAACCTTGCTGCGACTGTTCGTCGGCGGTCCGCTGTCGAAGAGGACGCGTCTTTTCAGCGTATCGGTGGGTAAGAAAGATGTTTGATATTGTCGGTAAAAGATTCAGGTTCTTTCTGATATCGGGAGTGGTTATCCTTCTCGGGGTTCTCTCCCTGCTGACCTTCGGCCTGAAAACGGGAATTGAATTCAGCAGCGGCTCGATGCTCACCGTCGACTTTGAGCAGGAAGTCGAACAGGGCGAACTTGAAGTGGCGCTGGCTGACCTCGGTCATGATAACGTGATTGTACAGCGCACCGGTGCCGGCGACTACCTGATACGTACCATAGAGCTGAACGCAGAGGATAAGGAAGCGCTGGAAGCCGGGCTTGAAGCCAGGTTTGGCCAGCTCACCGAGCCCGAGTTCTCATCGGTATCACCGCTGATAGCCACCGAGACGGTGCGGACGGCGGTTATCGCGGTGGCGGTGGCGGCGCTGGGTATACTGCTGTACGTAACCTGGGCGTTCCGCCGCATGCCCAAGCCTTTCCACTACGGCACCTGTGCCATCATCGCCCTCGTTCACGATGCGGTGGTGGCGCTGGGAGTTTTCTCCATTCTCGGCGGCATACTGAACTGGCAGGTAAACATGATGTTCATCACCGGTATTCTGGCGGTGATTGGCTACAGCGTAAATAACACCGTGGTCATCTTTGACCGGATAAGGGAAAACCTGCGACTGGACATCAGCGTTAACTTTGAGGCGGTGGTCAACAACAGCCTTGTAGAAACGCTCGGGCGCTCTGTCAACACCAGCCTTACCACGATGATTGTAGTCCTGGCGCTGCTGTTCTTCGTTGGCGCCACCATCCAGAACCTGGTTGCTGTTCTCATCATTGGCATTATCGCCGGGACATTCAGTTCCATCTGCATAGCCCCGACGATGCTGGTGGTCTGGGATAAGAGGGAGTGGAGGCGGTTCATCAGCTGGCTGCCCTTCGCGCGGGCAAAAGCCGTGAAATAGGTAGGGAATGATGCTTGCCACCAGAAGAGGCGCCGCCAAGCTTTCTCTGGGCGTAGTTACAGGACTGATAGTGTTCAAGGTGGCGGTGGGGGTCATCACGGGGAGCATCAGTGTTCTTGCCCAGGCGGCAGACAGTTTTCTGGATTTGTTCGCCATCACCATTACCTTTTTTGCCGTTGTGGTCGCTGCCAGGCCCGCTGATGAAGAGCACCCTTTCGGCCATGGCAAAGTGGAAAATATAGCGGCGGTGGCGCAGGCGACACTGATTTTTGCCGCCGGCGGCCTGATTATATATTCAGCGATACGCCGCATTATCACCGGGGCAACCCTTGAATTGACGGAAGCCGGTATAGGCATGATGCTGGTTTCCATCATTGTCAGCGTTTTCCTGTCAAAGTACCTGCTCAAAGTAGCAAAGACCACCGATTCGGTGGCATTCGAGGCCAATGCTCGTAATATTGCCGCGGATGTTTACTCGGCAGCGGGCGTACTGGTGGGGCTGATTATCATCCGTTTCACCAGCCTCGCCATCATTGACCCGATAATTGCGCTGCTGGTTTCTCTGGTCATTTTTAAGTCAGGTTATGACGTGATGAAAAAGTCATTCGGCGGGCTGATTGATGTCAAGTTGCCGGAAGACGAAGAAAATATTGTCAAAGCAGCCATAATGGAGCATATCGGGGAACTGGTTGATTTTCATGCCCTGCGTACCCGGAAAGCGGGCAGGCAGCGTTACATTGATTTGCATCTGGTAATGCCGAAAAATATCAGCATCGAAAAAGCGCACCAGATGTGTGACCATCTGGAACGGGATATCAAGAGCAAATTACAGCATGCCAGCGTGGTAATTCATGTTGAACCCTGCGAGGAGAAGTGTGAGCGGTGCCCCATCCCGCCGGATTTGCGGCATGATAAGCCCTGAGGCAGGCTTTTTATGCTGCGCAGGAATGCGGTGGCCACTGAGGGCAGTCTGTTCAGCGGATAATTCTCCAGACAATAAGAATAACCGGCGGAATCAGCAAAGACGAAAACAGTATTACAGCCAGACTTGCCCCGACAAGTACTGCAATTAGGGCAATCACATTAGCGGCAACCGTATAAAATATCAAATCCTTGAGCATCTTATTACTCTTTAGAATACCTCAGGCAATTTTATGTATTTTCTTTATCTCCTTAATCAGTGAGCTGATGTCCGGCGCTGCCCACCGGCGCTTCGGTGGCCCCAGCGGGTCTTCGATATCCGGATTGCCGAGGAGGACATCGAAGGTGGCCTTCACCGACGTCGCCAGCGCTTTCAGGTTGTAGCCGCCCTCAAGAGTGAAAACTAGTTTCCCAGCGCAGAATTCGTCGGCCAGTCCCTTGATGGTTCTTACCATCTCGGCGAAGCCGGTGACGCTGACCTCCATCATGGCCAGGTGGTCTGCCCGGTGCGGGTCATAGCCGGCGGACACCAGGATAAGCTCAGGGCGGAAACGTTTGGTAACCGGCACGATGATTTGCTCAAAAACCTGCCGGTATTCATCATCGCCGGAACCAGCGGGCAGGGGGATGTTGACCTTGCTGCCCTGCGCGGCACCGCTCCCGGTCTCGTAAATGGTCCCGCTGCCCGGATAGTGAGGGTACTGGTGGGCAGAGATATAAAGGACCTGAGGGTCGCTGTCGAAGGCTTCCTGGGTGCCATTGCCGTGATGCACGTCAAAATCGATGATGGCGACTTTTTCCAGCTTTTGTTTCTTGAGGGCATGCCGGGCGGCGATGGCGATGTTGTTGAAGAGGCAGAAACCCATGGCCGCCGTTGCAGTGGCGTGGTGGCCGGGGGGTCTGACCAGGGCAAAAGCACTGCTCACCTTGCCGCTGATGACGGCATCGGTTGCCTCAATGGCGCCGCCGGCGGCATACCGCGCGGCATCGTAGGAGTCCGGCGACATTACCGTGTCGGCGTCAAGCCAGTCAATGCCCTCTGACGCCGCATCCTTGATGCGCGAGACATACGATGCCCGGTGGACATAATTCAGCTCTTCCGCGGTGGCCGGGCGAGGGTTGACCGGCGTTAGCTGCTCTATCAGCCCCGTTTCCTCAAGGTGAGCCATAACCGCTTCCAGGCGTTTGGCATTTTCCGGGTGATAGCCGGTTTCATGCTTCAGATATATGGGGTCGTAAACATAACCCGCTTTCATAATTCACCTCTAAATCACAAGCCTGATGCCCGACACCAGAAACCAGATGCCGAAGCCAACCAGTAGCAGGCTGCAGGCAATGAAAAGCCACTCCTGCACGCGCTGGTTCCAGAAGGCGTGCGTCCGGTAAATAACGTTGGATACCAGTGTCAGCCAGGTGAGGTCGCACAGCCAGTGCACCATGGTGAAGACAATAAGACCCATCGTGCCGAATTCGAGGATGCGCATAATGAGCATGCTGCCGATGGTCGCCCACCAGACCAGAAAAAAAGGGTTGAAGACGCTGGTCAGAATGCCGGCGGCGAAGGCGTTGTAAGGCAGGTCCTTCCTTTTTCTGGCAACCTCGCTGCGGGCGCGGAACATGCTCACGCCCATCCAGATTATCATGCCGCTGCCCGCCACGCTCAGCGCCAGCCGCACAACAGTAACCTGAAAGAACTGGGCGAAACCGAAGTAGATGAGTAGTATTAGAGGGACTTCAATAACGGCGTGCCCGAGGGAAATCCAGACTCCCGCCCACGGTGACCTGTAGCTTTTCGCCAGGGTGACGGCGAGCATGGGGCCGGGCATCATTACCCCGGAGAAGGAGATAACGGCAACGCTCAGCAGGATTGGAAGCATGTGAACCTCCCTCTCATCATATCATACCCTTGCTTTCGGTGTCTTACTGGCTTGAGTTCATTCCAGTGATGAATTATACTTTGCCGTAGAGGGAAAAAGGGTGTCACTGGATTTAACCAAGATAGCCTCGCAGGCCAGCAACATGGTGGTGCGCCTGAAGGAAGGCCGTGCCGAAAGGCAGCAGCGACTTCAGTACGCGCGGCAAATCTTTGGCGATGAAGCCATTGACCTGGAGAAACTGAAGAGGAAAGTCGCGGCCAGCCGGACCACGTGGCTGGTGGCGGAGCTGTGCGACGGACTGGCGGAACGATACCCGGCGCCGCCCCTCCCCGCCGCGTTCAGCGTGATGGCTGCCGATGGCTCCCATATTGACGTTGACCGGCATCGTTCCACGCGGTGCTACCTGATAAACATCGGTACCGTTGCTCTCAGGTACGGCGACGAACCAGATGCCCTGCTGGATAGTGCCCCGCACCTCTACGCTGAAGATGAAGACCTGGTGATAAAGCCGGCGGCGGCGAGCGGTCGTGAGCAGGTGGTGGAAGGAACATTGCTCGGCATCAAGCGCGCCGTTGAGGAATGCCGCCACCTGTCTGCGCTGGCTGCGGAACAGCCCCCGGGCAGCAGCACTCTGGCGCTGCTCGATGGCACTTTGATTCTTTGGGGACTGGAGGCGTTTCCCGACTTCGTCACCGAGGCGCTGCTGGGCAATGGCTTTTTACTTTGCTTGGAAGAGATGAGAAAGCAAAACCGGGATAAGAAGATGGCGCTGGCCAGCTACATCAGTTTTCCCAGGAGTACAGATGTGGTCAACGTCCTGCGGGTGGCCATCTGCCCGCACGAGGTGGCCGACTGCGACCGCTTCTGCCCGCCCAATAAAGATAGGGACTGCGAAGGCGTGGCCGGCGTAACCGACCGTGAACTCTTCATGGATGTATTAGAGCCGGGCGAGAGGTCGGCGCTGTTCGTAAGCCCGTCCAAGATAACGAAGGAACGTTACGGCGAACACAGGGTTTATTTCTTTTACATACGGCTTGAGGAAGAGGTGGCGCGGGTGGAGCTGCCGCGCTGGGTGGCGGAAAACCCAGACTTGCTGGACACGGCGCACGCTTTGCTCCTTGACCAGTGCCAGAGGGGGCAGGGCTACCCGGTGGCTTTGAGTGAGGCCCACGAGCAGGCGGTGGTCACCGGTGCCGACCGCGCCGAGTTCTGGCAGCTGGTGGAAGCACTCTGCGTTGAGGAAAAAATCCCCACCCTCACCTCCGCCAAGAGTTTTAGCAAGCGGACGAGGTGGGTGTAATATATTATTAAACTCACCGCGATGTTAAAGAAGGAGGGAAAAAATGAAGCACAGTGGACCCGGATTCGGCATTATATGGTTCATCGGCTGGCTGTTCACCATCGGCTATGCGGAGCTGGTATGGTGGAAGATTATCCTGGGGATAGTGGTCTGGCCTTTCTACCTGGGACAGGCGGCAGGGTAAGAGAATTTTGGCCTCACCCTCTTTGCCCCCCTATCCTAGGAGGAGAGGGGGAGGATAAGTTTTGAAGGGGCTAAACCACTTTAAGCTTGCCTTAAAAAATAGCATAAGTGGGAAAAGGAGGGAAAAGAGCAATGGTTAAGACAACGAGTAATCTAATCACTTGCCCTAAATGTGGAGCAGAGTTTCAACTAGCAGATACAGTTCTTTATCCATTTCAACAAGAGTGGAAAAAGCAATGGGAAGCTGGGTTGAAACCGAAATTGGATGCAGAGAAGGAAAAGGCTACGAAGGAAGCAAATCGGGCTATTGAAGAACTTCAGAGCGAACTAAATCAATCTGAAAAGAAACTCAAAGAGTCACAAGACGTTGAGCGTAGTTTAAGAAATAGACTTAAGAAAGTAGACGCCAGAGAAAAGGAACTTGATTTGGAAGTCGACCGTAAAGTAGATGAAGAAAAGAAAAAACTTAGTGATGAGTATAATAAAAAAATCGTGGAGAAAGATTATGAGAATAAGGAACTTCTGACAAAAATTAAAGAACTCCAAGAGAAATCCGAACAAATTTCACCTCAAATTAAAGGCGACGCCTTACAGTATGAGCTCGAGCGGATGCTTGAGTCCAGTTTCCCAGAAGATGATATAGAAATTGTAAAAAGGGGAGCAAAAGGTGCTGATATAATACAGAAAGTAAAAGACAAAAATAATAATATGCAATTATGTGGAACTATCCTCTGGGAATCCAAGAATACTGCGAGTTGGAACACTAGTTGGATACCAAAACTAAAGAACGACCAAAGAGATAAAAAAGCTGATATTGCCGCCATCGCTTCCATAGTGACTCCAGAAAATGTAACGACTTTTGGTATGGTTGAAAATGTATGGGTTGCACGCCTACCAGTAGCGTGTTGCCTTTCTGATGTTCTTAGGTTTAGCTTAATCGAAATAACTAATAATCGGCTTTCTTTGGAAGGTAGAGACCAAAAGATAGAAGCTCTTTATGCTTACTTCGCAGGCCCAGAATTCAAACAAAGAATAGAACCTGTTGTGGAAGCACTTCTCGCAATGCAGGAAGACATTGACCAAGAGAGACGTGCCATGGAGGGCATTTGGAATACACGAAAGAAGGAAATAGAAAAGGCTATCAAAGGGGCAACGGGATTCTATTCAGACATAAGAGGCATAATTGGCCGAGCATTACTACCTCAGATCAAAGGTTTACAGCTACTTGCGTCAGGTAATGATTCTGAGAGTAATTAACAAGTCAAGTCAGGAGATATAAAATGGGCAGTAAAGGCAGAAAAAACGTAAAGAAAGCCAAGCAGAAGAAAGACAAGAAAGGGAAGTAAGAGACAGTAGAATAAGAGAGATTTGACCTCTCCCTTTCCTGAAGGGAGATTGAGAGGGATTGCAAATCCCCCTTTATCCCCCTTTTCCAAAGAGGGAATAGAGTACCACAGGAGGTGAGACTGATTAACTCCAGTTTAGCAGATAGAGTCGGTGAAATTATAGAAGCCAGCACGGCGGGCTTTACCGCGCAGTGCTACGAGCTTTATGAGCTGCCGCCTCTGGGCAGCCTGGTGAAAACGAAAGACGGTGAGCTGGACATCTACGGCATCGTCTACCACGCTACCACCGGCAGCCTGGAGCCGGGGAGAAGGCCCATCGCCCGCGGCAAAGATGAGGATAGCGAGGCGGCCATCTACCAGTCCAGCCCTCAGCTTTCAAAACTGCTCCGCAGCGAGTTCAGCGCGCTGGTGGTGGGACATAAAATAGGGGACAATATAAACCAGTACCTGCCGCCCGGTCCGGCGCGACTCCACGACTTTGTCTATCAGTGTTCTACCGATGAGATAAAAGAGTTTGGGCGGTCGCTGGCGTTTCTAAATATGCTGGTGAGCGCTCATCTGCCCGTAGCCGTTGACGAAATCGTGCCCGCTGCCCTGCGCCTGATGAGCCAGTCGCAGGAAGACCCGCGCGGCTTTCTGGTGGCGGCGGGCAAAGAGCTGGCCGTTATGCTCGGCGGGCAGTTCAATCAGCTCAGAGCGATTCTGGGGAGGCTGAAATGACGGATAGATTGGGCGTTGTTGTCTCCGGCTCGCTGGAGAGCGGCGTTGAGGTAAAGCTCGATGGGACGGTATCGGTGGAGGACATGGCGGTAGGTCGCTACGTCACCATAGAGGGGCAGAGACAGCGCTTTTTCGGCATGATAACCGATATCGAGCTGGGCGTCATTGACCCGCGGTTTACGCTGACGCCGCCCGATATTACAGATCCCTTTGTTTCTGAAGTGCTCTCCGGCACGAGCACCTACGGTATCCTGCACGTACTACCCATGCTCACCATCAGCGGCGACGTGGCGGACCTGGTAGAAGGGCCGAAGCCGGTAAAAACCGTGCCCAGCCATTTCTCGGTGGTCAACCTGGCCTCGCAGGCGGATGTTGAGCTCGTCTTCGGCGGCGAGGACGAAAAGAGGTTTTACGTGGGAACGCCGCTCGATATGGAGACCAAGATATGCCTCGACCTGCCGGAACTGGTCAAACGCTCCAACGGCATCTTCGGCAAGAGCGGCACGGGCAAGACATTCCTCACCCGCATCCTGCTCATCGGCATGCTGCAGAAGAGCGCCGCGGTGAATTTGATTTTCGACATGCACAACGAGTACGGCTGGGCGGGGACGAGCGAGGGGGGGCGTTCCGTCAAGGGATTGAAGCAGCTATTTCCCTCGAAGGTGGCAGTGTTCACCCTTGACGAGGAAAGCTCGCGACGGAGAAAGGTGAGCACCGATTTTGTTGTCCGGATTGGCTACGATGAGATAGAGCCGGAGGACATGGCGCTGCTGCGCCAGACCCTGAACCTCACCGAGCCGGCCGTGGAAGCCATTTACCAGTTGCGGCGTCGATTCGGCAGGAACTGGCTGCAGCAGGCCGCAGACATGCCCGATTCCGAGGAAACCAGTCGGTTATTAAATGAGTTGGCTATCCACGAAAGCACCTTTCAGAATTTAAAGAGGGGACTGGCCACGATAAGCCGCCTCCCTTTCATCGAGCCCCAGGCCCCGGATAATGCGGTCGCGCGCGTTCTGGAATACCTTGACCGGGGCATAAACGTCGTCCTGGAGTTTGGCCGCTACACCGATACCACCGCCTACATTCTGGTGGCCAATCTGTTGACGCGGCGGATTCACTCCCAGTACCGCGACCGGATGGAGAAGGCGATGGGTGAGGAGACCACCAAGCCCAAGCCGCTGGTCATAACCATTGAAGAGGCACACCGGTTTCTGAACCCGGAGGTTGCCGCCCGGACCATTTTCGGCACTATCGCCCGCGAGATGAGAAAATACAATGTAACACTGCTGGTCATTGACCAGCGTCCCAGCGGCATAGACGCTGAGGTGATGTCGCAGATGGGCACCAAAATCACCTGCCTGCTCGACAACGAGCGGGATGTTGACAGTGTCCTCGCCGGTGTTTCCGGCAAAGGTGCTCTGAAATCGGTGCTCTCCCGGCTGGAGTCAAAACAGCAGGCGCTCATTTTCGGACATGCCGTGCCGATGCCGGTGGTCATCCAGACGAGGGAGTACGGCTCACCACAGTCTTATAAGGAATTTCTTACTGCGGGAAAGGCCGAAGGCGGGAAACAGGCGGAAAAAGACATCGAAGAACTGTGGGGATGAGGGGCTGGCCCGCCACCGGAAACACAAACAATTGAGGTGTGTGATATCATGACACGTGCTAACTGGTTAGCTATCGGCGCGGGTATTATTCTGGGCCTTATTTTTCTGGCCGCCGGTCTGGGGAAAACTCTCAGCCAGACGGATTCGTTTGTCATTTTCGTTTTTCCGGAGTTCCTGCCCATCGCGCTGGACAAGTTCATTTTCCGGTGGTTGCCCAGCGTCGAGATTTTAATTGGCGTGCTCCTCATCACCGGCAGTATCGCCCGACTGGTGGCTTCCTTTGCGCTGGCACTTACCGTCGGCCTGATTGCCAATAACACCATACTGCTCATTCAGGGGCTTGGCGACAAGCCCTGCGGCTGTTTTGGTGAGGCGGAAAGATGGGTACAGTTAAAGCTGTCTATCGCCGGCGCGCTTTATATCGATATTGTGATGCTTATCCTTGGCATCATGATTTTGTTCTATTACCGGGGCAAAATCGTCAATATCAGTCCCTGGTTCTTGAGGAGGGGTTAATTGCCGAAGCCAAAGGTCGGACTGGCAATGGGGGGTGGTGCGGTGCGGGGAATGGCGCATATCGGTGTACTGACCGTTCTGGAGAAAGAGGGCATTCCCATTGACCTGATTGCCGGCACGAGCGTCGGGGCCGCGGTTGGTTCGCTCTATGCGCGGGGCATAAACGTCGGCCTCATCAAAGAAAAAACCATCGAACTTTCACGGCGCAGGCTGACCCAGTTCATTGACCCAGCCCTGCCCAGGACCGGGCTCATCAAGGGGAAGAAGTTCAGCAACCTGCTGACCTCGCTCCTCGGCGGCAATATCAAATTCAGCGATTTACTGATACCGTTCGCCTGCACCGCGACCGATATTGATACCGGGGAAGCGGTTGTGCTCGACCGGGGTTCCGTGGTAGAAGCGGTCAGGGCCAGCATTTCCCTGCCGGGGATATTCACCGTGGTGAAGCGGAGAGGCAGACACCTGGTGGATGGCAGCCTGACCAACCCGGTGCCGGTGAGCCTTGCCAGAGAAATGGGCGCCGATTTCATCATTGCGGTCAATGTTATCCCCGACGTGCTTGACCGGGCACACCAATCAATTGAGAGAAGCACGAAGGGCGCCAGGGAGCCAAATATCCTCCATGTCCTGGTTCAATCCATACACATTGGCACCTATTCGCTGGTGAGGTCGGGTTTGGAAAAAGCCGACGTCGTGATTGAACCGGACGTTGCGCATATCGGGGCGGGTGATTACCATCATGCCCGGGAGTGCATCAAGCAGGGTGAACTGGCGGCACAAAAAGCCATGCCCGAAATTAAAAACAGGTTGGGGGCCTGAGGCCTGTGGGGGCTGATATTGTCTGAAGCTGAAGCCCCCTCCACGGAACGCCGCCAGTTTCTGGCCGCCTGGCACTATCCGCAGTTCCGCCTTCTTTTCATCTCTTCAATGGGTACTTTTATTGGCCGCTGGATGGAAACGGTGGTCGGTGCCTGGCTGGTTCTGGAGATGACGGATTCCCCTTTGCTGGTTGGTCTGCTGGGGGCCTGTCGTTTTGTTTCCATGCTGCTGGGACCTTTCTGTGGTACCATTGCCGACCGCTTTAACAGGCGTAAGATTCTTATCGCAGTGCAGGTGGTTTACGCTGTCAGCGCCCTGATTATCATGGCGTTATTCCAGACCTCACAGCTTGAGGTATGGCATCTCTTTCTGTTCACCCTGGTAGGTGGCGTATCATACACATTTGATTATTCCACCCGGCATGCCGCCGCTGCCGATATCGTGAAAAGACACCACGTGGTCGCGGCCATTTCTCTCCTGTTTGTAGCGCAGGGCAGTACCACTATACTGGGGCCGCTTCTCGGCGGGAGCCTGCTCGAGGTTATCGGGGCCAGCGGTTGCTTCGCCTTGGTTGCCGCCAGCTTCTGCTTATCTTTTCTATCTCTTTTGCCAATGAAAATCGAACCTCCACTCGTGCCGGTGGCTCGGGAATCAATGTGGCAGAGCCTGGTGGCAGACTTCCGCTACTTGGGACAGGACCGGGCTCTTTCCGCACTGATACTGATTGCGGCCCTGGTGAACCTCTTTGTCTTTCCGTACTGGTTCACCCTGATTCCGGTATTTGCCCGGGATGTTCTGCACACCGGGGTAATTGGCTATAGCCAGCTCATGGCGGCGATTGGACTTGGTAATACGGTTGGTCCGTTCCTGGTCGCTATAATGCCCTATTCGATACGTCGAGGAAGGCTGCTGGTGGCGGTAACCATTGCCTGGCCGACCATGCTGGTGCTCTTCGCCTTCTCGCGCCTCTTTTCCCTGTCTCTGATTATTCTGGTTGTAGCCGGACTGAATCAGGGGATGTGCATGGTGCTTATTCAGTCACTGCTGCTGATGTGGTCTACGGAGGAAATGCGAGGCAGGGTTTCCGGGGCACGTGCGTTTGCCGTTGGCACACTGCCACTGGGCAACCTGCTCACCGGCGCCGGTGCCAGCTTCTGGGGAGCACCAACCATGCTGCTGGTTAATTCGGCTGTGGTTATAGTAATCGCCATCATCATTTTCTCCTGGGC
Source organism: uncultured Dehalococcoidaceae bacterium (assembly GCA_964480145.1). GTDB lineage: Bacteria > Chloroflexota > Dehalococcoidia > Dehalococcoidales > RBG-16-60-22 > E44-bin89. The sequence continues at coordinate 19,505 of CAYZOI010000001.1, read as the reverse complement.
TTCGGCGCTGCACAAGCGGTGATAAACACTGGAAAGGCTTTCCAATTGACGGGAAACGGCATATGATATATAATTATTATTGCAAATGATTTGCAATAGCATTAAGATATTAAGGGTGGCAATGAAATGACAACGGGTAGCAGAAAACTGAATGGGGCCGGGAAGAGGTCTACTCGCCAGCGAGCCCTGATTATGGATATTATCCGTCGGGGGCAGGGGCACCTTGACGCCGATGAGATATTTCGTCGCGCCCGTGAAAAGGAGCCGCGCCTCAGCCTCTCCACAGTCTATCGCACCCTGCAGATGATGAAGGAGCTGGACCTGATAGATGAGCTGCATTTCGGTGAGAACCATCATCATTATGAGGTAAAGCCGACCAGGGAACACTATCATCTGGTCTGCCTTGGCTGTGGACGCGTTATTGAATTCAGCTACCCATTGTCGAGCTATCTGAAAAAGGAAGTTCCGGAAGCAAAAGGCTTCGAAATTGAAGAAACGGAAATACGTGTTGCCGGCTACTGCGCCCGGTGTCAGCGGGCCCGGCGGTAGGGGCGACGTGGTTCTGTAGAAAAGGTGACATATGACCGAAAAAAAGCAGATAAATCTGAGGCAAATGTATCCCGGCCAGAGTGGCAGAGTGATGCAAATCGATGGTGGAGCAGGACTGGTGAGCCGTCTCAACGCTCTGGGTATCAGGCCGGGTAAAAAGATTACCAAGGTCAGTTCGATGCTGATGCGGGGGCCGGTAACTGTGCAGCTGGGCAGTACCCGGCTGGCGATTGGTTTCGGCATGGCGAGTAAAATTATCGTTGAGCTAGAGCAGTGATGAAGGAGAGGGAGAATGGCATGTCACGGCACGGGAAAACACGTTAAAAAGCGCCGGGGGAAGAAGGGCGGCCTGAAACAAATCCTCCTCATGGGCAACCCCAATGTTGGCAAGAGTGTCGTTTTTTCACGAATGACCGGCGTGCGGGTTATCGCCTCCAACTATCCCGGCACCACGGTTGGTTACACGCATGGACAGATGAAGGTCGGGGACGATACGGCGGAAGTGGTTGATGTGCCCGGGACCTACGGCTTGGAACCAACCTGTGAGGCGGAAGAAATCGCTTTGCGAATGCTCGCCACCGGCGATGTGGTCATCAATGTGGTTGATGCCACCAACCTGGAGAGAAACCTCAACCTGACGCTCCAGTTGCTGGAAAAAGGCGTTCCGATGGTCGTCGCCCTGAATATGTGGGACGACACCGGCCACCGCGGCATAAGCATTGATTTAAAACGGCTTGAAGAGCTGCTCGGCGTCCCGGTTATCCCCACAGTGGCGATAACCGGGCAGGGAATAAAGGAACTGGTAGAGAGTATTCCTGTAGCCAGCGTGCCAGGATTGCCGCCTCGCAGTCATGATGAGCGCTGGCAGGCGATTGGCAACATTGTGGAACACGTGCAGCGTGTCACCCACCGTCACCATACCTGGCTGGAGCGCCTGGAGGATGCCAGTGTCCGTCCCTTTACCGGAATTATAATCGCCGCGGTGGTTCTCGTTGGCATGTTCCTCGGCATCCGCTTCATCGGGGAGAGCCTGATTGGCTATGTTCTGGACCCCCTGTTCGAGCACCTCTGGACGCCGGTGATACTTTTTTTCAGCAATCTTATGGGAGGCTCTGGTATTCTCCATGACGTGCTGCTTGGCAGTACCATCGTTGGTGAAGTCAATTACATAGAATCGTTTGGCCTGCTGACCACCGGGCTCTATGTGCCTTTTGCCATGGTACTCCCCTATATCATCGCTTTCTATCTGGTGCTCGGGCTGCTGGAGGACGTCGGTTACCTGCCGCGTCTGGCCGTGCTTATGGATACCATCATGCACCGGCTGGGACTTCACGGCTATGCTATTATTCCCACGCTGCTGGGACTCGGCTGCAACGTGCCGGCAGTTCTGGCGACAAGGATACTGGAAAGCAAACGGGAGAGGTTCATCGCGGCCACGCTTATCTCTATCGCCGTGCCCTGTGCCGCGTTGCAGGCAATGGTCTTCGGCCTGGTGGGGGAGCGGGGCCTGCAATATGTTGCCATTGTCTACGGCACCCTGTTTCTCGTCTGGATAGTCCTTGGCTTTATTCTCAACCGCATGGTTAAGGGATTCAGCCCCGAGCTGTTAATCGAGATACCGCCCTATCGAATGCCGCCGTGGCGGACCGTGCTGCAGAAGCTGTGGCTCAGGGTTCATGGTTTTCTGCGCGAGGCCATCCCGATTATTCTGGGCGCCGTTCTGGTGATAAACATACTGTACGCACTGGGTGTTTTCGATGCTATCGCCAATTTCACGGCACCGGTCGTCACCGGCCTGCTGGGTTTGCCCAAGGAAGCGGTGGTGGCGCTGGCGGTAGGCTTCCTGCGCAAAGACGTGGCCGTGGGCATGCTGGCACCGCTGGCGCTAACCTCGGGGCAGCTGGTTATCGGCTGTGTAGTTCTGGCGATGTTCTTTCCCTGCATCGCCACCTTCGTGGTGCTTTTCCGGGAGCTGGGTGTGAAGGGGCTGCTCAAAGCGTCTGCCGTCATGATTATCGCATCCCTCGCCGTGGGCGGGCTGCTGAACGTGATTCTCTAGCTCTAATGCGTGGTTGCCCTTATCAATTGTTTTTAGCCTGGCTCGCCGTTATAATTGAAAAGTACAGTTTTTGTAGAGTACAAAATGCACTGGATATATTACGTAGGCCGTTTTTTTACCCGGGTGGTTCTGTTCCTCTTTACTCGCTGGCGGGTGCTGGGGCGGGAGCATATTCCGGCTGAGGGGCCGTTACTGGTGGCGGCGAACCACATGAGCCTGACCGACCCGCCGATAATGGGCCTCAGTATCAAAAGGCGGTCGATGTTTCTGGCCAAGGAGGAATTATTCCGTACCCGGATTAAGAAGTACATTGTCGGCAACTACGGCGCTTTTCCGATACGGCGCGGCGGTATGAACCGGGATGTGCTGCGCTTTGCCGAGCGGTGGTTCGGCGAGGGAATGGCGCTGATTGTCTTTCCGGAGGGCCGGCGCAGCCTGGAAGGGCAGATGATTGACGCTTTTTCCGGCGCCGCGCTCATTGCGGTGCGTAACGGTGTGCCTATATTGCCGGTGGGAATTCACGGCACTGAAAAGATAACGGGCTTGACCTGGTGGTTGCGCCGTCCCAAAGTCACGGTGAATATCGGTTGCCCGTTTAACCTTTCATCGGTAAACGGCAAAGTGACCCGGGTGCAGCTTGCAGAGTTCACCCATTCCATAATGGGACGTATTGCTGAACTGTTGCCCGAAGAGTACCGGGGGCAATACAGTGACGGACAAAAATGACCGGATGATAATTGAAAAGGCGGACAAGATAGGTTTTTGCTTCGGTGTGAAGCGGGCCATTGACATACTGGAGAAAGTGGCCCGCGAGCGTGGCGGTGTGGAAACACTGGGGGCAGTGGTGCATAACCGGCAGGTATTACAAAAGCTATCGGAAATCGGTGTGCAGGTAGCCAAAAATGTAGTCGATATTCGCGGCGATGTGGTGGTAACCAGCTCTCACGGCATAAGCCCGCAAATGGAGGAGGAAATCAGAGCCAGGCATATCGAAATCATCAGCACCACCTGTCCGTTTGTACTTCGGGCGCAGGTGGCCGCTCGCAGGCTGACGGAAGCCGGCTTTCTGGTGGTTATTTTCGGTGGTGCCGAACATCCGGAGGTCAGGGGTATTCTTGGCTGGACCAGAGGAAAGGGTATAGCGGCACTGGATGACAAATTTGTTGCCAATCTGGGGCAGGTACCGCGCCGCATCGGAATTTTATCCCAGACCACCCAGGTGCCGATCCAATTCACCGCTTTCATCAGGAAACTGATTGATACGGCTTTTATCCGGGATTCGGAGATGCGTCTTATTGACACCATCTGTCACGATATAAGGGAACGTCAGGCAGCCGCCATCGAACTGGCCGGCCAGATGGACATGATGCTTGTTGTCGGCGGGCACCACAGCGCTAATACCAATCGTCTGGCTGAGTTATGCTCTCAGATAACGAAGACGCATCTGGTAGAAACCGCCGCTGAAATCCAGACTTCCTGGCTGGAAGGCAAACGTCATATCGGCGTAACCGCCGGCGCTTCAACTGACGAGCAGACGGTTAACGAAGTGTTGAAGTCGTTGAAAGCGTAACTTAAATTGCCAGGCAGGTCACCGTACGGGATATACCGGAAATAGGGTGAATCTTCCCGGTAACCAGGTTGCCGATATCATTCAGGCTATCACCCTGCAGGATGGCAATGATATCGTAGGGGCCCGTCACGGTATCAACTGAATTAACACCTTTCAATTTTTGCAGTGCATTAACGACGTCTCTGGTTTTACCCACCTCTGTTTCAATCAAAACAAACGCCTTGGCTGCCATCTTAAACACCCCCTTTATACCAATCTGCCCACCCTTGCTTGTACTTCGCAATCGGTAGTATAGCTACTGCAAAGGGCTCTGTCAAGCTATCGCCTTGACGCTGATGAGGTAATTTACTTATAATTTTATTTGACTTTTTTATTAATCAGGATATTTTTTTAGTGCCTCGCAAAGTTATCGGTCGAGGGTTGGACATTCGGATAAGGCTATCGTAGGGGTAGGAAAGGAGCATTTCCTTGGAATATTTCTTAACTGAAGAACAGAAGACCATAAAAAATCTGGCCAGGAAGATTGCCGAGGAGAAGATTCTGCCGGTCCGGGCCGAACTGGACGAGAAGGAAGAGTTCCCCTGGGCAATAATAAAAGACCTGGCCGATGCCGATATGTTTCGCGTATTCGTACCGGAGGAGTATGAGGGGCTGGGTGGTGGCTGCCTGGAACTATGCCTGGTGGTAGAGGAGTTGAGTCGGGTGTGCGGCGGCGTGGCGGCCACTTACGCGGTAAATGCGCTTGGCTCCTACACCCTGGTAGAGTATGGTACCGAAGAGCAGAAACGTAAATATCTCCCGGATATTGCCGCCGGAAAGAGACTGACCGCGTTCGCCATCAGCGAGGCCACGGCGGGCAGCGATGCCGGCGCCATCAAGATGACTGCAGACAAAGTTGAAGGTGGCTATCGACTCAACGGCACCAAGCAGTTCATCACCAACGCTGGCGAGGCGGAGCTCTACACGGTAATTGTCCTGACCGACAAGACCAGAGGCGCCCGTGGCGCCAGCGCTATCTTCGTGGAAAAGGACATACCGGGCTTTACTTTTGGCAAGAAAGAGAAAAAGATGGGCATCCGGGCCTCAGCCACGGGAGAGCTCGTTTTCCGCAACTGCTTTGTCCCGCAGGAGAACCTCATCGGCAGGGAGGGCCTGGGGTTTATCCAGGCGATGCGGCTTTTTGACCGCTCGCGACCGGGGATAGGAGCGCAGGCGGTTGGCATAGCGCAAGGAGCGCTCGAGGCGGCGGTGGATTATGCCCAGCAGCGTGTCCAGTTTGACCATCCGATTATCTCGCTGCCGGTGGTGCAGGACATGCTGGCGGAAATGGCCATTCAGGTTGAAGCGGCCCGGGCGCTGGTCTATGCCGCAGCGAGGATGGGGGACAGCGGTGCTAAGAGGATTACGGAGGAGTCAGCCATGGCCAAGGTTTTCGCCTCGGACGTGGCGATGAAGGTAACCACGGATGCGTTGCAGGTCTGTGGAGGTGCCGGCTACATGAAGGATTATCCGGTCGAGAAGATGATGCGGGACGCCAAAATCACCCAGATATATGAAGGCGCGAATCAAATCCTGCGCAATGCCATTGCCGTTGAATTGAGAAAGCGGAAGGCAAAGACGGAATGAACGTCGTCGTCTGCCTGAAACAGGTGCCCGGTACCACGCAGGTAAAAATCGACCCCGAGACCAATACCCTCATCCGTGAGGGTATTGAGAACATCATCAACCCTTTTGATACCTACGCCATTGAAGAAGGCGTCCGGCTGAGAGAGAGGTTTGGCGGCAAGGTAACCGCCATCAGCATGGGGCCACCCCAAACAGAAGCCGCCCTGAGGGAAGCCGTCTCCCTCGGTGCCGACGAGGGCATTCTGTTGAGCGACCCGGCATTCGCCGGTGCCGATACCTGGGCGACCTCCTGCACGCTATCGATGGCGCTCCGCAAGCTGGAGCAGTATGACCTTATCGTCTGCGGTCGGCAGACACTGGACGGTGATACCGGGCAGGTGGGCCCACAGCTCGCCGAGATGCTTTGCCTCCCGTTTGTCGCCTATGTCAGCCAGATAGAGGAGATAGCTGATGGCGGGATACGTGTCCGGCGCATGGTTGAAGACGGGTACGAGGTCATGGAAAGCCCCCTCCCTGCCGTTATCACCGTGGTCAAAGAGATTAACGCGCCGCGTCTTCCCTCACTGCGCGGCATTGCCCGCTCGAAAAGCGCCAGCATACCGGTATGGGGAGTCAAAGAGTTAAACATTGACCCGGGCAGGGTCGGTATGGCGGGCTCTTTCACCCGGGTCATCAGGATATTCTCTCCCCAGCAGGAACATCAGGGTGAGATATTTCAGGGAGATGTAGAAAATCAGGTGGACTGCCTGATTGGCCGGTTAAAAGATGATGGACTGGTCTGAAGTTAAAAGGTATGAGTAACGTGAATTATCAGGGAGTCTGGGTGTTTGCCGAGCAGCGAAACGGCGAAATCAGGGGCGTCGTCTATGAGCTCCTGGCCAGGGGAAGAAGCCTGGCGGATGCTTTAAAGGCGGAATTGAGCGCCGTATGTTTGGGACATGAAGTCGATGATGTCAACAGTTTGATAGCCCATGGTGCCGACAAAATCTATCTTGTCGATAGTCCCGAACTGGCGAACAACCAGGAAGACCTTCTGACGCAGCAGCTCGTCGAGCTGATTCAGCAGCACCGACCGGAGATAGTTCTGGCTGGAGCCACCGCGCTGGGACGCGCCTTCGTTCCCCGGGTGGCGGCGGCATTGCCCACCGGCCTCTCCGCCGACTGTATCGGTCTGGATATCGATGCTGAGAAGAGGCTGCTCCTGCAGACGAAGCCAACCTTTGGCGGCAATATCATGGCCGTCATAACCTGCCCGGAAGCACGACCGCAGATGGCGACGGTGCGACCCCATGTCTTTTCCCGGCGCGAACCGGATGGCGGCCGAAAAGGGGAAATAATAAAAATAGACTTCAAGCGAGAGAGCATCACCTCAAGGACAAAACTTATCGACTTTATTGAGGAAGTTGCGGAAACGGTCAGGATTGAGGAAGCAGACGTCATCGTTGCCGGGGGTAGAGGCTTGGAAAAGGCGGAGAATTTCGAGATGCTCAATGAGCTGGCTTCGGTCATGGGCGCGGCGGTGGGCGCCACACGCGCGGCGGTGGACGAGGGGTGGGTTGCCTATTCGCACCAGATAGGCCAGACCGGGAAAACGGTCTGCCCCGGGCTGTATATCGCCGTGGGCATTTCCGGGGCCCTGCAACACACGGTGGGCATGCAGACCTCCGGGTGTATCGTTGCCATCAATGACGACCCCAATGCCCCCATCTTTGAAGTGGCCACCTACGGCATCGTCGGCGACCTGTTTCAGGTAGTGCCGCTGCTAATCGAAAAGCTGAAGAAGCGGTAATCCAGTGCTTTTTCTAAACTATTCAACTTTGATAGACCCCCTCCTGCGAGGCATCAGACTTCACACCATATACTTTTCCGGAATGAAGGCCGGGGACATGGTCCTGGATGTCTGCTGCGGGACCGGAGACCAGGCCTTTTATTACGCTGGGGCTGGTATCATGGCTACGGGCATCGACTTGGATCCGAATATGCTCAAGTTGGCAGGGAGAGATAAAAGAAAAAGGGACAATGTCTCATTTCAGCGAGCTGATGCCTGCTATATGCCATTCAAGGATAACAGCTTTGACTATGCCTCCATATCTTTCGCCCTGCACGAAAAAGAGAGGGCCGCCCGGGATAAAATAATTGCCGAAATGAAAAGGGTGGTCAGGAAAGGCGGCGCTTTGATTTTCCTCGATTTTCAGGTTCCACTGCCCAATACTCTGTTCTCCCGCTTGGTCAGGGTTCTTGAATTTTTCGCCGGCAGAAATCATCATCGTTGTTTCAGAGATTACCTGGCGCAGGGTGGGCTGGAAGTGCTTTTGGCCAGAAACCGGCTTGCCGAGGCCGGGAGAGATTATCTCAACGACGGACTCATCACCATAATTAAAGCGATGAACTCATAGTATCACGCTTTACCGAGCTTGCGGCGAATACGCCGCTTGCCTTATAATGGAATGAACTGGCTGGTGAGGAGGTGGCTGTTATGGAGATAAATGTTTCCCAGTTGCTCAAGGAACCCATCGGGTCATCCCGTAAATATAAAATAGACGACAATCTTGATATTGTCGAAGAGCGTGACAGCGTGGTAAGCGGCGACGTCAGCCTGCTCAGAACGCATCGCGGCATTCTGGTCAGGGGAAAACTGCATACCGAGTTCGAACTGACCTGCAGCCGCTGCCTGAGCGCTTTTAACTGTCCGCTGGATATAAGTTTGGAGGAGGAATACCTGCAGACCGTCGACGTCAATAGCGGATTGCCGCTTGAGCCTTCCGGTGAGCCCGGTTCATTCGCCATTGACGAGCATCACGTCATTGATTTGAGTGAAGCCATACGCCAGTATGCATGGCTGGCGATACCGATGAAACCGCTGTGTCACGAGGGCTGTGCCGGGATATGCCCTGAGTGCGGGCGCAATTTGAACCAGGGACCCTGCGGTTGCCCCGTGCGGACAGTTGACCCGCGCTGGTCGAAACTGATGAATCTGGCACAGCTCGGCAAATAAAGTAAGAGGAAACGCAGATTATGGGAGCACTACCAAAAAGAAAGTTATCCAAGGCGCGCCGTGGTAAGAGGCGAAGCCATCTGGCATTGAAGCCCCCCCAGTTTGATTACTGCCCCCAGTGCCATAACCCGAAGCTGCCACATCACGCCTGCCCTACCTGTGGCAATTACGCCGGCAGAGAGATCATTGAGATGCCGGGACCATCAGGAAGGTCTGAATAGGGTCTTCCCCTCCGATTCAGTGTGCAGTGGGAATCTATGGTTGAACCAACTGAAATAGCCTACGTCTTTCCCGGTCAGGGTGCGCAGCGGGCAGGCATGGGGCATGACCTTTATGAGACCTTCGCTTCAGCGAAGGCCGTCTTCCACCAGGCTGATGAAGTGCTGGGGTTTCCTCTCTCAAGGCTATGTTTTGAAGGCCCTGAGGAGGAACTGCGGCAGACCATAAACGCCCAGCCAGCCATTCTGGTCGTCAGCTATGCCTGCCTGGAAGCTGCCCGCGAGGTCAATTCCAATCTGCCGCCGCCCAGGTTTGTTGCCGGTCACAGCCTTGGTGAGTATACCGCGCTGGCTGTATCCGGCGTGTTTGATTTCAAGACTGCGGTCTATCTGGCGAGGGAGCGGGGTCGTCTGATGCATGAGGCCAACACCACTCGTCCTGGGAGCATGGCGGCGGTTATCGGTCTTGAAGAGTCGGTGCTGAGCGAGGTATGCCAGCAGACGGGAACCTGTATTGCGAACGTGAATTCGCCGGGGCAACTGGTTATAGGCGGCGATAAAGATGGCGTGACGGAAGCCATGGAGCTGGCCAGAGAAAAAGGTGCCGCCCGTGTGATACCACTGCCGGTAAGCGCGGCGTTTCACACTCCGCTGATGCAGCCCGTTGTTGAGAGCATGACAGCAATCATATCACAGCCTGCTTTTGCTGACCCTTCTATTCCCGTCATCGCCAATACCACTGCTCAGCCCCTGACCACGGTGCAGGCAGTAAAGGAAGAGCTTGTCCATCAGCTGTGCAATTGTGTCCAGTGGCAGCGTTCCGTGGAATACATGGTCGATGAAGGCGTGAACGCGTTTATTGAGATAGGTCCGGGAAAAGTGCTTACCGGCCTGGTAAAGCGGATAAACCGGGAGGTACAGACCCTGAATATTGGAGATGCGCAGACGGTAAGCAGCCGCCTGACATAACCCGAGGAGGTGAACATGGATCTTTCCGGCAAGGTAGCCATTATCACCGGCAGTGCTCGTGGCATTGGCAGGGAGATTGCGCTCAGGCTGGCCGAGGCCGGCGCGACTGTTGCCGTCAGTGACGTTGCCGATGCGGAGCCGGCGGCTGAGGAGATAAGGAAGATGGGCCGCAAGAGCCTGGCGGTGGCGGCCGATGTCACCTCCGCGTCTGATGTGGCCGGTATGGTGGAAAAAGTGACCGCTGAATACGGACGGGTTGATATTCTGGTAAATAACGCTGGCATTGCCCGCGACCAGCTTTTAATGCGGATGTCGGATGAGGACTGGGAAACGGTGCTCAATGTAAATTTGAAGAGCGTTTTCCTGTGCACCCGCGCCGTACTGCGTCAGATGGTCAAGCAGAGGTGGGGTCGCATTGTCAGCATATCCAGCATCGTGGGCATCGTGGGCAACCCCGGACAGGCAAACTACGCTTCATCTAAAGCGGGGATAATTGGCTTTACCAAAACCATGGCCCGTGAGGTTGGCTCGCGCGGCATTACGGTCAACGCCATTGCTCCCGGTTTTATTGTCTCCAAAATGACCGAGCAACTGAGCGAGGAACAGAAAAGTGAGATGCTGAAACGGATACCGCTTGGCTTTCTGGGCACGCCGCGCGATGTGGCCGAGGCGGTGGCGTTTCTGTCGTCCGAAGAGGCGAGGTATATCACCGGTCAGGTTCTGGGTGTGGATGGGGGACTGGGGGGACTGTAAAATATAAGCGGACTATACTGATTTCTGATTATTTATTTTTTACCCAGTGATTCTATATCCGGGCGGTGCCTGAGCCCCCACTCCTTGAAACACTGGAGCACTTCTTTGTCGCTGGGATCATGCCAGTAGCGGTAGAAGTCGGAGACATAAAATTCCGGGCCGAAACCGGACACGCAGGCAATCACCTTGTTGGCCACTTTTTCCACCTTGGGCAATGCGGCGGCCGATGCCACCGGCACGGCGACGATTATCTCCCGGGGCTGACGATATCGTATCGATTCTACAGCGGCCATCATGGTATAGCCGGAAGCCAGCCCGTCATCCACGATTATCACCCTCTTGCCTTTGACCAGAGAGGGAGGTTTTTTGCCGTGGTAGAGCAGGCTTCGCTGTCGGATGGCGGTTCTTACCTGGCTCACCTGATAGTTTATCTGTTGCTGGCTCAGATTAAATCGCTTTACCATATCCTCATTGAGTATGGTGGTGCCATCATCGGTTACAGCGCCAAAGCCGCCCTCAGGGCTGAGTGGCAGGGGGATTTTACGCGAGATGATGATATTGAACTCGGCATTGAGTGCCAGCGCCACCCCCAGCCCGATCAGTACCCCGCCATTGGGAATTGCCAGCACTACGGCCGACTGGTTCCGGTACTCGGCCAGCCAGGTCGCCAGCTGTCGGCCGGCATCGTAGCGGCTCTCGAAAACTGGTTCCTGTCTGGTTTGACGCATACTCAACTTTGCCAGTACCTCTTTTCAGCTGATTAGCCTGAATTCAGTCACATCCACCAATCCCCGGTCGGTGAGTTTGAGTTCGGGAATCACGGGCAGGGCGAGAAAAGAAAGGGTGGCGAATGGTGAGGGAAGCCTGGCGCCGAGTTCCCTGGCTTTCTGCTCCAGCGTGCCCAGTTGGGCAACCACGGCTTCCAGCGGTTCATCGGAAAGTAGCCCGGCGATGGGCAGGCTCAGGCTGGCCAGTATTTGGCCGTCGGCCACCGCCGCCAGACCGCCCTGCAGGCGCTCGATTTCCTGAATCGCCGCCATTATATCTTCGTCGCTTGTCCCGACGGCAACGATGTTGTGCGAATCATGGGCAACCGAGGAGGCGAGCGCTCCTTTCTTCAGCCCGAAGCCGGTGACCATCCCCAGCCCCACATTGCCGGTTGCCCGGTGCCTTTCGGCTACCACCAGTTTCAGGATATCCCGTTCCGTATCAGAAATAACCTGGCCATCGACCGTCCTGACCTTAAGGTAGCGCTTTCGGGTAACAATCTGTCCCGGGACGACTTCAATGACGGGCAGTTCTGCTGACGGAGCGGGCAAACTCAGCTTTTCGAGGGTAACCGGCTTTATATTTACCGTTCCGGTTACGGTGCGGTTATCCACCTGCGGTAGTGGGAATAGTGGCCTGCCTTCTCTGGCGACCGGTCGGCCGCGATAGAAGACCGTGTTAACCGACAGGTTATCCAGGTCGTCCAGCACCAGAATATTGGCAAAGTAGCCGGAAGCTATTGCCCCCAGGCCGTCAAGGCGAAAATACTCTGCGGCATTGATGGTAGCCAGCTGGATGGCCCGCACCGGCTCAAGTCCGAGTTTAATCGCCCTGCGCACTACGGCGTCGATATCTCCGTCGTGAAGCAGGTCGGAAGCGCTGCGGTCGTCAACGACAAAGAGGCATCGTTTATAGGTCTTATCGGTGACCAGCGGCAGCAGGGCTTCCAGATTCTTTTCCGAAGAGCCTTCCCGTATCATAACGAACATGCCCTTTTGCAGTTTTTCCCTGGCCTCTTCAAGGGCCATTGATTCGTGGTCGGAGCCGATGCCGGCGGCGATGTAGGCGCTGAGGTCTTTTCCTCTGACGCCAGGGGCATGCCCATCGATAATCTTTCTCCGGCTCAGGGCAATCTTGTGCAGCACCGTGGCATCACCGTTGATGACGCCGGGAAAGTTCATAACCTCCCCCAGACCGATGGTCTCCCGCCAGCGCATAATCTGGCGCACGTCTGTGGGGCTGATGCTGGCTCCCGATGTCTCCAGATGGGTTGCCGGCACACAGGAAGGCGCCATCAGGAACAGGTCGAGGGGCAGCTTGCGGACGCAGTCAAGCACATAACGCATCCCTTTCAGGCCGCAGACATTGGCGATTTCATGCAGGTCGGTAACGATGGCCGACGTGCCCCGTGGCACCACTGCCTGCGCGTACTGGCCGACATCAAGCATCGAGCTTTCCAGGTGAACGTGGCCGTCGATGAAACCCGGGCACAGGTACTTGCCGGAGACGTCCAGGGTTTGCTTCGCTTCGTGGTAGTCTCCCACCCCGGCAATGCGGTCACCGCAGATGGCGACGTTGCCCGCTATGACTTCACCGGTGAAGGTATTTACCACCCCGGCATTGGCGAGGATGAGGTCGGCGGGCTGGTCTCCTCTGGCCACCGCGATTAGTCTGGCCTGCCCGGATACCATTATGTTTCGCCCTCCAGGTAGCAGATATCGGGCAGGTTGCGGCATTTCTGGTTGGCATCCAGCCCGTAACCGACGAGGAACTTGTCAGGCACGGTAAAACCGAGGTAGTCAATGTTCACGGAAACTTCCCGCCGTGAGGGCTTTTCGGTGAGGGCACAGAGCTTCACCGAAGCTGGTTTTCGCCTTTTGAGGTACTGAAGGAGGAAGGCGGTGGTGAGGCCGGTATCCACAATGTCCTCCACGACCAGTACATTCCTCTCCCGTACCGGCGTCTCCAGATGCTTGCCCACTTTGATTTTGCCCGAGCTCTGCATACTGCTGCCATAGCTGGATAGCCCGATGAAATCTACCTCGAGAGGGAAATCGAGGTGGCGGATGAGGTCGGCCATAAACACAAACGAGCCTCTGAGGACGCCCAGCAGAAGAGGATTCTGGTTGCGGTAATCTTTACTGATTTTGGAAGCGAGACGCCTGACAGCAGTCTCAATCTCGTGGCGGTCGAAAAGGACGTGGAGTTCTGCTTTGGAATTCATATCTAGTTGAGATTATAAACCTAACCGTTTTACCTGTCCACCGCAAATCGGCAGGTCGGTGGGCGCTTATTTGACATTTGGCGAAACTCAGTGCCAATTAAAGACGTCGGCCGGGCAGCACTAAAGGCGCTATTCCCAATAGCCGGTTTTTATCGATATGGCTGGAGGTGCTGTAGCCGTCTATTGATAGTTAAGTAAGGACCGAGCCACGCCGGCTCTAGCGCCTGCCCCTCATTACGAAGTACAATACGACAAGGATAACAAGGATAACGATTAAAACAATACTCAGCGTCGTCGACATTGATAAACTTTGCCTCCTTTCAACTAGGAATTCAGAGATCTAGCCATATCACTACACCAGACTGCACTCTTTTAGAATGATATTCCTCTCGTAGCCAACATATGTACCCTGTACCGTTTGTTCCTGCCCTTCAGTCAGTCGCGATAAATACGCACCGTGCTCGCGGCTGAAAGTGCAGCGGACCTGCCAGGTCGATGGTCTTCCGGCACTGGTCAGGATAATGTAGAAGATATCCAGGTTGTCTTTGGCAAATATTTTATGCACGGGTCCGGTTACTTTAAGTAACTTGTTCAATAATTTAGTATTCGTGCCTGCCTTATCCGAATTGAAGGCGGCATTAAGTTCCTCCACGGTTGCGTTTATGGTGCCGGTGGCTGGGTCTGGTTCCAGGGTTGGCGCGGCTACCGGTTCCTGTGCTGGTACCGCCGCTGCTTCGGGCTCAGCTTCCGCTGCCGACTCTTTGGCTGGTTCTGCTTCCGGCGGTGGTTCCGTCTCCGGTGCTGGCGCCACTTCAACTTCGGCAACCGGTGCTGATTCCGGTTCGTTTACCGGCTCGCTGCCCTCAATGGTCCCGGGTTCCAGTTCAGGCGGTGGCGCAGGCTCTCTCTCCACCTCCGCCTCGGCTTCAACTGCCGCGACCGGTTCCAGTGGAGGTGGTGGTTCAGGCTCTGCTTCTGCTTCCGGCGGTGCTGGTGTTGGTTCCGGCACCGGTGCTGGCTCTGGCGCCTCTTCCGGGGCCAGCCTCACGTTGGGCGACCTCTCTTCCTGCAGCTCCCGGTAGGTTTTGGGTATTCTCTTAAAAGCACTGGATAGCAGCGGATGCCCGCACCACTGACAGGCCCAGTCCTCTGTCCTCTGTGTCTCCCGACCACAATTAGGGCATCTTGGCATATGAGACCTCTTTTCCACAGATTATACCACATTATTTTTCCATGTAAACTAGCGGGGCGCCGTAAGCTTCCGTCCGGATGTTTTAAACGGCGCTCAGGACAACAGGCATCCTCCGGCGCCGACAACTTGGAGAGGAAGAAATTATCGAAAAAGGCTTGAAAAAGGCCAGAGTATTGACAAAAGGGCGAAAAAATGTTAGAAATATATAACGTTAGAAATAATTAACTGTGGAGTGGGAGGATGAGAGCGAAGAAAATATTCTGGGCGGTTGCCATCGCGGCGCTTGTCGTGGCCATTATTCTCATTGCACTGGAAGCTTACTACGTGGTGGTGGCATTTGTAGTCGGGCTTCTGCTCATGGGCTACCGCGAGATATGGTCATTACTCAGGCGGCGCAAGATGCCACCCATTGACGAGCGGGTAAGAGGAAATACCGGCAAATCAGTGCGAAATGGCTTTATCTTTTTTGTGGTGGCCATAGCTTTCCTCATGCTACCCTTCAGCGTCAGACTGGTTGAGGAACCGGATACGGTGCAGGTGCTGGGTGCGTTGTTTATCGCTGCCGGAGCCGTTTATCTTTTTTCCTATCTTTACTATGACCGGGTGGAGCCGCGACTTACGGAAAAGCGTTTAAAATTATTCAAGACCTTTATGCTGATTGCGGGCATATCGCTCGGGGCGGCCATAATCAGTATCTTCCTGCACAACGCCATTTATGCGCTGATTATGCACTTCTGGAGCGCCGATTTCGAGGAGCCTGTCTTCTTCATCATTGCCACCGTGGTAAGTCCTCTGGGTTTTGCGGTGGGCATCATCGGCAGTATGGTGATATACCTCAAGGCCCTGTTCGGCAAAGCGGCTTGAATATGTGACGGTTTATATTTCGGATTTAATTCAGGGATATGACGGCTGGCGGATAGCGATGAAGACCAGGATTAAGGAATACCGAATCAGACTTGACCTGACCCAGGAGAAACTGGCCGAAATGGTCGGTGTCCGGCGGGAGACCATCATTTTTCTGGAGCAGGGCAGGTACAATCCATCGCTGAGACTGGCGTATAACGTGGCCCGGGCATTAAAGACCACGATTGATGAGCTGTTCACCTTCGAGGATTAGAGGTCGATTTTTTATTCGTAAACCCGGCACATTATCTATTGACATCGAGGTTGTCTTGGTATACTCTTATGCACAAAGCGAATACACGGGAGGGAGCAATGGAGAAATCATCTACCGGTCTGGAAGCAAATGTCGCTGGATTACTGTGCTATGTACTGGGCTGGATAAGCGGGCTGGTCTTTATCCTGATAGAGCAGGAAAGCAAGTTCGTCCGCTACCATGCCATGCAGTCGATTTACATTTTTGGCACCATTACCGTGGTGGCTGTCGTCCTCGGCTGGATACCCGTCATTGGCACGGTGATTGCCACCATCATCTGGCTGATTGGACTTGCTCTGTGGATATTCCTCATGATACGAGCTTATCAGGGAAAGCAGCCCAAGGTGCTCTGGGCGGGTGACCTGGCGGAAAAGTGGGTGCAGAAAAAGGGCGGTTAAGCCACTGGTTGAGCCGTAAATAGAAGAAGGGAAGGGTTTCCCCCTCCCTTCTTTTTTATTAGGGTAGACTTAATCCACCTGCTTGAAACGACTCTGCGGCGCCCCGCATATCGGGCACTTGTCCGGGGCTGCGCCCTCGACCGTGTAGCCGCAGACCTGGCAGACGGAAAACGACTTCTCTTCCAGTTTTTGCCCGCCTTCAAGCGCCTGCAATGCCTTTTCGTACAGCGTGTGATGGATTTTCTCCACCTTGTTGGCGAAGTCGAAGGTTACTTCCGCCCTCTTTACGCCTTCGGACTGGGCCTGTTCGATGAACTCCGGGTACATCTTGGTGAATTCATAGTGCTCGCCGCCGATGGCCTCCTCCAGGTTCTCTTTGGTGGCTTTGATGTTGTCCATGGTGCTCAGGTGGTTGCGGGCGTGCACCGTTTCCGCTTCGGCGATGGCCCGGAACAGTCGGGCTATCTGGGGGTGTCCGTCTTTCTCCGCCTTCTCGGCAAAGAACAGGTAACGTCGGTTGGCCTGGCTTTCGCCGGCAAACGCCGTCTGCAGATTATCCTGCGTGCCACTCATCTTAATTGCCTCCTCTGGTGTAATTTATGTACGTCTTTAATTAGAATTATATCATTTTATGACAGCTTGACAAAGAGAAAACAGCTTGGGTAAAGTGTCATCTAATGGCCTTATTAATACGGGAAAGGAGAGGAACAAATGCCGTCTAAAGTTTTTGCTCTCGTATGCAGCGGCGACCGGGAAGTAGCTCTGGAGGTGGGGCTGGTCTATCCGCTCAATGCCGCCAAAAAGGGCTGGATGGACGAGGTCAAGGTTATCTTTTTCGGCCCTTCAGAGAAGGTAGTGGCCAACGACGCCGAGGTGCAGGGTCGAATCAAGGAGATTCTGGAGGCTGGTGTTGAGGTCCTGGCGTGCAAGTGGTGTGCCGACCGCATGGGTATCACCGAAAAACTGGAAGCTGCTGGCATCAAGGTGGTATATGTGGGGTCGGTTATATCCGACCTTCTGAAAGAAGGCTGGGCATCGCTGACCTTTTAAATTATTTTATTGGAGGTATTATCAATGGAACTCTTGGAAGGGATTAAAACCAGGTGCAGTACACGCGCTTTCAAACCTACCCCCGTCCCCAAGGACGTGCTGGGAAAAATTTTAGAGGCGGTGAGCAACACCCCTTCCTATACCAACACCCAGCCGTGGGAGGCGGTGGTGGCGAGCGGGAAGAAAAAGGACGAGCTGAGCAAGGTTATCTTTGATTTGGCGAAGGCTAATGCGCCGACCAATCCCGACCTCCCCATGCCAAAAGAATGGCCGGAAGAGCACAAGGCGCGCTCCGGTGAGCACGGCGCCCGGCGTTTGGCCGCACTGGGCGTTGCCCGGGATGATGAGGTGGGGAGAGAGAACCTGCGCCTGATGAACTTCGAGTTTTACGGCGCGCCCTGCGCCGTCTTCCTCTTTATCGACGGGATACTGGGCGAGTGGTCGATTTTCGATATGGGTCTGTTTGCCCAGAACCTGATACTGGCGGCGCATTCTCTGGGCGTGGAGAGCGTGCTTCAGGCTTCGGTGACCAACTACGCGCCGGAAATAAAGAAATTCCTGGGTGTGCCGGAGAGTAAGAAGCTGGTCATCTGCATCCCGCTGGGCTACCCTGACGAGGGGGCAAAGCTGAACACCTACCGCAGCCTGAAACAAAAGCCGGAAGAATTTACCAGGTGGTGTGAGTAGGGGAGATGAAAAAGAGGGGGCGAAAGCCCCCTCTCAACTTTATACGTTTAATCGCCCCTCTTGGATCAGCCTCTCCCCGTATTCCATTAAAACTTTGGCCCTGGCGGGGGGAGTCTTTTTTGTCTCCAGGTATTTTTTCAAAGCGTCAAGGGGGGTGATTTCCTCGGCGGTGAACTGTCCGAGGCGGAGTCGCGCCTCGCGCACCGTCTCCCGCGCTATGGTGGCAAAATGGGCGCCTTGCAGCGCCTCCCTGATGTCAGCGTCACGTAGCTGCCCTTCGAGCGATGAGGGCACGGTGATGTTCAGTCGCACGATGGCCTCTTTGAGCTTTTTCTCCTGTTTGGCAATGGCATCGAGCACGGTGGCGGTGGGGTCTGTGTCCTCCGCCTCCAGCGCCGCCTCAATGGTGAGAAAGCGGCGCCCTTCCACCGGGTGAAACTCGAAAGATACCTGCCGCTGCCCTCCGGCCTTACCCGGCTCAATATCCACCAGATAAAAGCCCTTTTCGTCTGACTCGTCGCCGAAATCCAGACGTGCCAGGCTGCCGGCGTAGACCACAGGCGGGTTTTCCGACAGGGCCTGGTGCCGGTGGATATGGCCCAGGGCAATATAGTCAAAGGCGGGATTGGCCACGCTGCTCAGCAGCAGGACGTGCTCCTGCCCGATGGTCATCTGCTTTTCCGTGCCAATCTGGGAGCCGGCAACCCATGCGTGGGCGGCGAGGATGGCGGGCAGCTTTGGGTCAAGCTTGGAGATATTGAGTTCAATAGCGCTGGTCAACGCCTGCTGCAGCTTTTCTTTCATCTGCTCGAAATCGAGGTTCTTTGTCTCCTCGCGGCTGAGCAGGACGCTGCGCCTCAGCCAGGGCAGGGAGGCAACCTGGACAGTGCCGCTGCGGGTGGGGATTTTGTATATATCAGGGCGATTTGAAACGAAAACGTTTTTTACCGACAGGGTATCGAAAATTTCAGTGCTGGTGGCCCGGCCGACGGCGTTGGGCAGGTCGTGGTTGCCTACGAGGAGAAAGGTGGGGATGTCATTTGACGACAGGCGGTTGATGCGTCTGGCAAACTCCCGCTGCTGGGTCTGGGTGGGCTCGCGGGTCTTGTAGGCGTCCCCGCAGAAGATGACCAGGTCCACCTCGTTCTCTATGGCGTAATCGACGACCTTATCCAGTGAAGCGAGGAAATCAATGAGGCGCGTGGAAAGTCCGGTCGTCGGGTCGGTGTGTCCGTAGGTCTCAACACCGAGGTGCAGGTCGGCGAAGTGGAGGATTTTCATGTTTTGGCCC